>NZ_CP102096.1:0-309283 GCF_024582835.1 Vibrio japonicus
GTGTCATCTTCGCTATGGTTGCAATGTATGCAGCAGCTTCAAGAAGAGCTACCAGCTACAGAATTCAGTATGTGGGTTCGTCCGTTACAAGCGGAGCTCAATGACAATACTCTCACTTTGTTTGCACCGAACCGATTTGTTTTGGATTGGGTGCGCGATAAGTATCTGAACAGCATTAACCGACTTTTGCAGGAATATTGTGGTAACGATATTCCTAACTTGCGTTTTGAAATCGGCAGTCGTCCGGTATCGGCACCTAAGCCTGCGCCAAAGCGTACACCTGCTGATGTGGCGGCAGAGTCTTCAGCGCCTGCGCAGCTGCAAGCTCGCAAGCCAGTTCACAAAACTTGGGACGATGACGCAGAAGCTGTGGCGAACATCAACCATCGCTCGAACGTTAATCCGAAACACAAGTTCAAGAACTTCGTCGAAGGTAAGTCCAACCAACTTGGTTTGGCGGCCGCGCGTCAGGTGTCGGATAACCCGGGTGCAGCCTACAACCCACTGTTCCTATATGGCGGTACGGGTTTAGGTAAAACGCACTTGTTGCACGCGGTGGGCAACGCGATTGTGGATAACAACCCCAACGCGAAAGTGGTGTACATGCACTCTGAGCGTTTTGTTCAGGATATGGTAAAAGCCCTGCAAAACAACGCGATTGAAGAGTTCAAACGCTATTACCGCAGTGTTGATGCGTTACTTATCGATGATATTCAGTTCTTCGCCAATAAAGAGCGTTCTCAAGAAGAGTTCTTCCATACTTTTAACGCGCTACTTGAAGGCAACCAACAAATTATCCTGACGTCAGATCGATACCCTAAAGAGATCAACGGCGTAGAAGATCGCCTTAAATCGCGTTTTGGTTGGGGTTTGACGGTAGCGATTGAGCCACCTGAACTGGAAACTCGTGTCGCGATCTTGATGAAAAAAGCGGAAGATCACCAAATCCATCTTGCGGATGAGGTGGCATTCTTTATCGCTAAGCGACTGCGTTCTAATGTCCGCGAACTTGAAGGGGCACTAAACCGCGTTATAGCGAATGCGAATTTTACAGGCCGACCAATTACTATCGATTTTGTTCGTGAAGCGCTCCGTGACTTGCTTGCTCTGCAAGAGAAGCTAGTGACGATCGATAATATTCAAAAGACGGTAGCGGAATACTACAAAATAAAAGTGGCAGATTTATTGTCTAAACGTCGCTCTCGTTCGGTTGCTCGTCCTCGTCAGCTTGCCATGGCATTGGCGAAAGAGCTGACAAACCATAGCTTGCCTGAGATTGGTGATGCGTTTGGTGGTCGCGACCATACTACGGTTCTGCACGCTTGCCGTAAGATCGAGCAACTACGCGAAGAAAGTCACGATATTAAAGAAGATTACTCGAACTTGATTCGTACCCTTTCTTCTTAATTCAAAGTATCCTTATACCCTGATTATTGGGGTATAAACCCCCAGCCATTACTCTGTTTGTATAAGCAAAAAGAATTCTGATAAGAGCGTCCTATGAAATTTTCCATTGAACGTAGCCACTTACTAAAACCGCTTCAACAGGTATCCGGGGCGTTAGGTGGTCGACCAACACTGCCAATCCTTGGTAACTTGTTGCTAAAAGTAGAAGACAATGTGTTGTCGATGACTGCCACCGATCTCGAAGTGGAATTGATCAGCCGAGTGACGCTGGAAGGTGACTTTGAAGCAGGTAGTGTGACGGTTCCTTCACGTAAGTTTTTGGATATTTGTCGCGGTTTGCCCGATGACGCAGTGATTACCTTCATTTTAGAAGGTGATCGCGTACAAGTTCGCTCTGGTCGTAGTCGTTTCTCACTTTCAACATTACCAGCAAGTGATTTCCCGAACATCGAAGATTGGCAGAGCGAAGTCGAAATGACACTCACTCAGGCCGAATTGCGTGGCGTAATAGAGAAAACACAATTCTCTATGGCCAACCAAGATGTGCGTTATTACCTTAACGGAATGCTTTTTGAAATTGATGGTAGTACGCTACGTAGCGTCGCGACCGACGGTCACCGAATGGCTGTTTCTCAGACTCAACTAGGCGCTGATTTCGCACAGAACCAAATCATCGTCCCGCGTAAAGGGGTACTTGAACTCGTTAAGTTGATGGATGCACCGGAGCAGCCTGTCATCTTACAAATTGGTAATTCTAATCTTCGTGCAGAAGTAAATAATTTTGTTTTTACTTCTAAGCTGGTTGACGGCCGTTTCCCGGATTATCGTCGCGTAATGCCGCAACATACGACCAAAACGCTGGAAGCAGGGTGTGATGAACTGCGCCAGGCATTTTCTCGAGCGGCCATCTTGTCGAATGAAAAATTCCGTGGCGTGCGAGTGAATCTTGCAGATAGCGAAATGCGCATTACCGCCAACAACCCTGAACAGGAAGAGGCGGAAGAGATGCTGGATGTCAGCTTTGAAGGCGACGCGATCGAGATTGGATTCAACGTTAGCTATGTACTGGACGTGTTAAACACGCTGCGCTGTGAAAAAGTTCGTATTTCAATGTCTGACGCTAATGCCAGTGCATTGATTGAAAATGCCGACGATGACAGTGCGATGTACGTGGTTATGCCAATTCGACTCTAGCATGCCGCTTACCCGTCTTATTATTCAGCAATTTAGAAACATTAAAGCCTGTGATATTGACCTATCATCAGGCTTTAACTTTCTTATTGGTCCTAATGGAAGCGGTAAAACCAGCGTCCTTGAGGCCATCTATTTACTTGGTCACGGTCGATCTTTTAAGAGCTCGCTAACAGGGCGAGTGATTCAAAATGACTGCGATGAACTGTTTGTTCATGGCCGTTTTTTGAGCTCTGATCAATTTGAGCTACCTATTGGCATTAATAAGCAGCGTGATGGCTCAACAGAGGTTAAAATAGGCGGTCAATCTGGACAAAAGTTGGCTCAGTTAGCTCAGGTTTTGCCCTTGCAACTTATTCATCCAGAAGGGTTTGATCTGTTAACTGATGGACCGAAACATCGCCGAGCATTTATTGACTGGGGCGTGTTTCATACAGAGTCTGCATTCTATGATGCATGGGGTCGATTCAAACGACTGAATAAGCAGCGTAATGCGTTATTGAAAACAGCAACGAGTTACCGAGAACTCAGTTATTGGGATCAAGAGATGGCTAGACTGGCTGAAAACATCAGTCAGTGGCGATCGCTGTACGTAGAACAATTGAAATCGAAAGCAGAAGAGATTTGTCAGACTTTTCTGCCTGAGTTTGATATCCAGTTGAAGTATTATAGAGGCTGGGACAAAGATACGCCGTATCAAGAGATTCTAGAGAAAAACTTCGAACGAGATCAGTCGCTTGGTTACACATTCAGTGGACCCAATAAAGCCGATTTAAGAATCAAAGTAAACGGTACACCCGTAGAAGATGTATTGTCACGAGGCCAGCTTAAATTGATGGTTTGTGCACTTCGGGTTGCACAGGGCCAACATCTGACAGAGATGACAGGCAAACAGTGTATTTACCTGATTGATGACTTTGCATCGGAATTAGATAGCCAACGTCGAAAGCGTCTAGCAGATTGCTTAAAAGAGACGGGGGCTCAAGTTTTTGTAAGTTCTATTACGCAAAGCCAAGTTGCCGATATGGCAGATGAAAATGGCAAGATGTTCCATGTGGAACATGGCACAATAGAACAAAATATATAGCGGAAGATAACTCATGTCTGAAAATTACGATTCATCGAGTATTAAAGTACTAAAGGGTCTGGATGCGGTTCGTAAGCGTCCAGGTATGTACATCGGCGACACGGATGATGGCACCGGTCTGCACCACATGGTTTTTGAGGTGGTGGATAACTCAATTGATGAAGCGTTAGCGGGTCACTGTAAAGACATCCTTGTGACAATTCATGAGGACAACTCAGTTTCTGTCAGTGATGATGGCCGTGGTATCCCAACGGAAATGCACCCTGAAGAGAAAGTCTCTGCAGCCGAAGTTATCATGACGGTACTTCACGCGGGCGGTAAGTTTGATGACAACTCATACAAGGTGTCAGGTGGTCTGCACGGCGTAGGTGTTTCTGTAGTAAACGCACTGTCTGAAAAAGTGGAACTGACTATCCAGCGTGGTGGTCACATCCATTCTCAAACTTATCATCATGGTGAGCCTCAGGCGCCACTAGCTGTGGTTGGTGATACAGATAAAACGGGTACTCAGATCCGTTTTTGGCCGAGCTCAGCAACGTTCTCTAACACCGTATTCCACTATGACATCCTAGCAAAACGTCTGCGCGAGCTGTCTTTCCTAAACTCTGGTGTCTCGATCAAGTTGATTGATGAGCGTGAAGAAGATAAAAGCGACCACTTCATGTTTGAAGGCGGTATTCAAGCGTTCGTTGACCACCTAAACACCAACAAAACGCCGATCATCGACAAGATTTTCCACTTCAACTTCGAACGCGAAGACGGCATTTCGGTGGAAGTGGCGATGCAGTGGAATGATGGCTTCCAAGAAAACATCTACTGTTTTACCAACAACATCCCTCAGCGTGATGGTGGTACGCACTTGGCAGGCTTCCGTGCTGCACTGACTCGTACGCTGAACACCTTCATGGACAAAGAAGGTTTCTCGAAGAAAGCAAAAACAGCGACATCAGGTGATGATGCTCGTGAAGGCTTGACGGCCGTGGTATCGGTGAAAGTGCCGGATCCGAAATTCTCCAGCCAGACCAAAGACAAACTGGTTTCCTCTGAAGTGAAATCGGCGGTTGAGTCGGCAATGGGTGAAAAACTGTCTGAGTTTTTGGTTGAAAACCCAAGCGAAGCGAAGATGGTATGTAGCAAAATCATCGATGCGGCACGTGCACGTGAAGCAGCGCGTAAAGCCCGTGAAATGACGCGTCGTAAAGGCGCATTAGACCTAGCTGGTCTACCAGGTAAACTGGCTGACTGTCAGGAAAAAGACCCAGCACTATCTGAACTCTACATAGTGGAGGGTGACTCGGCAGGCGGCTCCGCAAAACAAGGCCGTAACCGTAAAAACCAAGCAATCCTACCGCTGAAAGGTAAAATCCTGAACGTAGAGAAAGCTCGTTTCGACAAGATGCTCTCTTCTCAAGAAGTCGCAACACTGATCACCGCGCTAGGCTGTGGTATTGGCCGCGATGAGTACAACCCAGACAAACTGCGTTACCACAACATCATTATCATGACCGATGCGGATGTCGATGGTTCGCACATTCGTACGCTACTATTGACCTTCTTCTACCGTCAAATGCCTGAGCTTATTGAGCGTGGTTACGTATACATTGCTCAGCCACCACTGTACAAAGTGAAGAAAGGCAAGCAAGAGCAGTACATCAAAGACGAAGACGCGATGAACCAGTACCAGGTTGCGTTGGCGCTGGATAACGCTGAGCTGCACGTAAACCCTGAAGCTCCAGCTCTGGCAGGTGAATCGTTAGAGAAACTTGTTCACCAATACAATGCTGGCATCAAGCTGGTGGAACGCATGAGCCGCCGTTACCCATACGCGTTGATTCACGAGTTTATTTACTCTCCTCGTCTGACAGCTGAGCAGTGCCACGATGCAGAAGTTGTGGACGCATGGACAAAACAATTGGTTGAACAGCTGAATGCGAAAGAAGTGGGTGCGAGCCAGTACAGCTACGAAGTAGAACAGCACGCTGAGTTGGGCTTAAGTCTACCTAAGATTGTTGTACGTACACACGGTGTGACCCATACCTTCCCACTGAGTATCGACCTGATCAACTCAAAAGAGTACGGCAAGCTGGCAGATCTGTCAGAAGCATTGCACGGCTTAATTGAAGAAGGTGCGTATATTAAGCGCGGTGAACGTACTCAACCAGTCGTTAGCTTTGTTGAAGCACTGAACTGGTTAATCAAAGAGTCACGTCGCGGTCTAAGCCTACAGCGATACAAAGGTCTGGGTGAGATGAACCCTGATCAGTTGTGGGAAACGACGATGGATCCAGAATCACGCCGTATGATGCAGGTAACAATTGAAGATGCGGTAGGCGCAGATCAGTTGTTCACCACGTTAATGGGTGACCAAGTAGAACCTCGTCGTAACTTTATCGAAGAGAATGCGCTGAAAGTAGCAAACCTCGACGTGTAAGTTAAGCCTCACCCTCAACATCAAAAGCAGCGATCTCTCGCTGCTTTTTTGTTTTCCATTTACTGGCAAATCGCCACTTTGTGCCAATTTATTGGGGCTTTTGGTATGAAGTTCCAACTCTCGATTCCACCTCGCGACTTTGTCCCCGTTTAGCGCGTTTATTGCCATTTTGTTCGACTGCCGGCTTTTGCTTTCTTTGTTGTACTCGATATAGTGGTGGGGCGTTGAATTATTAACCAAGAGATAAAGACAAATGGTGATTATTTTCCTGAACTAAACCGGAGGTGAGCTCACTTCCGGTCAATGCATTGAAGCTATCTGTAAGACAAGGCATTTAGAAGGAAATAATCATGTTTGAACGCTGGTTCTCAGCGTATGGTGCTGCGCTACGAACTTGGTGGTTAACCAGCCGTTTCTTAACGTATCAATCTCCGTTGCGGTTATTGTTGCTTTTTGAAACCCATGAGCGTCTGGCGCGATGTCGCAACTTAGCGCGAGTCACCATCGGTGATACGGTGAGTTTAGTTGATATTGAACGTTCTCATTACTACCGAATGACGATCGTCGATTCCCGAAAAAATCAGCCGTTAACGGGGATGTTGGCGGTGGATTCGCATTTAGGTTCCCGTTTGTTAGGGCGTGCTCGGAACGAGGTGTTCGATGTTGAGATATTTCATCAGCGGCGATGCTTTGTGATTACCGACATTGTTCATCAATCACGGCCACCGGTTGAACAACCGTCGTGTGGCTGCCTGTTATGCCAGTAAACAAAGGTGACGTCATGAGTAAACAAGAGAAGAAACAGCCACAGCTAAGCCTGAAAGAAAAACGTAAGTTAAAGCAGGAGAAAGCGGCAGAGCAAAGCGTGGTAAAAGCGCGTAAGCCGTCGCGTAAGTAATTCGTCAAGTTGCCGAGCCCATCTTACAAGGTGGGCTTTTTAGTGCAAAAAATCATAGATCCACTTGAAAGCCATTTTTACGACCTTATATATATTTATGAAGAGATGCCAAATGGGTCTCTGAACACGACTGACTGAGCATCGCTTTTAAGAGGATTGCTCAAGTAGTACAACCCAAATCGAGATTCTATTTCATGTTCCAGTGCAATGATGCCAGTGAAGTGAATCGAATCCACTTAGCCTAACTTGCATCGGCTAAGACTATTGCTTAATCAAGAGGATAGTTAATATGAGAACTGTAGATTTCACTCCTTTATACCGCAACGCAATCGGCTTTGATCGTCTTTTCAATATGATGGAAGCGAACTCAGCAAAGAATAATTCTGGCGGTTACCCTCCTTACAACATCGAGCAGAAAGACGACAACCACTACCGTATTACCATGGCGGTCGCGGGCTTTGCTGAAGACCAGCTAGATATTACGCAAAACGAGAACATGCTGATTGTAAAAGGCGAGCGTAACGGCGAAGACGACAAAAACTACGTATACCAAGGTATTGCCGAACGCGATTTTGAGCGTAAATTCCAGCTAGCGGATTACGTAAAAGTGATTGGTGCAAGTATGGAAAATGGCTTGCTGCACGTTGATTTGGAACGCGAAATTCCTGAAGCGATGCAACCACGTAAGATCGCGATTAATGGTCAAAAGCTTATCGAAGATAAGTAAAAAATCGTTGATGATAAAGAGTGAAAGAGCGCCATTGAGCGCTCTTTTTCGTTCTTGTATTAGCCTTCTTGATAAGCTTTCTTGATTTCTTCGGCAATGATAGCGATGCCTTTTTGCATCATCTCATCGTCTTGTACGTAGTTCATACGTAGACACTGATGTGCGTGTTCCCAATCATCTTCCTGCCCGATAAAGAAATACTCACCCGGAACGATTAAAACGCCACGCGCTTTCAGGCGTTTGTACAGTTCCATCGTTGTGATCGGTAGTTCGTCAAACCACAGCCATAAGAAGATCGCGCCTTCCGGTTTATGAATGCGGAAGCGTTTATCGGTAATGGCCTGTTGCAGTAGCTCAACCGCACGCAGTGATTTTTGCTTGTAGAAAGGTTTGATCACCTCAGTACTGAGTTTTAGCAAGTCACCTTTTGCGATCATATGATTGGCGATTGTCGGGCCGACGCTGCCTGGGGCAAGGCTGATGATACCATTCATATTGGTCATCGCTTGAGTGATTTCTTCGCTGGCAATCACAATCCCACAGCGCACTCCTGGTAAACCCAATTTCGATAAGCTCATACATAAGATGGTATTTTCATTCCAGAACGGCTCTACGTCTTCAAAAATAATGTTCGGGAATGGTAGGCCATACGCGTTGTCGATGATCAGTGGAATATTGTTCTCACGCGCTAACTTATCGAGTTTGTGGATTTCTTCGTCAGTCAGGACATTACCTGTTGGGTTCGTCGGACGAGAGGCACAGATCGCCGCCACCGATTCATCGACTTTCAATTCTTCAAAGTCAACGTGGTACTTAAACAAGCCGTTATCAAGCAGCTCAATTTCAGGGTGGTAAGAGATAAAAGTATTCTCATCGATCCCTGCGTCACCATAGCCGATGTACTCAGGCGCGATGGGCAACAAGATCTTCTTGTGTGAACCGTCGGGTTGCTGACCAGCCAGTAGATTGAAAAGGTAAAAGAAACCGCTCTGGCTGCCGTTGGTCAGGCTGATGTTCTTTTCTGTGATATTCCAACCGTAGGTTTCTTTCAATAACGTTGCCAGCGCTTTTACAAAGGTGTTTTTTCCTTGTGGGCCATCGTAGTTGGCGAGCGCGGCGATTAGGTCACCGCTGGCGAGCAGGTCTTCACTGGCTTGGCTAAAGTAGTCGAGCATGGCAGGAATGGCGGCGGGGTTGCCTCCACCGAGCATGATGGCACCAGGCGTGCGTAGACCATCATTTAAGTCGTCCATTAACTGCGTGATACCGGAATACTGATTAAATTTTTCGCCAAACTTAGAAAACTGCATTGCTTCTTTTACCTAATTCATTGTGATTGCTTTATATGTAATACGCTGACTCAGATCAGCTAATAGTGTAATACTTGACCTTACCTTAATGCTTTTACGACGCAAAGCACAAAATTTGGCTTTAGATAAAAATAAAGCCCGACTCAAAGAGTCGGGCTTGTTGATACATAATGATTTCAGCTAAGAATTACTTCTGTAGTAGTGAAATATCCGCAATTTGCAGGAATAAATTACGTAGATTGTTCAGTAGTGTCAGACGGTTTTTCTTAAGTGCTTCATCGTCTGCCATAACCATTACGTTATCGAAGAACGCATCCACTGGCTCACGTAGGTCAGCAAGCTTGCTTAGTGCTTCTTGGTAGTTACCCGTGGCAAATGCAGGTTCTAGCGCTTCTGTCATTACTTCAACGCTTTCTGCCAGTGCTTTCTCTGCGTCTTCTTGTAGCAGTGCTAGGTCAATCTCTTCAGCGAGTTCACCGTCGAATTTCGCTAGGATGTTACCGACACGCTTGTTCGCTGCCGCGAGAGACTCAGCCGCTTCGAGTTCACGGAAGTGAGATACCGCTTTCACGCGTTGGTCGAAGTCTGCTGGTTTAGTAGGACGACGAGCCAATACCGCTTGGATGATATCAACGCTGAAGCCTTCGTCTTGATACCAAGCACGGAAACGACCCAGCATGAATTCAATCACGTCTTGCTCTACGTTGTCGTTGGTCAGCTTGTCGCCGAACAAAATCTTCGCTTCACGAACCAAATCAACCAGATCAACGTTGTAGCCGTATTCTACGATAATACGCAGAACACCTAGAGAGGCACGACGAAGTGCAAATGGGTCTGAGCCTTTAGGAGCCTGACCGATACCAAAGATACCAACGATAGTGTCTAGCTTGTCTGCCATAGCTACAGCTGTTGATACACCGTCAGTTGGTAAATCATCACCAGCGAAACGCGGCATGTACTGCTCGTTCAGTGCCACCGCAACCGCTTCGTCTTCACCGTCATGGCGAGCGTAGTGCATGCCCATCACACCTTGAGTATCGGTAAATTCGAATACCATCGATGTCATTAGATCACATTTCGCTAGTAGGCCTGCGCGTGTTGATTTTTCTACGTCAGCACCGATTTGTTTCGCAATGTAGCCTGCTAGCGCTGCGATACGGTCGGTTTTGTCTTTGATTGTGCCAAGCTGCTTCTGGAAGATAGCGGTTTCTAGTTCAGGTAGACGATCGATAAGCGGGCGCTTACGGTCTGTGTTGAAGAAGAACTCTGCGTCAGCAAGACGTGGACGTACTACCTTCTCGTTACCTTCGATGACGTGGCGAGGCTCTTTCGACTCAATGTTCGATACGAAGATGAAGTTAGGCAGGAGTTTTTTCTCTGCTGAATAAACAGGGAAATACTTCTGGTCACCTTTCATGGTGTAAACCAACGCTTCAGAAGGTACTTTTAGGAATTCTTCTTCAAACTTCGCGGTAAGTACTACTGGCCATTCAACCAGAGATGTGACTTCTTCAACTAGGTCATCTTCTAGATCAGCGATACCGCCAACTGCGGCTGCTGCTTTTTGAGCGTCAGCGAGGATGATGGCTTTACGCGCTTCGTAGTCTGCCATGACTTTACCGCGCTCTTCTAGGATCGCAGGGTACTGTTCAGCAGAGTCGATGGTGAACTCTTGCTCGCCCATGAAGCGGTGACCACGGATAGTGCGGCTCGATGCTACGCCAAGGATTTCGCCTTCGATCAGGTCGCTGCCCATTAGCATAGTGAGTGTCTTAACAGGACGGATAAATTGAGTCGTCTTATCACCCCAACGCATTGGTTTTGCGATAGGTAGGTTTGCTAGTGCTTTTGCTGCTAGCTCAACCACGATCTCAGACGCTGGCTGACCTTTGACTTCTTGTTTGAACAGTAGCCATTCGCCTTTGTCTGTTACCATGCGATCCGCTTGGTCAACCGTGATGCCACAACCACGAGCCCAGCCTTGAGCTGCTTTGGTTGGGTTGCCTTCCGCGTCAAATGCTGCAGAAACGGCAGGACCACGCTTCTCAACGATTTTGTCTGATTGGCTGTCTGCCAGTGCTGTTACTTTAAGTGCAAGACGACGAGGTGCTGCAAACCACTTAATGCCTTCGTGAGCAAGTTCCGCGCTTTTTAGTTCTGCTTCAAAGTTTGCAGCGAATGCTTCAGCCAAAGTACGAAGTTGCGTTGGTGGTAGCTCTTCTGTACCTAGCTCGATTAGAAATTCTTTTGCCATATTGGATCTTCCCTTACGCGTTTTCTTCTTTTTTGCACATTGGGAAGCCAAGAGCTTCACGTGATGCGTAGTATGCTTCTGCTACTGACTTAGTCAGGTTACGGATACGCAGGATGTAGCGTTGACGCTCCGTCACTGAGATCGCTTTACGTGCGTCTAGTAAGTTGAAGGCGTGACCTGCTTTCAGGATGCGCTCGTAAGCAGGAAGAGGAAGAGGCTTTTCAAGCTCAAGTAGCTCTTTACACTCTTTCTCACATTGCTCGAAGAAACTGAATAGGAATTCAACATCAGCGTGTTCAAAGTTGTACGTTGATTGTTCCACTTCGTTTTGGTGGAAGATATCACCGTAAGTAACGCTGCTGCCGTCAGGAGCGATGTTCCATACCAAATCGTAAACAGAGTCTACTTCTTGGATGTACATAGCGAGACGTTCGATACCGTAAGTGATTTCACCCGTTACAGGCTTACATTCAAGGCCGCCAACTTGTTGGAAGTAAGTAAACTGAGTCACTTCCATGCCGTTTAGCCAAACTTCCCAGCCTAGACCCCAAGCGCCTAGCGTTGGGTTTTCCCAGTTGTCTTCAACGAAACGGATGTCGTGTACAAGTGGGTCAATACCAAGAACTTCAAGAGAACCAAGGTACAACTCTTGGATATTGTCTGGTGATGGTTTTAGCGCTACTTGGAATTGGTAGTAGTGCTGAAGACGGTTAGGGTTTTCACCATAACGGCCATCGGTCGGACGACGTGAAGGTTGTACGTAAGCTGTCGACATTGGCTCTGGGCCAAGCGCTCGTAAACAGGTCATTGGGTGAGAGGTACCCGCACCCACTTCCATATCTAGCGGTTGAACAATGGTACAACCATTTTGAGCCCAATAATCCTGCAGCGCGAGGATCATTCCCTGGAAGGTTTTGATATCGTATTTTTGCATAAGTCAGGTTCGCGCGATTCTCTAGTTACTCATTTATTCGTCTTTTCTGCTGAGTTTTCAACTCAAACAAGGGCGGTAAAGAGTAATTACGGTTGAATAAATTAACGATCAAGTATACCCAGATATTAGTGTTCGGAGTAGGGTTAATCTTGATTAATTCCTAGTCATATTTCTCGTTTAATAGAAATTTAACGGCTTATGTATCTAAATTTTCCTAAACGGGAGTATTTGGCGGTTTTTCGTCTTGAGATTCTGGACTTAGGTGGTTAATATTGCGCCCATCTTTGGGGAGTAGCTTACTAAGTCGATGACCTTTTCGTCTTAGTTCGTTCGTCAACATAATTGGTGCAAAATCACCATGGCGCTCGAGACTCATCGCTTGATGGGTTTAGCAAGACCTTAGATAAACATCGTGAACCGGGGTGGGGCGCGAGGTTTATCTATGGTTAAAATTATAATCCCTGCCCCAATGAGCATGTCGTGAGCGTTTTAGCTATTTCAATTACCAGTGTAGCCTTAGCAGAAATTGGCGATAAGACCCAATTGCTATCTCTACTTCTTGCCAGTCGTTATCGTAAACCTGTTCCCATTATTGCTGCGATCTTTTTTGCAACAATTGCTAACCACGCTTTGGCAGCTTGGTTGGGTGTGGTGGTCGCCGATTATCTGTCTCCAGACGTTTTAAAATGGGTGCTGGTGGTCAGTTTTGCTGCGATGGCGGCTTGGGTACTGATTCCAGATAAGCTGGATGATGACGAAGAAATTTCAAACCGAGGCCCATTTGTTGCCAGCTTTATCGCGTTTTTTATCGCCGAGATTGGGGATAAAACCCAGATCGCGACGTCGATTCTTGGTGCGCAGTACGCCGATGCGTTAACAATGGTTGTTCTTGGCACCACCATTGGTATGTTGCTCGCCAATGTGCCAGTTGTGCTGATAGGCAAGTTGTCGGCGGATAAAATGCCATTAGCACTGATCCGAAAAATCACCGCGGCTCTGTTTGCTGCGTTAGCGATCGGGGCTTACTTCTATTCTTAAATTGCCTTCTTACATACGCGGATTGAGGTCTTTTAGGTTCTGAGTGCGAGTATTTTTTTAACCTGCTCGCATTTTTAATAAGTGTACACATTGATGCTTATTAGGTGAGGTGTTGTTTTCTTTCACCACTTGATGGAAATAACTTTGAATTCAGCCGCATATTCTTTTGGCTGTGAAGCCGAGATACGTCGCTAAAATATCAAACAGCCAGTGGTACTGATGTACTAATCAACTGGCTGTTTTTATTTGTGTTTTCACCCTGTTGCTGGTGGGTGTTTTACTGGTTATTTTGTGGGCATCTTAGTTCGCAAGGAATCGCTATGAAAACCACTCTGCTATCTGCCGCTATTGTTTCAGCTCTGACTATTGCTTCGCATTCCACTGTCGCTGCTGACATTGATGACATGTCACAGCTCACCATCATTCCGAATCACAACGCGTCCCTCATTCGCAACTTCAACCCTTACGCAGTATCGCGTTTGCATACCGCGCGTGACTTTATCTTTGAACCGCTGGTGATTTTCAATGAGTTGAAAGGGAATGTTCCCGAGTATCGCCTTGCGACTGGGTACAGTTTGAGTCAAGACCTGCTCAGCATCACGTTTGATTTGCGTGAAGGGGTGAAATGGTCAGATGGCGAGACGTTTGACGCAGATGACGTCGTGTTTACGTTTGAATTGGTGAAAGGGCACGCTAACATCGACGATCGAGGAATCAATAGCAAAATTAAGTCGGTAGAAAAACTTGGGCCTTATCAAGTGCGATTCCATCTCAATGAGGTGAACACCAACATCAGTTATGAAATTGTTCAGGTGCCGATTGTGCCTGAGCATCAGTGGAACAGCGTGGAAGATCCGGCTGCGTTTATGAACCCGAATCCAGTAGGGACAGGGCCGTTTACCGAGTTACCGCAGTTTACCAAAACGTTGTTCTTGCAGTGCCGCAACCCGAATTATTGGGATAAAGCCAACTTAGATGTCGATTGTTTGCGTATTCCGCAAATGAACCACAACGACCAAGTGTTGGGTGAGCTCATGAACTCCAAGATCGACTGGGCTGGCTCGTTTGTTCCGGATATCGACCAAACGTATATGAAAGCCTCAGAGAATCACGGTTACTGGTATCCACCAGCGGGCACACAAGCATTTGTGTTTAACTACGCGTCAAAAGACAAGGTTAAGCATGAGGTGCTCAATGACATCGATTTCCGCCGCGCTTTCTCCATGGCGATTGACCGCCAGACCTTGATCGATATTGCCAACTACGGTAACGCGGTACTGAACGATTTTGCCTCTGGGCTCGGTTACGCTTTTGAAGCTTGGTCTGACAAAGAGACCCACAACAAATACAAGCCATTCATGACGTACTCGCCAGAAAAAGCCAAAGCACTGTTGGCGAAAGCGGGCTACAAAGATATCGACAACGATGGTTTTGTTGAATCTCCGTCTGGTGGCAAATTTGAGTTGTTGATTCAATCTCCACAAGGATGGACCGACTTTAACAACACCGTCATGTTGGCCACTGAGCAATTGGCGGAAGTGGGGATCAACGTTAAAGCTCGCACTCCAGACTTTTCGATTTACAACAAAGGCATGATCTCGGCGGATTACGATATCGCCTACACCAACTACTTCCACGGCCCAACGCCACACAAGTATTGGGACAGTGGCTACCACTCGCGTCTGCAAGCTTCTGAAGGGATGCCACGTTTCGCGATGCACCATTGGAAAAACGCGGATTTGGACAAACTGTTGGATAGCTTCTACAAAACTGCTGATGGCCAAGAGCAGCGTAAGATTGCAAACAGTATTCAAGCATTGATCGCGGAAAACCAAGTGACCGTGCCAGTATTATCTGGGCCTAACTTCTACCAATACAACACCACACGCTTCACAGGCTGGTGGAACAAAGACAATCCGAAAGGCCGTCCTATGGTATGGGAAGGCACGCCCGAGCGATTGCTGCATGTCCTCGATTTAAAACCTCGTAGCTAGTTTCTAGCTAACCTTGCTAAGTGTTGGCCCTGACTTCGGTTGGGGCCTTTTTTGTGTTGGTTAGGCATGCATAACCAATGACACGTCTGAGCGAATTTACTGAAATGCGTGATGTTGGACATATAAGTGTCATCACTGTCATGCTACTTTAAGGATGTGAATGATGTTGCTCTAATTATTTGAAAGCTCGTTGTTTTGGCGATGATTTTAAGTATGAAGAGTGTAGCGAGAGGGCAAGTTTATGCTTACACGTTATACGGGGATGTCCCCAAAAAGTCAGAGTTATTTGTTCACCTTTGGTTTGGTTCTTTGCTTACTGGCGATGGCACTTACTGATATGTGGTTGCCTATCGTAGCAGGCTCGTTCATTTTGACCGGATTAACGGTGGAAGCGTGGATCAGGGTGGCGCATATTATCCCGATGCATGAAGAAATGCGTGCGATGAAAAAGCAGATTCGAAAGCTAGAGTCTGAAGTTCGCACCCTAGAGTATGAAGAATAAAAATCGGCAGCCTCAGGCTGCCGCTTTACATTGTGTGGCGCATAAGCGTTACTCAACACCCTTCTTGATCAGGTATTGGTAAGGTAGCTCGTCGGTTTGAGCGGCAATCAGCTGATGATCCATAAAACGACAAAAACTCGGGATATCACGAGTGGTTGAAGGGTCGTCTGCTTTTACCAACAATACGTCCCCATCGTTCATATTTCTAATTGTCTTCCTGACCATCATAACTGGCTCTGGGCAGCGGAGTCCTTCTGCTTCTAGAGTATGTGTTGCCTGCTCTGGATTGAATGTCATGGTCATATCTTTTTTGCTCTGATCTGGGCGTAGATAATACTGCCGAAGAAAAAATATTCAATAAGCACTTGGCAAACAGATCATTTTGTTTTAACTTAGTTAACAAGTTGGTAACAATTAAAACAAGGAGCAGCGATTATGACATCACTAGATCGTCTTACAATCTATTCAGTGTTGTGCTTTATCTCCTTTTGCGCACTTGTTTTACATTCATCAGCTGAACCTTCGTATATGCCACTTCTTGGTATGGTTGCGACGGTTGTAGGGATTTGGCTCGAGATGCACCGTTGGCCGAGTGCATCTGAAGAGCAAGAACATTGATGGATGACTTCCAACATCCATCAACATTTGTAACTACGCTCAAATACATTCCGACACTATCCCCATTTTTCTTGGGCTTCCCCGCTGTGAAAGGCGGGATTTTTTTTGCCTAAAGAGTAGAATCTGACGAATACCCTGTTAAAAAGAAGCGGCTATTTGTGGAATTAGAAGAGATCTATCGACGCGACTTAAACCTGTTTGTTGCTTTGCGAGTGCTGATTGAAGAGTCCAGCGTTAGCAAGGCTGCAACTCGGCTTAATTTGAGCCAATCGGCGATGAGTCGAGTGCTCGGACGATTGCGTGACATGCTCGGCGATCCACTTTTTACCCGCCAAGGCCAGCATCTGATTCCGACCGAGAAAGCGCTTGAGATCGATAGAGCGCTGGGTGAACCCTTGGAGTCGCTGCGGCAAATCCTATCGCCGATCGAGTTTGAACCCAGTAGCTGCGAGCAGACGTTCACCATTGCGACCACCGATTATGCGATGCAGACCATTCTGCCGTTTGCTTTGCCGCGTATTTATCAGGAAGCGCCTAAGGTGTCGTTTAACTTTCTTCCGTTGCAGCACGACAGGCTAGACGACCAATTGACCTACGAAGGCGCGGATTTGGCGATCTGCCGTCCGATTGGTCCGGTTGAGCCGTTGCAGAGCGAAATTTTAGGCCGAGTCGGTGTGTTGTGTTTGTTGTCCAAGCAACATCCACTAGCTGATACTGAGATGAGTTTGCAGGACTATGTAACTTGCCCTCACGCAATGATCGCCATCAGCGACGGGGTAAAAGCACTGATAGAGCAAGCGTTGGTTGAGTACCCTGAGCGAAGAATGGTGTTACGCGCTTATCATCTCGAAGCGGCGCTGGCGATAGTCGATACCATGCCGTTGATTATCACCGTGCCCGCTGATTTGGCTTATTTGGTTGCTGAGCGATATGACTTGGTGGTTAAGCCGTTACCGTTCCACTTCACCCCGTTTGATTATTCGATGATTTGGCACCCACGCTGTGAGCATTCTCCCGCACAAGAGTGGCTGAGAGGGATTGTTAAAGAGGAGTGCGGCCGTTTGATCGCTAAACGAATTGAGGATATGGGATTAGGTTGATTAGATATCAAAAGAGCCAGTCATGCTGGCTCTTTGTCTTTCTATGTGTTTTTGAGCTTATAGCTTGATTACGACGCGACCTGTCACTTGGCCGTTAGTAATGTCTTCGGCGTATTTTGGCGCTTCTGCTAGTTCAACTTCCGTACAGGCTTGATCAAAGTAGCTGTCTGGTAGTAGCTCAACCAGTTTTTCCCACGCTGCGATACGTTTCTCGGTCGGACACATGACCGAATCAATTCCTTGAAGGCGTACGTTACGTAGGATGAATGGCATGACTGTTGTTGGCAGGTCGAAACCGCCCGCCAGACCACATGCAGCCACCGCGCTGTTGTAGTCCATTTGCGCGAGTACTTTTGCTAATACTTTGCTGCCAACTGTGTCTACAGCACCTGCCCAGATTTGTTTTTCTAGTGGTCGTGCCGGTTCTTCAAATTCAACACGGTCGATGATGCGGCTTGCGCCTAGTTTTTCTAAAAGAGGACCATTTTGTTCAACACGACCCGTAACTGCTGCAACTTTGTAGCCTAGTTGAGCCAACAGAGTGACCGCAACTGAACCCACACCGCCGCTTGCACCAGTAACCAGAATCTCACCGTCTTCCGGTTTGATGCCCGCATCCAGCAGCGCTTGAACACACAACATTGCGGTAAAACCAGCTGTGCCAACCATCATCGCTTTTTTGCTATCGAGGCCTTTTGGTAGTGGTACCAGCCAGTCCGCTTTTAGACTTGCGCGTTGAGCCATACCGCCCCAGTGGTTTTCACCCACTCCCCAACCTGTGAGCACCACTTTGTCGCCTGCTTGGTAACGAGCGTCTTTAGAATCAACCACGGTACCAGCAAGGTCGATGCCCGGAACCATCGGGAAGTTGCGGATGATTTTTCCTTTACCAGTGATCGCCAAACCATCTTTGTAGTTCAGTGACGAGTAATCGACATCGATAAGCACGTCTCCTTCCGGTAGCTGTGCTTCATCGATTTGTTCGATGCTCGCGATAGTGCGTTTTTCTTCTTGGTTTAGAATCAGAGCGTTAAACATAAGTGGTCTCCACTGTCAGCAGCAATATTAAAAAACTGATGTTGAGTGTAGTATCAAAACGACTATGACTAAAATGAAACTTTAGCATTATACCTATGCATATCACGCATTATCATTAAGGTTATTGTGGCGATAAAAAAGCCAGTCTCTCGACTGGCTTAGATAACTAGGAAGAAAAAGCGGTTTAGGAAAGGAAAAACTTATACGCAGGGTTTTCGGTTTCGTCTTTACACTGATAACCCAACTCACGTAAATGCGCGGAGAATTGCGGCAGGTCAGCTTCATCCAATTGGAAGCCACAAAGTACCCGACCATAATCCGCACCGTGATTGCGGTAATTAAACAGGCTGATATTCCAGTGCGTGCCAAGCGTGCTTAAGAATTTAAGCAATGCGCCAGGGTATTCTGGAAACTCAAAGCTGTACAAACGCTCTTTCAACGGTTTTGAAGGCTTACCGCCGATCATGTAGCGTACGTGCAATTTCGCCATTTCATCATCGGATAGGTCAATCACCGGATAACCGCCTTCACGTAGATCGTGAATGATATGATCCAGTTCCTCTTGACCGCCTTGTAGACGAACACCAACGAAAATATTCGCCAAGCTATCATCGCTGTAACGGTAGTTAAATTCCGTCACTGCGCGTCCACCTATCAGATGGCAGAACTCAAGGAATGCCCCTTGGCGCTCAGGAATGGTGACCGCCAATAAACCTTCGCGTTTTTCGCCCAATTCACAACGCTCAGAAACATAGCGCAATCCGTGGAAGTTGGTGTTGGCACCCGAGAGAACCGTCCCCAGTTTTTTGCCTTCCAGCTTGTTCTTTTCGGCAAACTTTTTCAAACCAGCTAGGGCTAACGCGCCTGATGGCTCGGCAATCGCACGTGTATCTTCGAAGATGTCTTTGACCGCTGAACAGATTTCATCGCTTGATACCGTAATGTGGCCGTCTATGTATTTCTGACAGAGTCGGAAGGTCTCTTCGCCGATGCGTTTTACTGCGACACCGTCGGCAAACATGCTGACTTGGTCAAGCACTACCGGTTCACCTGCGTCGAGTGCCGCTTTTAGGCACGCGGAATCTTCAGGTTCAACTGCGATGACTTTGATTTCTGGCATCAGTTGTTTGACTAAGACTGCAACACCCGCAGCCAAACCACCGCCACCGACAGGAACGAAAATGTAATCGAGGTGGCCGTTTTGCTGCAGCATCTCCATACCGATCGTACCTTGCCCTGCGATCACCAGTGGGTGGTCAAAAGGCGGTACAAAAGTATAGCCGTTTACTTCGGATAAACGTTCTGCTTCCGCTTTCGCTTCGTCAAAGTTGCTGCCATGAAGAACGACATTACCACCAAAGCCGCGTACTGCCTCGACCTTGATGTCCGGCGTGGTTCTTGGCATCACAATCGTGGTTTTGATGCCGAGCTTAGTACCTGAAAGCGCCATGCCTTGCGCGTGGTTGCCCGCAGATGCAGCAATCACGCCCGCCGCTTTTTGCTCGTCAGTTAGGCTCGACACCATGTTGTAAGCGCCGCGCAGTTTAAACGAGTGCACCGGCTGACGGTCTTCTCGTTTGATTTGTATATGGTTTTTCAGACGTGCCGACAAACGCGGCATGTCCTGCAGTGGTGTGACGATCGCGACTTCATACACCGGCGCGCGCAAGATTTGGCGCAGGTACTCTGCGCCAGATAGTTGGTTGAGGGTTGAAGAATCGCTCATAAGCTAGTCCTCTAGCTTAGATTTATCTCGTACTGCCCCTTTGTCAGCACTGGTTGCCATGCTTGCGTATGCTTTCAGTGCAAAAGACACTTCACGTTCACGAGCAACGGGTTTCCAGCCTAGCTCGTCTTGCTTCACTCGGCGCTCGGCAAGCTCTTCCTCTGAGATCTCTAGAGAGATAGTACGATTTGGAATATCAATCGCGATCAGATCGCCATTTTTCACCAAGCCAATCGCGCCGCCATTTGCTGCTTCTGGGGAAGCGTGACCGATAGACAGACCGGAAGTACCGCCAGAGAAACGACCGTCAGTCAGCAAGGCACATTCTTTACCTAAACCCATCGACTTAAGGTAAGTAGTCGGGTAGAGCATTTCTTGCATACCCGGACCGCCTTTTGGCCCTTCGTAACGGATAACAACCACATCACCCGACTTAACTTTGCCACCAAGGATGCCTTCTACCGCGTCTTCTTGGCTTTCAAATACCACCGCAGGGCCTGTAAATTTCAGGATGCTTTCATCAACACCCGCAGTTTTTACAATACAGCCGTCGAGCGCGATATTGCCTTTCAGTACGGCAAGGCCACCGTCCTGGCTAAATGCGTTTTCTTTGGTGCGGATACAACCTTCAGCACGGTCATCATCTAATGTGTCCCAACGACACTCTTGCGAGAACGCTTGAGTGGTACGGATACCCGCAGGGCCAGCACGGTAGAACGATTTTACTTCTTCCGAGTCGGTCAGCATGATGTCGTACTGCGCTAATTGCTCTTCCCAAGTCAGACCCAGTACTGTCTTAGACTGGTTGTGTAGCAAACCTGCGCGGTTCAGTTCACCAAGGATACCGACAACACCACCTGCGCGGTGTACGTCTTCCATATGGTATTTCTGAGTGGATGGTGCGACTTTGCACAAATGCGGAACCAGACGAGACATGCGGTCGATATCGGTCATGTCGAAGTCGACTTCGCCTTCTTGCGCTGCCGCTAACAGGTGCAGAACTGTGTTGGTTGAACCACCCATCGCGATATCCAGAGCCATTGCGTTTTCAAACGCTGCTTTAGTCGCGATATTACGTGGTAGGGCGGTTTCATCGTCTTGCTCGTAGTAACGTTTGGTCAGCTCAACGATGCGTTTACCTGCATTAACGAACAGTTCTTTACGATCCGCGTGCGTCGCCAGTAGTGAGCCGTTACCCGGCTGAGACAAACCAAGTGCTTCGGTCAGACAGTTCATTGAGTTTGCCGTGAACATGCCCGAACATGAACCACAAGTCGGACACGCCGAGCGTTCGATCTGTTCGCTTTGTTCGTCTGAAACTTTCGGGTCAGCGCCTTGGATCATCGCATCAACCAGATCCAGCTTGATGATTTGATCAGAAAGCTTGGTTTTACCCGCTTCCATTGGGCCACCAGAGACGAAAATTACTGGGATATTCAGGCGCATTGACGCCATTAGCATTCCCGGAGTGATTTTGTCACAGTTAGAGATACACACCATCGCGTCAGCACAGTGCGCGTTGACCATGTACTCCACCGAGTCCGCGATCAGTTCACGTGAAGGCAGCGAGTAAAGCATGCCGCCGTGACCCATCGCGATGCCATCGTCGACTGCGATAGTGTTGAATTCTTTGGCGATGCCGCCTGCCGCTTCGATTTCGCGCGCAACAAGTTGACCAAGGTCTTTTAGATGAACGTGGCCAGGTACAAACTGAGTAAATGAGTTCACCACCGCGATGATTGGCTTACCAAAGTCTTCATCTTTTACGCCAGTTGCGCGCCACAAGGCACGTGCACCCGCCATGTTGCGTCCGTGTGTGGTGGTGGCTGATCTATATTTAGGCATTGTGCTACTTCCTTATTCTGCATCTTGCGGGTAAACGTAATCCAACCAGCCCCACTTATCTTCAGTGGTGCCGTTGAATAGACCAAAGTACGCTTCTTGAAGCTCTTTAGTGATAGGGCCACGTTTACCGCTGCCAACTTCAATCTTATCGATAGTCGCGACTGGCACGACTTCTGCGGCTGTACCCGTCATAAACACTTCGTCTGCTAGGTACAGAGCTTCGCGGGCAATGTTTGCTTCACGAACTTCGTAACCCTTGTCACGCGCTAGCGTCATGATCGAATCACGAGTGATGCCCGGTAGGATTGCGCTGGTTGCTGGAGGTGTCGTAATAACGCCGTTTTTAACCACGAAAATATTCTCGCCTGCGCCTTCTGACAGGTAACCATCTACGCTCAATGCGATACCTTCGTCGTAACCGTGGCGACGAGCTTCACCGCCTACAAGTAATGAAGATAGGTAGTTACCGCCGGCTTTTGCTGCCGTTGGGATGGTGTTTGGTGCCGCACGATTCCAGCTTGAAACCATCGCGCTTACGCCTTTTTCTAGGGCTTCTTCACCAAGGTAAGAGCCCCAAGGGAACGCGGCGATAATCAGATCCATCTCTGTACCCACTGGTGGGCAAACACCTAAACCCACGTTGCCAACAAAACCCAGTGGGCGAATGTACGCGCTATCGAGTTTGTTTTGACGTAGCGTTTCGCGTGTCGCTTCCATGATCTCATCGATTGAGTAAGGGATAGGGAAGCGGTAAATCTTCGCTGAATCTTTAAGACGCTGTGCGTGCTCGCGGTGACGGAAGACAATTGGTCCTTTCGGTGTGTTGTAGCAGCGCACGCCTTCGAATACCGATGTACCGTAATGCATTGCGTGAGTCAGTACGTGGACATTCGCGTCTGCCCATGGAACCATTTCACCGTTGAACCAAATGTAATCTGCAGTTTTTGTAGCCATTATTGCCTTCCTTATGCACAAATCTTTTGTTGTAAGTTGTTGTTTGGTAGTTCGTCGCTCGCGATTTTCGTCACATCAACCGTTCGAACGTCCCAGAGTTTCTCTATCTGATTAGTAATGAAAGAGATTGGACGATCACTATCTACAATAATCTCAACGCTCGCTACTTTGCTTTCGTGATTTTGTGTAGCTGCTACCTGTTTGATGACGAATCCACGGTGGCGAACGACGCGAAGAACACGTTCCAAAAGGACTGGTTTATCATCAGCTTTGATGTCTAATAGATATCTTTCCATGTTATGTGTTCTCCAGCATGTCATTATTTGAAGCGCCTGGCGGTACAAGTGGCCATACGTTTTCTTCTTCGTCGATCATAACGTGAAGCACGTATGACGTTTTGCTCTCTAGCATCTCTTTTAACGCTGGCTCCACCTCTTCTTTTTTAGTGATGGTTTTTCCTGGAATATCAAAAGCTTTTGCTAGCATGATAAAGTCCGGATTGTCATCAAGAATGGTTTCACTGTGGCGACCATCAAAAAATAGAGATTGCCACTGACGAACCATACCCAAACGTTGGTTGTTTAAGAGAACGATTTTGACCGGGATTTGGCGGCGCTTTAATGTCCCCAATTCCTGAACGTTCATCATAAACGAGCCATCACCAGTAATAAGAATAGACTGATCATCTGGTCTCGCGACTGCTGCGCCCATTGCGGCAGGAAGGCCAAAGCCCATCGTCCCAAGGCCAGCGGATGTGATGAAGTTTTGTGGCTCACGCGGTTGGATATGCTGCGCTGCCCACATTTGGTGCTGGCCGACATCGGTCGAGACGATCGCGCTGTCTGGCATCAGGTCGGAAAGTTGTTTCAATAGGCCCGGTGCGTAGATAAGCTCGCCCGGATGATCGTATCGCCACTTAAATCCGCTACGCAGACTTTCGCTGTGTTTGACCCAAGGGGTGATATCTTGAGTCAATTCTAATTGGGCCAAGCTTTCAGGGATTTCGCCACGGACAGGTGCGTTTGCTTGACGAAGTTTATGGATCTCAGCCGCATCAATATCAATATGGATAACTTTTGCGTTAGGGGCAAACGTGTCTAGCTTGCCTGTCACTCGGTCATCAAATCGCGCACCAACAGCAATTAACAGGTCACACTCTTGCACGACTAAGTTGGCCGCTTTGGTACCATGCATGCCCAGCATGCCAAGGTAGTGAGGATCGTGACGCTCAATCGTACCTAAGCCTTTTAATGTGCTAACTGAAGGCATTGGGTTAAGACGCAGGAACTCGCGAACCGCTGGCGTAGCATGGCCTAACTGGACACCACCACCGACGTATAAAACAGGTCGAGAGCTCTGTGATAGCAGCTCTTGGGCTTTAGCTATTGCGTCTGAGCTGGCAACTGGCATTGGTGGAGGAGTAAAAGAAGGAAGGTGTTCTACAGGAGCTTGTGCTAGCTGTACATCTTTAGCGATATCAACGATTACCGGGCCTGGACGGCCTGTTTTCGCGACTTCAAACGCTTCGGCCATGGTTGGCGCAAGTTCGTTGATATCGGTAACTAAGTAGCTGTGCTTGGTACAAGAAAGTGACATACCGATCACATCCATTTCCTGGAAAGCGTCTGTCCCGATATGAGAGCTGGCTACCTGACCTGTGATGGCCACCAGCGGGATAGAATCCATAAAGGCATCGGCTAGACCGGTTACTAGGTTGGTGGCACCTGGCCCTGATGTTGCCATACAAACAGCCACATCTTGAGTCGAGCGCGCCATGCCGATTGCAGCCATTGCTGCCCCTTGTTCGTGACGACAGAGTATGTGTTCAACACCGCCATCGTATAATGCGTCGTAAATTGGCATGATTGCACCGCCTGGGTAACCAAAAACGGTTTTGATTCCCTGTTGCTGCAACGCGGCTACGACTAACTCAGCTCCTGTCATCACATTCCTCCCTGTTTATCGCTGTTGCGATTTCTTTTTTGTATGCACGTCATGTGCGCTCCCATTCTTCCTGTTAATTCTGACCTTTGAACGACTTTGGTCAGGATGAACCCTGTTTTTTAGCTTCTAAGTTGCAAAAAACCCCCGGACTTTTCAGTGCGGGGGTTTTTTTTATTCTGTGGCTATTTTTCGCCCACCATACCCCGCGCGGAATCAATAATGACCACGATAATCAGGACAATCAGTGCGTTAGTGCGGGCGGTTAAGTTCATCATTCTTATCTAATGTTGTGTTTGTGCAAATATGGTTCTAAATAGCTTACGCCTTTAGTGGTATCACACCTATCCGTTAAATGACAAGCAAAAAGTCATACTTTTTTCACATTTTATCAGCATCTGTTCGGGATATATAACAAGCATGATGACGTTTTATACAGCTTATCAAGGAGATGAAGAGTGAATGGGATGAAAGTGGGTAAATTATGGGATTAGCAATTGTTCATAGTCGAGCTTCGGTTGGTGTTGAAGCACCCAATGTAACGGTTGAAGTGCATATTAGTAACGGAATGCCGGGGTTCACTCTAGTCGGTCTTCCCGAAACAACAGTTAAAGAGTCACGAGATCGGGTGCGTAGTGCGATCATTAACTCGCGTTTTGAATTTCCGGCCAAGCGAATTACCGTCAACTTAGCGCCAGCGGATTTACCCAAAGAAGGCGGTCGGTTCGATTTACCTATTGCGCTGGGCATTTTGGCTGCTTCAGAACAGCTCCCAGTCACCGAGCTAAACGATAAAGAATTTGTAGGGGAGTTGGCTTTATCCGGTGAGCTGCGAACGGTGAAAGGGGTGTTGCCCGCCGCGTTAGCCGCTAATCGAGACAAACGCTCTTTGGTTGTTCCTCACCAAAATGGTGATCAGGCGGCGCTGGTGGGGAAAGCGACGCACAAGTCAGCGCAGAGTCTACTCGAAGTGTGCGCTGATTTATGTGGGCAGCAATCTCTCAGCCTTCATCAGACGAGCAATCGAATTCAGCCAGCATCGAATGGCCGTGATCTTCAGGACATTATTGGTCAGCAGCAAGGTAAACGAGCGCTCGAAATCGCTGCCGCTGGCAATCACAACTTGCTATTTCTGGGGCCTCCTGGGACGGGCAAAACGATGCTCGCGTCGAGACTGTGTGACTTGCTGCCTGAAATGAACGATGAAGAAGCGATGGAAACCGCTTCCGTTGCCTCGCTGACCCAACAGGAAATCAATATTAATAACTGGAAGCAGCGTCCGTTTAGAGCACCTCACCACTCCAGCTCAATGGCGGCGCTAGTTGGTGGTGGCTCAATTCCTCGCCCTGGCGAGATCTCTTTAGCGCATAACGGCCTATTATTTTTGGACGAAATGCCTGAATTTGAAAGAAAGGTACTTGATTCATTGCGAGAACCGCTAGAGTCGGGAGAAATTATCATTTCTCGTGCACAAGGGAAAACCCGTTTTCCCGCTCGTTTCCAATTGGTGGGTGCGCTCAATCCTAGCCCAACGGGTTATTATGAAGGCAACCAATCTCGCGTTAACCCACAAACCATATTGCGCTACTTGAGCCGCTTATCTGGTCCATTACTCGATCGATTTGATATGTCGATTGAAATCCCATCGCTACCCAAAGGGACATTAGCCGAAGGTGGCGATCGGGGAGAGCCAACGTCTGTTGTCAGAGATCGAGTGCTGGAAGCCAGAGCGAGAATGGAGCATCGGGCAAAGAAGTCCAATGCGTTGTTGGGCAGCCGCGAGATAGAAAAGCATTGTCCTTTGCAAAAACAGGACGCTCAATTTTTAGAAAGTGCTTTGCACCAATTAGGGTTATCGATTCGGGCCTATCACCGCATCATCAAAGTTGCTCGCACCATCGCTGATTTGGAAGGAAAAAGTCATATAGAACGTTCCCATCTTGCCGAAGCATTAGGCTACCGCGCGATGGATCGGTTGTTGAAACAATTGACGGCACAAGCGGTGTAGTAGGGGAAAGTCCTGCCATTTTGTCTGAATTGAGCGGAATCGTCTTGTTTTACCTGTTGATAGGGTAAACGTTTTCGTATCCATTTATTGCAACGATATTATGTTTTTTGTTGCGTTTATTAGAACGGATTGTTGGTTATATAGCATTAGTGACAGTGTGGTAATTATGATTTAATCAATTTGCTACACAAGCAAAATGGAATGATTTATAACCAACAAGGAAGCTAAAGATGAACAGCTTGAAAGGACAGTTGGGCAATTGGAGACTTCACCTTTTGGTGATTGCAATTGCGGTATTCGCCGAACTCGTCGGCGTAATCAAAGTGCCGTTAGGCAGCAGCAGTGTGGTACTGCTTCCCCTCTTTTACGCATTTATTATCGGTCTGGTTTTTAACCCGAATGTGGTCAGCGCCGCTAAGCTGATACTCAGCTCTAAACAGGCTGAAAAAGCCACGCCAATCATCATTATTTCTGTACTTCCTTTTTTGGCGAAATTCGGCACGTTAATCGGTCCTTCTCTGAATAAAATCATGGCGATTGGTCCGGCAATGATTTTTCAGGAACTTGGCAACCTCGGAACCATCTTGATAGCGATGCCCGTTGCTATTCTGCTATTAAAAATGGGACGCGAGTCGGTCGGCGCGTGTTTCTCTATCGCCCGTGAACCAAACATCGCACTGATTTCAGACAAATATGGCTTGAAGAGCCCAGAAGGCATCGGTGTCATGGGTGTGTACGTAATGGGCACCATGTTTGGTACGTTGTATTTTGCGATTCTGGCTTCTTTGCTTGCATCAACAGAATGGTTTGATGTCCGCGCACTGGCTATGGCATGTGGCGTGGGCAGTGGCAGTATGACGGCAGCGTGTTCAGCGGCGTTAGGTGAAAGTGTCCCAGCGATGAAAGAGGAAATTCTTGCACTGGCTGGTGCGA
The DNA here is from genome assembly GCF_024582835.1 of Vibrio japonicus. NCBI lineage: Bacteria > Pseudomonadati > Pseudomonadota > Gammaproteobacteria > Vibrionales > Vibrionaceae > Vibrio > Vibrio japonicus. Next base: position 27,937 of record NZ_CP102096.1, read on the forward strand.
GTAACTTGTTAACTAACGCGACAGGTCTGTTTGTCGGGTTGTTTATCGCCCTACCTTTGACCGAAAAACTGTACCGCTTACTTGCGGGTAACAAGATGGAGAAACAAGCACAGCAGTCAGGGAGTGATCTAAATGTCTAATACAGCAACGAAAAAGAATGTAAATGCCGATATCAACTTGCTCGATTACGCGATGGTGTTGGCCATTGTTTGTGTCGTCGCGCTGATCAGTAACTGGACTGGCACGGGCGTGACACCTCTATCAGCCTTGCCGGGCATGGTGATCATCTTTGCTATGGTGATGGCGGGATTGGTGTTAGCTAAGGTGATGCCGTTTTATTTACCATCGGTAGCGTGGTTGTCGGTAGTCAGTGTGTTACTCACTATTCCTGCCTCTCCACTTGCTGAGCCGATTTTAGGTTACGTAAAAGATATTAACTTTTTGAGTTTGGTTACTCCGGTGCTGGCTTATGCTGGCCTAGCGATCAGTAAACATGAAGTCACTACCTTTAAATCTGCTGGTGGTAAGATCGTACTGATTGCTATCTTGGTCTTTACTGGAACTTATATTGGTTCAGCTCTGGTTGCGAACGCGCTGCTGTAAGTGCGTTCAGCCAGGTTGGATAACGTGAATCAAAAGAATAAATCGGCTAGAAAGGTTATGACAGAATACATCAAACATCACTCCGAAGAGCATGCTCAGCTTGTACAATGGCGACGTGATATCCATGCCCACCCAGAAACCGCCTATGAGGAGTTTAGGACGTCGGAGGTTGTGGCCGACATCCTAACTAACTTAGGTTTGAAGGTGCATCGTGGTTTGGGTGGTACTGGCGTGGTTGCCACTTTACACGGCAGTTTAGGAGAGGGCGAAAGTATTGGCTTACGAGCAGATATGGACGCACTCGACCTTGATGAGCTGAACACTTTTGCTCATTGCTCAACCCACCAGGGTAAAATGCACGCTTGCGGCCACGATGGTCATACGACCATGCTTCTGGGCGCTGCTGTCATGCTGGCGAAAAATCCGCACTTCAAAGGAACGGTGCATTTCATTTTCCAACCTGCGGAAGAAAATGAAGCGGGTGCAAAAGCGATGATTGAAGACGGCTTGTTTGAGCGTTTTCCTGTCAAAGAAGTGTACGGTCTGCACAACTGGCCGGCCTTGCCTGCTGGTGAAGCGGCAGTGCACGATGGTGCCGTAATGGCGGCGTTTGATACTTTTGATATCAAAATCGTCGGTGCAGGTGGACACGGTGCGATGCCGCACGACACCATAGACCCAATCTATACCGCCAGTTTGATCGTCAATGCTCTGCAAAGCGTGATTAGCCGTAACCTCGATCCACAAAAGTCGGGGGTGATCAGTGTGACGCAAATCAACGCGGGTCACGCGTATAACGTAATACCAGAAGAGGTGGTATTCAAAGGCACAACGCGTTCGTTCTGTCCTCAAGTTCGTGACTTGATCGAGTCGAGAATGAAAGAGGTGGTGACAAGCATTGCGCAGGCACAAGGGTGTAAGGCTGAGATTGTCTATACTCGACGTTATCCCGCGACGATAAACACACCAGAGGAAGCGGCAAAGTGTCGCGCAGTATTGGAACAAATGCCGGAGATCTCGCGTTTGCATCTGAACCCACCTGCAAGTATGGGCGGTGAAGATTTCGCGTTTATGTTGGAGCAACGACCGGGTGCTTACATCTGGTTGGGTAATGGTAGCCAAGAGCATACCCATAACCTGCACAGCCCGAACTATGATTTCAATGATGATGTTCTGCCTATTGGCGCGAACTTCTGGGTCAGGCTGGTGCAGCATTTACTGACCAAATAAAGGATTAACAATACCAGACCGATGGATGATAGAGCCTTAAAATATTTCGAGGTGGTCGCTAAAACCAAAAGTATTCGTGCAGCGTCGGAGATTCTGCACGTTTCTCCTTCTGCCATCAGTCGTAAAGTGGCTCAGCTTGAGGCTCAACTCGATGTGCAATTACTGGAACGAGTCGGTCGTGGCGTCAACCTTACCGAATCCGGTATTCGCCTGACCGAGTACATTCAAGACGTCAACCAGCGTAAGAATGACTTTATCTCGCAATTGTCGGAAATTGAGCATTTGCAGTCGGGTACTCTGCGTATCTCCATCGGTGGCGGCTTTATCTCCGATTTGCTCAACAACGCGATCACGCAATTTTCTCGCCTTCATCCTGGAGTGAAACTGGTGTTGCAAGTCGGCGGTGGAGACGATGTGATTGATAGCATCAAGAATGAAGACGCCGATATTGGTTTGCTGCTTAATGCCAAGCACGACCCAAAAGTGGATGTGCTGTACTCCTGTGCTTTCCAAGAGTTGAGCTTGCTGGTTCCGAATCAAAGTCCGTGGGCGACGCTCGACGCTTGTTCCCCTTCACAATTATCTGAGATCCCTTTGGCGCTGTTGGGCGAGTCTTTTAGTATTCGTCGTGCGGTGAATCTATATGAAGCCCGTCAGCAGATACGGCTCAAATCTTTAATGGAATGTAACTCTTTCGAGGCGTTGAAGAGCTTTGTCGAGGCTGGCTTGGGTGGAACGTTACTTCCCAAAGTTTGTGTGACGAAAGAATTGAAGAGTCAATGCTTTGTCGCTGTCCCTGTTGAGGGTATGCACACTCTTGATGCCTCCGTTGATCTTGTGATGCGCAAAGGCCGACTTCAAAATGCGGCGATCAAAGAAATGAAATCGTGCATCATCAACAGGATGTGTGCTTTTAACGCTTCACAGAGTAGTTAGGTTAATCTCTTCCCATAAGTGTCTTCGTTTGAGTGTGTAATTGCTCAAGCTAGGGTAGTATTGCTATAACAATGGATTATTGATAAGTGGTTGTTGAGCAATCATGTATGCGATGGGGAATAGACAATGAAGCTACAGCAACTTCGCTATATTCGTGAGATAGAGCGAAATGGATACAATATCTCTTTAACCTCTCAAAAGTTATTTACTTCCCAGCCAGGGATAAGCAAGCAAGTCTCGTTACTTGAAGACGAACTTGGCGTGCAGATATTTGAAAGGCATGGCAAACATCTATCTGGTCCGACGGAAATTGGTAAACAAATCATCCATGAAGCGAGTCAGATGCTTGAAGTGGAAGAAAGGATAAAAGCAATTTCTGCCAGTGTCGCTTCTCCTGAGCAAGGGCGATTGAACATCTATACGACCAATGCGATCGCAAAGTTCTTGCTGCCAGAAAGTGTCCGTTACTTTATGAACCGATACTCTAAAGTCTCTCTGCATATGGGTACGATAGAGCCGGATACGCGTGGTAACTCATTGCCGACCGGGCCTTATGACTTTTCTATTGTGGCACAAGACGTTGATGAGCAAATGGATTTGGCGATGCTTCCTGCGTACAAATGGTCATTGAGCTTAATTGTCCCTTCGGATCATCCACTCGCCACTGCTGAAACGGTCACGCTGGAAGATATTGCGAAAGAAAAACTCATCAGCTACGAGCTCAAATCAACGGGCCGAATTGCGATTGATAATGCGTTTGCACAGCGTGGCTTGGATCCTCAGTACATCGTGACCGCCATGGATGTGGACGTGATTAAAGAGTACGTGAGCCTAGGCGTTGGGATTGGGATTATCGCTTCAGTGGCGACGCACTCGATCAACAGTTCTATCACAGTACGCTCTTTGGAAGGCCTGGTGCCGGATTGTTATGCTTGGCTTTGCTACAGCAAAAATATTTATCTACAGCGTTATATGTATGACTTTATTGAGAAGTTTGCGCCTCACCTAACGCGCCCGGTGATTGAAGACACCGCACATATGTCTAAAGCTGAATTACTGAAATGGTTTGAAGGCGTGCAGTTGCCAACTTACCGCTAGAGAGTGATAAGCCTAAGAGTAAAGAACCACCTAAATTTATCCAGATTAATGGGATTAGGTGGTTTTTTTACGTTTTAGCTTAGAAGTGGTAGCTCATACCAACAGAAGTTAAAAACTGGCTTTTGTCATAAAACTTGATATTTGCATCCGTGTTTTTGTAGCCTGCCAACGCAACCACAGACCAGTCTCGCCATTCATTACCAAGTCTATATTCGTATGCAGTAAATAGGCTGTACACATTTTCCTCACGAGTTTTGCTGAATAGAGGATGTATCTCGTCATATGAGCGATGGGTGTAACCTGCCGTGATCGCTAGCTTATGACGATCTAATAGAGTGGCATAAGATACTTCACCTCGGTATGAATCATAGGAGTTGGCGTCACCGTCAGCATCTGCTGAGATGTAAGTCAGGGCTGGGACTAAATAGGTAGAATTGCCCAGTGGCATGCGATAACTACCTCGCATGTAATACCAGTCACTATCACGATCTAGTAGTTTGGCTTGATCGGCGGTCAGTTGAGTGACTCCTGAACGTTCCTCGTCAATGTCTTTAGAACCAAACGCGGTATCAAGGCTAAAGTGACTGCCTTGGATGTTGGTGAATTTGAGTCTATAAGCCATCCCGTCTTCATCGGTTTTCTGGCGTGTTTGGTTAACAACAAATGGGTCTGCCCAAGTTTCTCCCGACATAATGCTAGGTAAGACGGAAACATCGACGATGGTGCCTGAGCCGAGTTGTTGCTTATAGCCTAATTCAACGGCGAGAGCACCGATCGCGATATCTTCACGCGATGTGCCGATATAGACTTGTTTGTCGAGTGAATGACCAAAGGTGTAATTCAGTTTGCCTAATGGGAGTGCCGTAATACGTGAGTCAGTAGAGGCTTCTTGGTTGAACTGATCTACGGTTTTCTCACCCTCAGTGTCAAAGTTGGATTTTGACGAAACATATCCAGCACTTAACGAAACTTCACCACTAAACCCTGAATGTTCGGATAGCTTAGCCATGGTTGGCGTTGAAGCTATCGCCAAAGAGAGTAGTGTGAGTTGAGCTTTCATGAAGGCTTCCTTTTATGTAATCGTTGGTTGTTAATGGGACCACCACTTTGCCGATCAACTAATCTGACCATCGGCAGTGTGATTCCAATGTTTTGTTGACGCTGTATAATTACACACTGTTTTATTGCAAGTGAAATAAATAAATGTGAATTTTCCTATAAAGGAAATAGCTGAAGATGTTAATAAGTTAGCGATTTAAAACACAAATATTGGTTAATCTTTTTTTGAGGTTTCATTTCTGAAAATTATGCTGTTCCCTTTTATTTTTGCTCTCAACATTGTACTCGTCATTTTCAACTCCGTGCTGTGCTCAATCGCAATATGCCTCATTGCTCTGATCAAGGCGTTGTTGCCCACTTCTCAACTGAAAGTCAAAGCAACCTCATTGGCCAATAAAGTCATGTGGTTTTGGTCAACGATCAACGCAGGAATTTTGTCTGCGACAAACCATGTTGAGTGGGAGATTGAGGGGGGTGAAGAACTCAAGAAAGATGGCTGGTATTTGCTGATCAGCAACCACTTAAGCTGGACTGACATCGTGGTACTTTGCAGCGTGTTCAAAGACCGCATCCCAATGCCAAAGTTTTTTCTCAAGCAGCAGTTATTGTACGTTCCATTTATTGGGATGGCTTGTTGGGCGCTGGATATGCCATTCATGCGTCGCTATTCGCGCGAGTATCTAATTCGCCACCCTGAAAAGCGTGGCCAAGATTTAGAGACGACTCGACGATCGTGCGAAAAATTTAGAAATTCACCAACAACGGTGGTGAATTACGTGGAAGGCACCCGATTTACAGCAGAAAAGCAGCGTAAGAGTAAATCAAGCTACGCATATTTGTTGCCACCGAAAACTGGCGGAATCGCGTATACGCTGGCCGCAATGGGTGAGCAGTTCGAGAATATTATCGATGTCACCTTGGCTTATCCAGAAAATACGGACAAACCCTTTAGAGATATGTTGCTGGGGCGGATGACCAAGATTGTCGTTCGTATCAAGGTATTGCCAGTTGATGAACATGTCAGAGGGGATTACTTCAACGATAAACCGTTTAAGCGCCAATTTCAGCAATGGTTAACGGGTGTGTGGCGAGAGAAGGATGACGTACTTAAGGATATTCACCAACGCCATTAAAGTGTTAGAGACAAAAAAGGGAGCGTTCAGCTCCCTTGCGTGTATTTGTTACTTAGTCAGCAGGTAGTTTACCAATTCAAAGTACTCATCCGTTGTTTTAATACTTTGTGCTTGAACTAGGTACTTGTTGTTTACTACAACCGCAGGAACGCCAGATAGGCCGCTATCTTTAAACTGTTTGTCAAAACGACGAACCATAGAGTCTACTGCGAAGCCTTTAAATGCAGCGTCAAATGCTATTGCATCCACACCTTCATCAATGAAGATTTGGCGAAGTTCTTCGTCATTTTTTGGTGCTTTACGCATGTTGTGGATGCGGTTAAACATCACTGGCACCATTTTATCTTCAACTTTTAGTGCAATCATGGTTGCGTAGGCTTTACTCATAGACTCGCCCATGTTGCCGCCCATGAATGAAACGTGATTCTTTTGCAGTTTTGCGTTGTCTGGTAGCTGTGCTTTTAGCTGCTGAATGACAGGTTCAAACGAATGACAGTGTGGGCAGTAGAATGAAAAGAACTCAGTCACTGTTGGTTTCGCCGAAGCTTCTAAATCTAGAACTTTAAAATGCTGACCTTCTTTAAATTGCGCAGCGTGAGCAGAAAGACTCATTATCAGTGTTGCAGCTAATACAAGCAGCTTTTTCATTGTTAACTCCATTTTCTCTTTAGTTACCGGATTACCATTGTGGCATGAGTGATAGCGGTGGTTCATTGAGCGCTGAAATTTGTTCTTTAAACGCCAGCACCTGACCTTCCCAATATTTTGGATCATTAAACCAAGGAAAAGCGATAGGGAAAGCAGGATCCTGCCATCTTTTTGCTAGCCATGCCATATAGTGCACCATACGTAGACCACGTAAAGGCTCAATAAGTTTCAATTCGCTGGTATTAAAGTCGTTGAACTCTTGGTATGCCTCTAAGATGGTATCCAATTGCATCGTCTTTTCAGAACGATCGCCACTTAGCATCATCCATAGATCTTGTACCGCTGGTCCGTTGCGCGAGTCGTCTAGGTCGACAAACATCGGTCCGTCTCGCCATAGTATATTTCCCGGGTGGCAATCGCCATGGAGACGAATAATAGTGGCGGATTCGTCCCAGTGTTCTTCTATCGATTTAATGAGTAGATCTAGATCGTTAAAAAATGCATTTTCCAGATGCATGGGAATAAATTGAGATTGCTGAAGCAGTTCGCGCGGTTGGTATAGATATTCTTGTAAGCCGATTGTCGGTCTGTGTTTGAATGGCGTACGAGATCCAACCTTATGGATTCGTCCAAGAAAGCGCCCGACGCCTTCGAGTTGATCTAAGTTATCTACCTCAAATTGTCGTCCACCAACACTGGCAAACAGGGCAAAGAAGTAGCCTTGATACTGGTGTAATGTCATGCCGTTAATCTGAATAGGAGGCGCGACAGGGATATCTGATTCAATCAACTCAAGGGTGAAGTTATGTTCTTCTCGAATTTGTTCTTGGCTCCAACGCTCAGGACGATAAAACTTCACGACGTAGCGTTTGCGCTCTTCATCAGTAAATTGATAGACGCGGTTTTCGTAACTATTGAGTGGTAAAAAACCAGATTCGGCTCTAATACCAATGCTCTCTAGGGCATACCACATAAAGTCAGGGGTAAGCGCATCAAAGTTAAAAGCTTGTTGTGTCATAAAATAAAAAAGGCTCATTGCTGAGCCTTTTTCCATCGTTTTTTGTAGAGGTGTTATAGCTTTTTAATAAAGCGGCTCTCTACTGCAATCGTAAAGTCTTCACTATCAGACAGTATAAACTGAATTGTTGAAACAGAAGAGCTTAGATTATCGGGGTCTACCCCTAAACTCATCGGAAGATTGAGTACCTCACCAGGCGCGACTTGAACCGTTTGTTTACCGTACCAAGATACGTCGCTTAGGCCTTCAACATCTAGGTTATAAGTTTGAGTTTGCTGAGTTTTGTTGATGATCTTCAGCGTATAGGTGTTTTCGACTTCGCCAGAGCTATTGGTTCGGAACAGTTGGTTTCGATCTCGAAGAACACTCAAGCCAGCCGGATCGACCGCCGCGATCTGGGCAAAGAATAGAGCGATCATCACCAAAAGCGCAGCACCGTAACCGAGTAACTTCGGACGCATAATTTTGGTGTGTTTCCCTGATAAACGGTGTTCTGTGGTATAGCTGATCAGGCCTTTTTCGTACCCCATACGTTCCATCGTGTGGTCGCAGGCGTCAATACACGCACCACAGTTTATGCATTCGTACTGCAAGCCATCACGAATATCGATACCAGTTGGACACACTTGTACACATAGGTCACAGTCGATACAGTCGCCTAGACCAAGCGCTTTGTGATCGGCTTTACGAGAGCGAGGGCCGCGTTTTTCACCGCGTTTTGTATCGTAACCTACGATAAACGTGTCTTTGTCGAACATGGCAGATTGGAAGCGTGCGTAAGGGCACATGTGAATACACATAATTGAGCGCATCCAGCCCGCGTTACCATAGGTACAGGCCGCAAAGAATAATACCCAGAACACTGGCCAAAACTCTGCGTTGAAGGTAAAGAAATCGACAACCAGTTCACGAATTGGCACAAAATAGCCCGCAAAAGTAAAGCCTGTTGCTAAGGCAATCGCCCACCAAGCGAGGTGTTTTAAGCCTTTGCGCATTGCTAGGTTAGCAGTGAGTTTTCCTGAGTCTTGCTTACGTCGTTTGTTGGCACTGCCTTCGAGTTTTTCTTCAAACCAGATGTACATGAAGGTCCAGACGGTTTGTGGGCAGAGGTAACCACACCACACGCGACCTAAGAAGGTCGTAAGGAAAAATAGACCGAATGCTGAGATCACAAATAGCAGCGCGAGCAGTGTCAGATCTTGTGGGTATAAAGTGGTACCGAAAAAATTGAATTGCTGTTGGCCAACATCCAGTAAGATTGCTTGGCGGTCACCGTAAGGAATCCATGGCACCATCGCAAACAAGACCAATAAAAACCAGCCGCCGTAACGACGTAGCTTTTGAAACGTCCCTTTACTCTCACGGACATAAATTCGGTTACTCGGGTTAAATCTATCCCCGTTGTTTTTATGAGTTTTGGGGTTATATGTTTTAGGAGTCACATCTTTGATATCGATTTTGTCCTGACTCATTCCGCTTCCTTCTTAGGCTATTCGGTGCGATTTATTCTATTCACACTCTTTTCAACATTGCTTGTAAGATATTTTAGTAAATTCTTATGAACGGCGATTATATACGCTATAACAAATTCGTTTCTTTAAGGCTATCAACCTTTAGCAACAAAGGTCAGTACAGTTTTATAAAAAAATGGCCTAACAGTCTGATGTTTCTCTATGAGATTGATATAAAAAGAGCGACCAGAAGGCCGCTCCTTAGAGAGCTATTTATTCGATGACACCACGTGCACGTAAGATGGCGGTTTTAAAGTCGTTTTCTTGGTCTTTTTTGAGCCCTGGAATCATTTCATCACTTTTGCTGTTACGCATTTTCAGGTGATAAATCAGTACATCATCTGAGAGTTCTTCTAGCGGCCCTTTATAGCCTGCCTCACTTGCTAACTTGACAAGAAATTGTAGTAAGTTAAGTTCCTGATCTTTTTGCCATTCAGGCTCTAACAGCTCAATCAGCTCTTCTATACGATGGCATTTCATCTTAATTATCCACAACGTTTATAGTGACTTGCCAGTAAAGGTATCAAATTGAACTGCTGAATATAAGAAAAAAAGCGCAGTTCACACTGCGCTTTTTCATTAAGCTGCCTTCACTACTTTTGCAGGTGCGGACGTTAATAGAGCGGTCTTTTCTACCAAAGTCATTGCAGGCGCTGCTTTTTTCGCCGTTGGTGCAGCAGCAAAGCCACTGCGACGACGCATCGCACTCGTATTCGTGTGCGAAAACCTGACGGTTGTTGGGCGCATTTAGTTACCTAACTGCCAGGCATCTCCATTGCCAATCTAATGGCCTGATAAATTATGAGTTGAGCTTCATTACTGAAGGGTGGCTCTTCTGGCTTTCGCCAATCCAAATAATCCATCAGGAATAATGATATGCATGCATATCGATAATTAGATTAGCACCAACTTTTTATTTGGTCGATATCTAATCACTAAGGGTTTTAATGAAACACTACAATTATGTGAGAAGCGTACTAGTAGTAAGACAGCTTACGAGATTAGTATGGGTCTATAAGCATATTGCTTGGTTTTAAGATCGCGAAGGAGGAGTGTATGTCGTTATTCAAAAAAACGCTTGCGAGCTTTGGTATAGGTTCAGCGCAAGTGGACTCTGTCCTGAAGCAAGAGGTGCTGTACGCAGGCCAGAAATTGAGTATCACCATCCATGTATATGGCGGCTCGACAGCGCAAGAGATAGATAATATTGATGTGAAGCTTTGCTGTCGTTATATCAAAGAAGTCCCTGCTAATAATAACAATGACAGAGACGATGGACCCATGAGACGCGTGCCGACGACCTATGTGCTTGCCAAGTGGAAACTCCCTTATGCCTTTACGATCGGGCATGGTGAAGATAGAGAGTTTAACGTGGAATTGGATGTGCCATGGAACACACCCGTGACGATAGGTGACTCAAAAGTCTGGTTAGAAACTGGTTTGGATATCGCGATGGCGAAAGACCCAAGTGATAAAGACATCCTCACGGTTCGCCCTGATGATTTATTGGATGGTGTATTTACAGCGCTTGAAGAGCAGGGGTTAAGAATCAGACAAGTTGAATGCGAAGCAGTGGATGGCTTTGCGTTGCCATTTGTTCAAGAGTTTGAATTTGTGCCTACTACGGGGCCATTTCATGGCCGTTGGCGAGAGTTGGAAATAGTGGCGCATAGAACAGATGATGAGCTCCAGATGTGGTTCGAAATTGATCGTCATCGAGAGGGAGCCAAAGGGATGTTAGCGACTTTACTTGGTGTTGGTCAGCTGAAAAGGCAGTTAGCAATTCCGTTAGACACTCCACCTGATGAAGCTGGGCAGAAAGTGCTCGCTTATCTCGATGAGAATTCATAGCGACTTCTGATTTCCCCACCTGACACTGGAGCTACTCACTTTCGCTCCAGTGTCAGTATTAACGACGCCAAAAGGCTGGGAAAAAAAGCACAATTAAGGTCAGAATCTCCAGTCGTCCCATTAGCATGCCCAGACTCAATATCCACTTGGCCGCATCGGGAAGCGGAGCGAAATTGCCCGTTGGGCCGATCACGGAACCCATCCCCGGGCCTACGTTGGCGACCGCAGTCACAGCGCCAGAAATACTGGTGATTGGATCAAGCCCCATCGCACTGAGTGCTCCTGCAATCACAATCGTCGTGATAAAAAACGTCAAGCCAAAAGCAATAATCGAACGCACGATATCGTCATTGACCGGGCGGCGGTTATAACGCTGCACGAAGACCCCTGACGGGTGGATGAGTTTCATCATTTGCTTGTTAAGCAGTGTCATGGCGATCTGAAATCGGAAAACTTTGATGCCACCAGAGGTGGAACCTGAGCATGCTCCCGCCATCATTAAAAAGGCGAATAAGGTCGTCGGGAGCGCTCCCCACGCGGTAAAATCTTCTAAACCGAAACCTGTGGTCGTGACAACAGAGACAATGTTGAACATGGAGACGCGTAACGCATCCATGATACTGTAGTCATCGCGTATCACTAGCCAAGCCGCAATAACTAGGCTGGTAATCAGAAACAATGCAGTAAAGCCACGAACCTGCGCATCTTCAAATAGCTCATCCAATCGACGTTTACGTAGTGCAGAGACAAACAATAGAAACGGCAATCCTCCCAAAAACATAAATAGGGTAGCCACCCAATGAGCCCCTTTCGAAAAGTGGTTCATTGAGCCGTCTGATGTAGAGTAACCGCCAGTTGAAAGCGTGGTGAAGGAGTGGTTGATGGCGTCAAACAGCCCCATCCCCGTCATCATGTAGCCGATTAAGCACAGCCCCGTCAGAATCAAATAGACGACCATGATGTTTTTTGCCACGGTTTTGGCTCTGGGACTGCTTTTATCTGACCAATCTGATGATTCTGTGTGGAATAGTTTCATCCCGCCGACGTTGAGCATCGGCAGTACCGCCACCGCCATAACAATAAAACCGATCCCGCCCAACCATTGCAGAATCGAACGCCATAGCAGGATGCTAGGAGCCATATCATCCAGACCGCTGAGTACCGTTGAGCCAGTGGTGGTTATTCCCGACATCGTTTCAAAATAGGCATCGGTGAAACTGATGTGGTTTATGAACATAAACGGTAGTGCAGCAAAGGCACTGGCGATGGACCACACCAAACTGGTGATGAGGAACATGTCGCGAACACTCAGCTTAAATGTAGCGGTGCTGCCTATCGATAAACAGGCAAAAGCGATGATATGAGTGATGATGACCGCTTGGCCAAACTCGATAAAGCCAGCCGTACCAGTGAAAAAAGCGACCAGAGTCGGGACGTACATAAACAGGGCCAGTTTGGAGAGAACTAGCCCGACCACAAACAGAACGGGGCGGAAATTGAGCATGTCCCTAACCTTATAGGAAGAACGGACTCGGTTGGAACAGGGCTTCTACGTCTGGCACATATTTCTTATCAACTAAGAACATCACCACGTGGTCATCTTGTTCAATCACGGTACGGTCATGGGCAATCAGGACTTCTTCACCACGCACGATAGCACCAATGGTCGTGCCTGGCGGTAGTTTAATATCACCGATCGCTCGGCCAACTACTTTTGACGTCGTTTCATCACCGTGTGCGATCGCTTCAATCGCTTCTGCTGCGCCTCGTCGTAAAGAGGATACGTTAACAATATCGGCACGACGAACGTGAGTTAACAACGCAGAAATCGTTGCTTGCTGAGGGGAGATTGCAACATCAATCACACCGCCTTGAACAAGGTCAACGTAAGCACCACGCTGGATCAAAACCATCACTTTCTTCGCGCCCATGCGCTTAGCGAGCATCGCAGACATGATGTTGGTTTCATCTTCGTTGGTCAGTGCGATGAAGACATCTACTTGATCGATGTTTTCTTCGCTGAGGAGTTCCTGATCGGCCGCGTCACCACAGAAGACAATGGTGTTTTCGAGCTCTTCAGAGAGTTTTTCAGCACGTTGGTAACCGCGTTCAATCAGCTTCACGCTGTAGGTTTGCTCCAAACGTTTTGCCAAACTTGCGCCGATATTACCGCCGCCCACGATCATTACGCGGCGATACGGCTTTTCCAAACGTTGCAGTTCACTCATGACTGAGCGAATGTGGTTACTTGCTGCGACAAAGAACACTTCATCATCGGCTTCGATAATGGTTGTTCCTTGTGGACGAATTGGTCGGCCTTGACGGAAAATGGCAGCCACACGAGTGTCGATGTGCGGCATGTGCTCACGCAGCGTGGAAAGTGCATTACCAACCAGAGGGCCGCCATAGTAGGCTTTTACTGCCACAAGGCTGACTTTTTGATCGGCAAAGCTTACTACCTGTAGTGCACCTGGGTATTGAATCAAGCGTTCGATATAGCTTGTGACTAACTCTTCTGGGGCAATTAGGTGATCGACGGGGACCGCACCGGACTGGAATAGCGCTTCTTTCTCGGCTAGGTACTCTGGTGAGCGAATCCGTGCAATTCGGTTTGGCGTGTTAAACAGAGAGAACGCGACCTGACAAGCTGCCATATTGGTTTCGTCCGTATTTGTCACTGCGACCAACATATCCGCATCTTGTGCGCCCGCTTCGCGAAGCGAGTTTGGATGACTGGCGTGCCCGTGTACCACACGCAAATCGTACTTGTCTTGCAGTTCTCGCAGTCGGTCATTATCTCGGTCAACAATCGTAATATCGTTGTTTTCACCTACCAGGTTTTCTGCCAGCGTACCGCCTACCTGACCTGCGCCAAGAATGATGATTTTCATACTTTGTTCTCGTTTAACCTATAAATAGGGCGGTGAAATTGCCTTCACCGCCCAACTGAATTACGCGCTTTTCTTAAGGATGGCGTAGTAAAATCCATCCATCCCTTCTTCACCAGGCAATATCTGACGACCTGGATTGTTCGCGTCAGAGCCTTCTAACTGCGCGTTAGCTGTACGGGTAAGAAACGCCTTTACCTGCTCTTTGTTCTCTTGTGGCGTGATTGAGCATGTCGCATACACCAAAGTACCACCCGGTTTAAGCTGTTGCCACATGGCATCTAAAATTTCACTTTGTAGCTCTGCCAGTGCCGCGATGTCATCGCCGCGACGTAGCCACTTGATATCTGGGTGGCGACGAATAACACCGGTAGCCGAACATGGCGCATCAAGCAGAATGCGATCAAATTGCTCGCCTTGCCACCAGTCTTGCGGATTACGGGCGTCGCCGCAAATAACTTTTGCGTTAAGTTTTAGGCGCTCTAGGTTTTCGTGAACGCGCTTTAGGCGTGTTTCATCGCAGTCTATAGCGACCACTTCACAGCCTTGGGTACGTTCCAGAATATGCGCGGTTTTACCGCCCGGAGCAGCACAACAATCTAAGATTAGCTCGCCGTCTTTCGGAGTTAAGTAATTGATTGAGAGCTGCGCAGCGGCATCCTGAACGGAAACCCAGCCTTTATCAAAGCCTGGCAATGTCGTTACGTCACATGGTACTGCCAATCTTAGGGCGTCGTTCGCTTCACTGTGAGCAGTGCTATCAATGTTTTCATTTTTGAGCAGTGCTTGGTATTCGTCTCTAGTATGGTACTGGTGGTTGACGCGAAGCCACATTGGCGCTTTGTTGTTGTTCGCTTCAACAATCTGTTCCCATTGATCTGGATAGCTTTCTTTCAGTAGCTTTAAAAGCCAGCTAGGATGACCGTATTTACCTGCATCGTGGCTAACCGCCATGGCATCCAACTCTTCTTGGTTACGTTGGTAGTTGCGCAGTACCGCGTTGATTAATCCACGCAGACGAGGACCTTTGAGCTCTTTAG
Source organism: Vibrio japonicus (assembly GCF_024582835.1). NCBI lineage: Bacteria > Pseudomonadati > Pseudomonadota > Gammaproteobacteria > Vibrionales > Vibrionaceae > Vibrio > Vibrio japonicus. The sequence goes on from NZ_CP102096.1 coordinate 42,952, forward strand.
TGCCTTCCACTGTTTCACCAACGGCCGCATGGGCAGGAATACGCATGAAGCTCAATTGATAGATACCAACCAAGATCAAGTGGTGAAATACGCGTTGTTTGCCTTTTAATGGTTTATCCATCAGCTCATTGGCAATGGATTCAAGGCGAGGAAGGTAGCGCAGTGCGCCAAAGCAAATCTCTTGCAGTAGAGCATGGTCACGAGGTCTTACTTTTTGTTGAGCCGCAGGGAGTGCGTTAGAGAGAGAGTGACCTTTGTCGACCACGAGGAATAGGACGTTTGCTGCAGCAGCACGAACATTCATGATGAATACCTTAATGGTGCGAGACCATCTCTGATCTCAAAAAGTTCTTAATAGTGAGCCAAGCCTAGAACGTTGGATTGGCTCATGTTTATGGGTTAGCTCAGTACGCTTCCAACTTCAAACCAGTTGGCGCGAGAGTTGAGAATATCTTGCACTGCCATGGCTTTTTTACCTGGCACTTGAAGCTGTTCCAGTACCAGTACGCCATTGCCCGTCGCCACGTAGATACCCGTCTTATCCGCTTGCAAAATCGTTCCTGCAGGCTTATCAGTCGATTGTTCGTCTACTCGGCTTTGCCATACTTTGATGTTGTTTTCTAACGCTTCAAAGTGGCTCATTGGCCATGGGTTGAAAGCGCGAACACAGCGTTCGATGTGCGCAGCGTCATCGCTCCAATTGATGCGAGCTTCTTCTTTGCTCAGCTTCTTCGCGTAGTTCGCTTGCTCATCATCTTGTTTTACAGGTACTGTCTTACCGTTTGCGATGTCAGCCAGACACTCCACTAGTGCTTGAGGGCCTAGCTCAGCGAGTTTCTCGTACATAGAAGCACTGGTGTCGGTTGCTTCGATAGGTAGCGTCGCGACTTTCAGCATCTCGCCAGTATCTAGACCAATATCCATCTGCATGATGGTCACGCCAGTCTCTTTATCGCCAGCCCAAATAGAGCGCTGAATCGGTGCTGCACCACGCCAACGAGGAAGAATCGAGCCGTGTACGTTGATACAACCCAGTTTAGGGGTATCAAGCACCGCTTGTGGCAATAGCATACCGTAAGCCACCACGACCATGATGTCAGCGTTTAAGTCTGCAAGCTCTTGTTTTGCTTCATCAGACTTAAAGTTTTCTGGTTGGTAGACAGGTACATTGTGTTCAACGGCTAAGTTTTTAACTGCACTTGCCGTCAGTTTCTTACCACGGCCTGCTGGACGGTCAGGGTTAGTGTAAACAGCAATGACATCGTGCTCCGAAGACAACAACGCCGCCAAATGACGGGCGGCGAAGTCCGGAGTACCTGCGAAAACGATTTTTAAAGGTTTGCTCAAGGTACTTTCCTTCAATTAATTAGCAACTAGGCTTAGCTTGCGTGCTTCTCGTTAAAGCGTTTGATTTTCGCGAGCTTTTCTTGAATGCGCTTACGCTTTAAAGGCGAAAGGTAATCAACAAACAGTTTGCCTTCTAGGTGGTCAAGCTCATGTTGAACACAGATGGCAAGCAGGTCGTCTGCTTCAAATGTAAACTCTTCGCCGTCACGGTTTAGCGCTTTTACGCTCACTTCAGCTGCACGCGGAACCAGTGCACGTGCACCAGGTACAGATAGACAGCCTTCTTCAATGCCATCTTCACCGCGTTTTTCGATGATTTCTGGATTGATCAGCACCATTGGCTCGTCACGCGTATCTGAAACATCGATAACGACAATGCGTTGGTGGAAATCTACCTGGGTCGCAGCCAGGCCAATACCTTCTTCGTCGTACATGGTTTCAATCATGTCATCAACGAATTTTTGAATCTCAGGAGTCACCTCTTCTACAGGCTTAGCGACTGTGCGAAGGCGATCATCCGGGAATGTTAGAACTTGTAATACAGACATATACACTCGAAATGTTGAACTGTGCCGAATCGGGATAAACCTCGTTGGCTCAATTCTAGACATTTTATAGCCTAAATGACAGCATCATTACGTTTTTAACGCGTTTCTAAAGCGTTTGTACGAACAGAAACACTGTTCATTTTATTCGTTATCAGGATGATCGTCATGCCACGCCACTTAGGGTTTTCTATTGGAGCGCTACTCTCTTTAAGCCTTACCTTTCCTACTTTCGCGACAGAAAAACCATTGACTGTAAAAAAGGATGCACCCACTACTTACACCGTTGTTCAGGGAGATACCTTGTGGGATATCTCTGCCATGTATTTGGATAGTCCATGGCTTTGGCCACGGTTATGGCAAGTGAACCCTAGCATTGACAACCCTCACCTCATTTACCCTGGTGATAGACTAATTCTAATATGGCGCAATGGACACCCGGTGTTAAGCCTAAAGCCAATGAAGAAGTTGAGTCCTAAAGTGCGTGTATTGGAAAAAGAAGCACTGACGACGGTAAATGATGGACTGGTACTGCCTTACATTGAATCAGACCGCTTATTGAGCGAATCAGAAATTGCAGCGAGTCCTCGAGTGTTGGGCTCAAGTGATGGAAAACAATTTCTCTCAAACGAAGGATTGTTATATATCACTGGCGAACATAAAGTGAAGTCATGGACGATTTATCGCCCACTGAAAGAATACACCCGAGACGCGCATAAAGTGATTGCGATGAAACAGGTCGCAACGGCAGAGTTAGCTGAGACAAAGTCCGAGTTCAGCGGCTTGAATGTTCTGACTCAAACCCAAGAAATTTTGGTTGATGATATTGCGTTGCCTGAGGTGGATATAGAGTTGAGCTCTCTCTCCACGACGTTTTATCCTGCCCCATCACCACAAGGGAGTGTGGCTAATATTCTAGGTTCTATCGATGGAAGTCACTTTGTTGGCCAGAATCAGGTGGTAGTGATCGATCGTGGTGCTCAAGATCAGCTTCGCCAAGGCTCAATGTTTGAATTGTATAAGCAGGGCGTCGCTGTCGAGATCGAAGATTCAGAGACCGATAACGCTTATTTACCCGATACACGTATAGGCCATTTGATGGTCATTCGTCCATACTCTCATTTCAGCTTAGCCTTAGTTACAGAAAGCTCGGAGCCAGTGAGCCAAGTAACACGACTAAAAGCGCCTTTGGTTAACACATCTCAATGAATGACGTAGAGCTATCGGCTTGGCTGGCGCTCTATTTTACGCCTAGAATTGGGCCGAAAACCTTTCAGAAGCTGACTGCGATCGATGCACCACGAGCATTGGTCGAGTCAGCGCCTTCCACATTGCAATCGGTAGGTTTTACCGACACGCAAATTCAATACCTTAAGCACAAGGCACCTCAGGATGTCGAGGATTGTGTGAAGTGGTTGGAGGGTGCCAAGCACCGTCATATATTGACTCTTGAAGACGTCCATTACCCTGCGTTACTCAAACAAACGGGCAGCGCACCAGCGGTATTGTTCGTTGAAGGTGATGTGAGCTGCTTATCTCAGCACCAGTTGGCGATCGTTGGCAGTCGCAACGTCAGTATCGATGGCCTAAATTCGGCACGAAATTTTGCCGCAGACCTGGTAGAGCAAGGATTAGTGATTACTAGTGGTTTGGCACTAGGTGTGGATGGGTATGCTCATGACGGCGCTTTGAAAGGCGGAGGGAAAACCATCGCCGTGCTTGGGTGTGGGCTCAATACAATTTATCCCGCGCGGCATCGAAGCTTAGCAAGCCGAATCACTGAAAGTGGTGCCCTTGTTTCTGAGTTCCACCCAACAGCGAAACCGAAAGCTGACCATTTCCCAAGACGAAACAGAATCATCAGTGGACTATCTACAGGCGTTCTAGTGATAGAGGCCGCTGAAAAAAGTGGATCGCTCATTACTGCGCGTTATGCGGCAGAGCAAGGTCGGGATGTGTTTGCGATTCCTAGCTCAATACACAATTCAAATGGCCGTGGATGTAATCTATTGATTAAACAGGGAGCTTGTTTAGTTCAGACCACCCAAGATATTTTGGATGAAATAGATGTGCTAATTCGTTGGTCTAATGCCAATAAGCCCCCGCAACAATGCGATCTTTTTGAAGAAATAGATAGCAAAGAAGGATTGCCATTTCCTCAGCTGTTAGCTAACGTAGGAAATGAAGCGACACCAGTTGATATTCTGGCAAACAGGACCAATATACCTGTGCAAGAAGTCATGATGCAGCTCCTGGAGCTTGAGCTTTCAGGGCATGTTGTTGCAGTTTCAGGTGGCTATATTCTAAGGGGGAGGGGCAAGCTATGATGATGGATATTTTAATGTATCTGTTCGAGACTTACATCCATAGCGATGCGGAGTTACAGGTCAATCAAGATGAGCTGGAAGACGAACTAAGTCGTGCTGGTTTTCATCAAAAAGACATTTATAAAGCCCTTATCTGGCTCGAAGAGTTGGCCGCGCTGCAGCAAAGTGAGGCTCACTCAGCAATTTCTGTTTGCAGCACTTCGACTTCCACTCGTATATACACTGCAAAAGAGTGCGAACGCCTAAGCATTGAATGCCGTGGCTTTCTAACTTTTCTAGAGCAGGTAAACGTGTTGACAACGGAAACGCGTGAAATGGTAATCGACCGTATCATGGGTCTCGAAACCGATGACTTTGAACTCGATGATCTAAAATGGATTGTGCTAATGGTGCTATTTAATGTACCTGGCAATGAAAACGCTTACACACTTATGGAAGAGTTGTTGTACACCAAAGAACAGGGTGTTCTTCATTAATTAACTTTCATTCTATGAGCAGTAAGATCGATCATCAGTTATTTTCCGCGCATGAGCACGCTTTGGAACATCAAGCGTGCCCAAAGTGCTTGTCTGACGGACGTCAAGGCGAACTCCAGCTTCGCCACGGCAAACATGGCCCATTTTTAGGCTGTAACCAGTATCCTGCGTGTGACTTTATCAAACCACTTCACCAGAACGACGGTCATGTCGTAAAAGAGCTGGGTATTGCTTGCCCTGAATGTGCGAGTGAATTGGTACTGCGTCAAGGACGCTACGGAATGTTCATTGGGTGCAGTAACTACCCGCAATGCCATCATATTGAATCTCTCGATTCTCATGACGAGAATGAAGATGCTCAGTTTGAATGCCCAGAATGTCACAAGGGGCACCTAGTAGAGCGTAAAACTCGATTTGGTAAGCTGTTTTATGCTTGTGATAATTATCCGAAGTGTAAGTTTGCAGTGAACCAGCCGCCTGTGTCTGGCAAGTGTGAAAAGTGCGGTTTCCCACTCTTGGTAGAAAAAAAATTAGCCAGTGGTAATAAAAAGCAGTGTGCTGACCGAAAGTGTCACCACACGCAATCAGAATCTTAAATAAGAACGGCGCTCAATGCGCCGTTTTTTCATTGCTTTTAGTTACTGGATGAGAAGTTTTCAGCAAACTCATGGACAGCGGGAAAGGCAGGTTTATCCAGTACACCAGCCAGAGCGCATAGTCTTCTTTGCAGTTCACCGGAGTAATCACCACAGACGTTTATATGACCCATCTTGCGCCCTTGTCGCTTTTCTTTGCCATACCAGTGAATGTGGCAACCGTCCATTTCTAGAACAGCTTGTGGGAGAGTGTCTTCGCCTAAGATGTTGATCATCGCAGTTTCACGAATCAGCTTAGTGCTACCAAGAGGCAGACCACATACTGCACGTAAGTGATTTTCAAACTGACAGGTTTCTGCGCCTTGCTGAGTCCAGTGGCCAGAGTTATGAACACGAGGAGCGATCTCGTTGACTAGGAGTGTCCCTTCAACATCGAAGAGCTCAAGTGTTAATACACCGACATAATTGAGAGTATTGGCCACAGCAGTGAACATTTCCTCGGCTTGTGCTTGCAGTTCAAGGTCAGAAATTGCAGTAGATAAACTCAAAACGCCGTTAGTATGGATATTTTCCGCTAAAGGATATACCGCGACAGAACCATCTTTTCCGCGTACACCGACAAGAGACACTTCGCGGCTGAACGGTACAAATTCTTCAGCAACAATTGCTTGGTTGTCGGTTGCGGTAATGCACTCTTCCATTTCTGCCCAAATTGCATCGGCTTGGGAGGCATCTTTCAAACGCCATTGGCCTTTACCGTCGTAACCGCCAAGGGCACTTTTTAATACCATTGGTACGCCAACGGATTCGATCGCGTTATAAAAATCGTCACGAGTGTTGATGATGTGGTACTTCGCATTACGGACCGCAGCGGTATCTAGAAGTGCTTTTTCAATACGGCGATCTCCACCGGCTTTGATGGCTTCTGAAGATGGTAAGAATTTACCGCTTTGTTCGCAGGTCTCAAGAACGTCATGGGGAATATGCTCAAACTCAGCTGTAATGACATCTGCGTTTGCTATCGCATTCTCCAGCCCTTTACCGATTACCGTTTGAGTTAAAGGATGGACGATATGTTCGCTGCTGACATCATACGCGGAAATTTCAATATTCAATGGCGCGCCAGCAAGAGACATCATTCGAGCGAGTTGACCAGCCCCCAATACTAAAACGTGCATCAGATTAGTCCTCTGCTGGGTTTGGGTTAGCTAGAACAGTTTCCGTTTGCTCGTTGCGGAAAGCCTCAACTTTCGCCATTACAGACTCATCATGAGTACCAATGATTTGAGCAGCTAGGATACCTGCATTTGCAGCACCAGCTTCGCCAATAGCAAGCGTGCCAACTGCGATGCCTTTAGGCATTTGAACGATTGAGAGTAAAGAGTCCATTCCTTTTAGCGCACGAGACTGAACAGGTACGCCCAGAACTGGGAGACTGGTAAATGCTGCAGCCATGCCCGGTAAATGAGCAGCGCCGCCCGCGCCAGCAATGATCACCTTTAATCCACGTTCTTTCGCACTGTTTGCATAGTCAGCAAGAAGTTGAGGTGTACGGTGGGCAGAAACAACCTTGGTTTCGTACTCAACTCCGAATTTATCCAGCATCTCTGCTGCTAACTTCATGGTAGGCCAATCCGATTTTGAACCCATGATGATACCGACTTTCATCTCAAACTCCTTAAACGCTGCACTAAATAGGTGAGGATTAGTTTGTGCGCATTATACGGGGATTTTCATGCGAAGCAAACGTTTGCGTTGGGTTTAAAATATGATGGTTACAATCTCAAAAGAAATAGCTTTAGGCAGCTTTCTGTATTATTTGTACACTTGGCAATATAAATGAGAAAGATTCAATAGGAAGAGTGTCGTGGACAACTTTAGTAAAGCGCTTAACGCTTTGAAAAATGGTGAAGTAATTGCCTATCCGACGGAAGGCGTGTTTGGTGTTGGTTGTGATCCAGATAATGCAGAGGCAATAAAAAAGCTTTTGGCACTTAAGCAAAGGCCTGTTGAGAAAGGGCTCATTCTTATTGCGGCTAACTATGAGCAGCTTCTGCCTTATATTGATGAATCCCAACTGACTCAGGCTCAGCTTGATAAAGTTCATCAGTCTTGGCCAGGACCCGTTACTTGGATTATGCCTTGCAGTGACAAAGTGTCTAGTTGGGTTTCCGGGCAGTTTGATTCAATTGCGGTACGTGTTACTGATCATCCTTTGGTACAAAAGATGTGTAATGAGTTTGGAAAGCCGTTAACCTCTACCAGCGCGAACTTAACCGGGCAACCACCGTGTATGACAACAGAGCAAGTTGAACAACAACTTGGTGATAGATTAGTGGCGATTCTGGAAGGGGAAACGGGTGGTCGAGATAAACCGAGTGAGATTCGCGATGCTAAAACGTCACAAGTATTAAGACAGGGTTAACAGGGAAAAAAATGTCAGCCATAAACAAAGAAACAGTTAAACAGTTCTTAATGGATTTGCAAGATTCGATTTGCCATCAACTAGAGCAAGTCGATGGTCAAGCAAAGTTCGTTGAAGATGCTTGGCATAGAGAGCCGGGCGAACGGCTTGGTGGCGGAGGAAGAACACGAGTCATGAAAGATGGCTCCGTGTTTGAACAAGGTGGTGTGAACTTTTCCCATGTTCAAGGTAAGCAAATGCCTGCTTCTGCAACTGCCCATCGTCCTGAGTTAGCTGGTCGCCATTTCGAAGCAATGGGTGTTTCTCTGGTTATGCATCCTAACAACCCATACGTACCAACGTCTCACGCTAACGTTCGTTTCTTTATTGCTGAGAAAGAGGGTGAAGAGCCAATCTGGTGGTTCGGCGGTGGTTTCGATTTAACTCCGTTCTATCCATTCGAAGAAGATGCTCAATTCTGGCACGATGTAGCAAAAGAAGTGTGTGCACCGTTTGGCAGCGAGGTGTATGCCGAGCACAAAGCCTGGTGTGATAAGTATTTTTATCTTCCTCACCGCGACGAAACGCGCGGTGTCGGTGGCTTGTTCTTCGATGACTTGAATCAGTGGGAATTTGACAAGTGCTTTGATTACATTAAAGCGGTAGGTGAAGGTTATACCAAAGCTTACGCTCCCATTGTTGAGCGCAGAAAAGACATCGCATATGGCGAGCGAGAAAGGCAGTTTCAGCTGTATAGACGTGGTCGATACGTAGAGTTCAACCTAGTCTTTGACCGAGGCACCTTGTTTGGTCTTCAAAGTGGTGGACGTACAGAGTCTATCTTAATGTCGATGCCTCCACTTGCCCGTTGGGAGTACAGCTATCAAGTTGAGCCAAACTCGCCAGAAGCCGAGCTATACGATCACTTCCTTAAGCCGAGAGAGTGGTAAGGCTTTTCTCCTTATATAGATAGTGATAGGGTCATTGCTTAAGCATTGACCCTTTATTTTTCTGTAGGTAAGGATATGACACAGCAAACTGATCGTTACGCCGTTTTTGGCAACCCAATAGGGCACAGTAAATCTCCCTTCATTCATACTTTATTTGCTCGCCAGACGAATCAGGCTTTAACCTATACTGCAGAGCTAGCGCCAGTTGATGGATTTGTCCCTGTGGCGAAAGAGTTTTTCGCTACGGGCGGTAAAGGCTGCAACATTACCGTACCATTCAAAGAAGAGGCTTATCAATTTGCCACTCGACTTACTGAGCGTGCTAAATTGGCGGGAGCGGTTAATACACTCAAAAAGCTCGATGATGGCGAAATCATTGGTGACAACACCGATGGTGAAGGGTTAGTGCAAGACTTGTTGCAATGCCAAGTTCCGTTGTCAGGTGCTCGCATTTTACTGATTGGCGCTGGTGGGGCTGCGCGTGGTGTGATTAAGCCTTTGCTCGACCAAAAACCAGCAGAAATCATCATTGCTAACCGAACCTTATCGAAAGCTGAACAATTGGCGGAGCTATTTTCACCGTATGGCGAGATAAAAGCGCTGCCAATGAACGAAATAAATCAAGCATTCGATGTGGTCATCAACTCAACGTCAGCAAGCTTATCAGGCGAGTTGCCTGCAATATCTCCCGTTATCTTTACTCCGCATACTAACGCGTACGACATGATGTATGGCGCGGGGAAAACGGCATTTAACCAATGGGCAACGGAGAATGGTGTTGCAGCGGCGTACGATGGTCTCGGTATGCTGGTGGGGCAAGCGGCAGAAAGTTTTATGTTGTGGCGCGGTTTAAGACCGGGTACAAAACAGATCTTACGTGAACTTAGAAAAAACTTAGAAGGCGTATAATGAATCAATCGATTCTCTTCCCCGATATCCAAAGCTGGGATGAAGAGCAACAAATCGTAACGTTTCCAGCTCAGCAATCCGGAGCCTTAATAGAATGCTTTATTCGCAAAGCTGAGCTGGAAAAAATCTCTGGTCAGAGAATAGAAGAGGAGCAGCAAGCTCTTGATGTGTTTTCCCAGTGCCGTTTTGAACTGGAAGAGCTTGCTGAAGAACTGATAGAAGAGGAAGAGTTTAACGCGCTTGGTCAGATAGAAGTCATCAGTTGATATCTTCGACCTGATGCAAATAGTCTTCTTTATTCTGTACATAGTTGTCAGCCGACTTTTGCAAAAATGCTCGCTCTTTATCAGTTAAGGGGCGAGCTTGTTTAACCGGACTCCCCACATATAAGAAGCCACTCTCTAGAGTTTTCCCTGGTGGTACTAAGCTACCTGCGCCAATCATAACTTCTTCTTCAACTACTACACCATCTAATACAATCGTACCCATCCCGACTAGTACACGGTTGTGAATTGTGCAGCCATGCAGCATCACTTTATGTCCAATGGTGACATCGTTGCCGATAATAAGAGGGTAACCATTAGGGTTTTCCGCATTCTTATGTGTGACATGCAATACGCTGCCGTCCTGAACATTACTACGCTCGCCAATATGGATATGGTTCACATCACCACGGGCTGCAACGAGTGGCCAAATACTAGAATCATCGCCAATTTTTATATCACCCACTAAAACTGAACTATTATCTATATAGACGCGCTGACCAATTTGAGGGCAAATTCCTTTGTAACTCCGTAAAGCGTTCATCTTTTCTCCTTATCTAGGGTGATTTTTGGCTAATAGACACGAGAAGAGTGCCTAAAATAGAGTGTTTTGAATAGAAAATACCCAAACGGCAAAAAAATCAAAAAAAACTGAAAAAAGGGCTTGCCAACGTGACGGCGATCTCTATAATGCCCCCTCGCTGACACGGGAAAGCTTCGAAAGAAACAACAACGAGTTAGCAGGTTAATTAGCTAAGTCGAAAGACTTAAAAAAGTTTGAAAAAAGTGGTTGACACTAAACTTTATCTCGCTAAAATAGCCGCCTCTTCCGAAGTGATGTGAGTCACAAAGAAGAATAGTTCTTTAACAATATAAACCTATCAATCTGTGTGGGCACTCGTTGATGATAATCCAATTAGAAACTTCGGTTTCAAATTAGGTTTCAATGATACGAAGTGACCATTGAATCTTCGGATTCAGCACAGTCAATTCATTATCGTTCTGTTGGAACGATAATAGCTTTAAAATTACATTAGTAGTTTTGAAGTCAGTATTCATTGAGCCGACAAAATCTTAAATTGAAGAGTTTGATCATGGCTCAGATTGAACGCTGGCGGCAGGCCTAACACATGCAAGTCGAGCGGAAACGAGTTAACTGAACCCTCGGGGGACGTTAACGGCGTCGAGCGGCGGACGGGTGAGTAATGCCTGGGAAATTGCCCTGATGTGGGGGATAACCATTGGAAACGATGGCTAATACCGCATAATAGCTTCGGCTCAAAGAGGGGGACCTTCGGGCCTCTCGCGTCAGGATATGCCCAGGTGGGATTAGCTAGTTGGTGAGGTAAGGGCTCACCAAGGCGACGATCCCTAGCTGGTCTGAGAGGATGATCAGCCACACTGGAACTGAGACACGGTCCAGACTCCTACGGGAGGCAGCAGTGGGGAATATTGCACAATGGGCGCAAGCCTGATGCAGCCATGCCGCGTGTATGAAGAAGGCCTTCGGGTTGTAAAGTACTTTCAGCAGTGAGGAAGGTAGTGTAGTTAATAGCTGCATTATTTGACGTTAGCTGCAGAAGAAGCACCGGCTAACTCCGTGCCAGCAGCCGCGGTAATACGGAGGGTGCGAGCGTTAATCGGAATTACTGGGCGTAAAGCGCATGCAGGTGGTGTGTTAAGTCAGATGTGAAAGCCCGGGGCTCAACCTCGGAATAGCATTTGAAACTGGCAGACTAGAGTACTGTAGAGGGGGGTAGAATTTCAGGTGTAGCGGTGAAATGCGTAGAGATCTGAAGGAATACCGGTGGCGAAGGCGGCCCCCTGGACAGATACTGACACTCAGATGCGAAAGCGTGGGGAGCAAACAGGATTAGATACCCTGGTAGTCCACGCCGTAAACGATGTCTACTTGGAGGTTGTGGCCTTGAGCCGTGGCTTTCGGAGCTAACGCGTTAAGTAGACCGCCTGGGGAGTACGGTCGCAAGATTAAAACTCAAATGAATTGACGGGGGCCCGCACAAGCGGTGGAGCATGTGGTTTAATTCGATGCAACGCGAAGAACCTTACCTACTCTTGACATCCAGAGAACTTTCCAGAGATGGATTGGTGCCTTCGGGAACTCTGAGACAGGTGCTGCATGGCTGTCGTCAGCTCGTGTTGTGAAATGTTGGGTTAAGTCCCGCAACGAGCGCAACCCTTATCCTTGTTTGCCAGCACTTCGGGTGGGAACTCCAGGGAGACTGCCGGTGATAAACCGGAGGAAGGTGGGGACGACGTCAAGTCATCATGGCCCTTACGAGTAGGGCTACACACGTGCTACAATGGCGCATACAGAGGGCGGCCAACTTGCGAGAGTGAGCGAATCCCAAAAAGTGCGTCGTAGTCCGGATCGGAGTCTGCAACTCGACTCCGTGAAGTCGGAATCGCTAGTAATCGTGGATCAGAATGCCACGGTGAATACGTTCCCGGGCCTTGTACACACCGCCCGTCACACCATGGGAGTGGGCTGCAAAAGAAGTAGGTAGTTTAACCTTCGGGAGGACGCTTACCACTTTGTGGTTCATGACTGGGGTGAAGTCGTAACAAGGTAGCGCTAGGGGAACCTGGCGCTGGATCACCTCCTTATACGATGATTATTGCGATGAGTGTTCACACAGATTGATGGTTTATGTAGTTTAAGAGAAAGAACATCCCCCAAGATGTTCAACTTAGTGTCCCGTTCGTCTAGAGGCCTAGGACACCGCCCTTTCACGGCGGTAACAGGGGTTCGACTCCCCTACGGGATACCATTGGGTCGTTAGCTCAGTTGGTAGAGCAGTTGACTTTTAATCAATTGGTCGCAGGTTCGAATCCTGCACGACCCACCATTCTTTCCACGAAGAATGGCTTTTGTTTCACTTTTACCAAAAGTGAAGGCAAGAGAAAACTTATGTGGGCGATTAGCTCAGTTGGGAGAGCACCTGCCTTACAAGCAGGGGGTCACTGGTTCGAGCCCGGTATCGCCCACCATTCTCTAAGTATTTTTGGATAGGATTTCCAAACCACTTCAGTAAAGCGTATGTGGTTGGAATTTTTGACGCTGAAAAAGCTTAGAAAATGGTCTTCTTCGGAAGCATCATGCTCTTTAACAATTTGGAAAGCTGACAAAACAATCTTTTAAGATTGTTTGTAAAGTTCTCAATGTTTGTCTTTATGACAAACACCAAAACAACACATTCAAGTGTTCTTGGCTTTTTGTTTTCACTTTTATAAAAAGTAAAATAAAAAGAAATTGAGTCCGGCAAAATCGAAAGCTATCTCGCTCATTCAAATAATGAGATAGCAACTTTGGTTGTTTAAACAACATCCTCAAGATTCGCTCCGCGAAACTCTTTGGGGTTGTATGGTTAAGTGACTAAGCGTACACGGTGGATGCCTTGGCAGTCAGAGGCGATGAAGGACGTATTAACTTGCGATAAGCCCAGATTAGGCAGTAAAAGCCACTTGAGTCTGGGATTTCCGAATGGGGAAACCCACGTGCATAAGCACGTATCTTGTACTGAATACATAGGTGCAAGAGGCGAACCGGGGGAACTGAAACATCTAAGTACCCCGAGGAAAAGAAATCAACCGAGATTCCGAAAGTAGCGGCGAGCGAAATTGGACTAGCCCTTAAGCTTTATATGCGTTAGACGAACGGTCTGGAAAGTCCGGCGATACAGGGTGATAGCCCCGTAGTTGACAACGCACATTCAGTGAAATCGAGTAGGGCGGGACACGTGATATCCTGTCTGAATATGGGGGGACCATCCTCCAAGGCTAAATACTACTGACTGACCGATAGTGAACCAGTACCGTGAGGGAAAGGCGAAAAGAACCCCTGTGAGGGGAGTGAAATAGAACCTGAAACCGTGTACGTACAAGCAGTAGGAGCAGGCTTTGTCCTGTGACTGCGTACCTTTTGTATAATGGGTCAGCGACTTATATTCAGTGGCAAGGTTAACCATCTAGGGGAGCCGTAGGGAAACCGAGTCTTAACTGGGCGCTCAGTCTCTGGATATAGACCCGAAACCAGGTGATCTAGCCATGGGCAGGTTGAAGGTTGAGTAACATCAACTGGAGGACCGAACCGACTAATGTTGAAAAATTAGCGGATGACTTGTGGCTAGGGGTGAAAGGCCAATCAAACCTGGAGATAGCTGGTTCTCCCCGAAAGCTATTTAGGTAGCGCCTCGGACGAATACTACTGGGGGTAGAGCACTGTTAAGGCTAGGGGGTCATCCCGACTTACCAACCCTTTGCAAACTCCGAATACCAGTAAGTACTATCCGGGAGACACACGGCGGGTGCTAACGTCCGTCGTGGAGAGGGAAACAACCCAGACCGCCAGCTAAGGTCCCAAATTATAGCTAAGTGGGAAACGATGTGGGAAGGCTTAGACAGCTAGGATGTTGGCTTAGAAGCAGCCATCATTTAAAGAAAGCGTAATAGCTCACTAGTCGAGTCGGCCTGCGCGGAAGATGTAACGGGGCTAAGCTATAAACCGAAGCTGCGGCAATGCAGTTTACTGCATTGGGTAGGGGAGCGTTCTGTAAGCCGTTGAAGGTGAGTTGTAAAGCTTGCTGGAGGTATCAGAAGTGCGAATGCTGACATGAGTAACGATAAAGGGGGTGAAAAACCCCCTCGCCGGAAGACCAAGGGTTCCTGTCCAACGTTAATCGGGGCAGGGTAAGTCGACCCCTAAGGCGAGGCTGAAAAGCGTAGTCGATGGGAAACGGGTTAATATTCCCGTACTTCTTACAATTGCGATGGGGGGACGGAGAAGGCTAGGTGGGCCTGGCGACGGTTGTCCAGGTTCAAGTGCGTAGGCTTAAGAGTTAGGTAAATCCGGCTCTTTCTAAGGCTGAGACACGACGTCGAGCACCTACGGGTGTGAAGTCATTGATGCCATGCTTCCAGGAAAAGCCTCTAAGCTTCAGATTGTAAGGAATCGTACCCCAAACCGACACAGGTGGTCGGGTAGAGAATACCAAGGCGCTTGAGAGAACTCGGGTGAAGGAACTAGGCAAAATGGTACCGTAACTTCGGGAGAAGGTACGCTCTTGACGGTGAAGTCCCTTGCGGATGGAGCTATTGAGAGTCGCAGATACCAGGTGGCTGCAACTGTTTATTAAAAACACAGCACTGTGCAAAATCGTAAGATGACGTATACGGTGTGACGCCTGCCCGGTGCCGGAAGGTTAATTGATGGGGTTAGACTTCGGTCGAAGCTCTTGATCGAAGCCCCGGTAAACGGCGGCCGTAACTATAACGGTCCTAAGGTAGCGAAATTCCTTGTCGGGTAAGTTCCGACCTGCACGAATGGCGTAATGATGGCCACGCTGTCTCCACCCGAGACTCAGTGAAATTGAAATCGCTGTGAAGATGCAGTGTACCCGCGGCTAGACGGAAAGACCCCGTGAACCTTTACTACAGCTTGGCACTGAACATTGAGCCTACATGTGTAGGATAGGTGGGAGGCTTTGAAACCGGTACGCCAGTATCGGTGGAGCCGACCTTGAAATACCACCCTTGTATGTTTGATGTTCTAACTTAGCCCCGTCATCCGGGGTGAGGACAGTGCCTGGTGGGTAGTTTGACTGGGGCGGTCTCCTCCCAAAGAGTAACGGAGGAGCACGAAGGTGGGCTAATCACGGTTGGACATCGTGAGGTTAGTGCAATGGCATAAGCCCGCTTGACTGCGAGAATGACAATTCGAGCAGGTGCGAAAGCAGGTCATAGTGATCCGGTGGTTCTGAATGGAAGGGCCATCGCTCAACGGATAAAAGGTACTCCGGGGATAACAGGCTGATACCGCCCAAGAGTTCATATCGACGGCGGTGTTTGGCACCTCGATGTCGGCTCATCACATCCTGGGGCTGAAGTCGGTCCCAAGGGTATGGCTGTTCGCCATTTAAAGTGGTACGCGAGCTGGGTTTAGAACGTCGTGAGACAGTTCGGTCCCTATCTGCCGTGGGCGTTGGAAGATTGAAGGGGGCTGCTCCTAGTACGAGAGGACCGGAGTGGACGAACCTCTGGTGTTCGGGTTGTGTCGCCAGACGCATTGCCCGGTAGCTAAGTTCGGAATCGATAACCGCTGAAAGCATCTAAGCGGGAAGCGAGCCCTGAGATGAGTCTTCCCTGACTCCTTGAGAGTCCTGAAGGGTTGTTCGAGACTAGAACGTTGATAGGCAGGGTGTGTAAGCGTTGTGAGGCGTTGAGCTAACCTGTACTAATTGCCCGTGAGGCTTAACCATACAACACCCAAAGGGTTTTGATGGACTCAAAGTAAGAACATTGAATGTGTAGAGAACACAAAACAGCTTTCCAGATTTTCTCTAGAAATAGAGAGTAAGAATTTGCTTGGCGACCATAGCGATTTGGACCCACCTGATTTCCATGCCGAACTCAGAAGTGAAACGAATTAGCGCCGATGGTAGTGTGGGGTTTCCCCATGTGAGAGTAGGACATCGCCAGGCTTTAAATACAGTTACCTGCATAAGCACGTAACCACATCACTAGTGTACTAATCTAGCGATGACAATTTGTGGAGAGATGGCTGAGTGGTTGAAAGCACCGGTCTTGAAAACCGGCATACGTTAATAGCGTATCTAGGGTTCAAATCCCTATCTCTCCGCCACATTTAAGAAAAAAGCGCTGATTTATCAGCGCTTTTTTCTTATCTGACGCATACTGAAAAACACCCAACACATAAGGGTGATACATACACATCTATTAATACCATTTACTTAATTAGCTCATCAGGTTTATCCAATCTCTCATGCATGTTTTTGCTATTTGCCTTGGATAAGGTAAAAAGCTATTCCATGCCTCACAAACCCTCTCAACAATGCCATTGAGGTATATTCGCTAAGTGATTTAAATCTAATACGCGTACTGTCGTCTGAACAGGGCGGTGCATTCTGCTTAGGGTTTGAAAGTCGGATTTTTAAGGCTATTTACGAGTCCTCATGGGAATAGTCTAATTAGATCATATTGTTAGCTAGAATACTTAAAGCCCCAGTCAAACGATTGGGGCTTTTTACGTTTAGCGTGTCGAGGTTCATGTTTTTGGGTCTAGCTTCGCCTGATTTTCAAAGTCTAGCTCTTCATCGACTACTATTAAAGTTTCGATCAAAAGACATGTTTCTTTCGGTAATTGGGGAAATCAATATTCAATATCATCAAAGCATAACTTGTTGATTGAATATTTATGCTTTTATTTTTGACTGGCTACATATCCATTAACTCTGATTGATTACCATTTATATATTGCCTATCAATTTTATAAAGTGGTCGGATCAATTTATACTTTTGGTTAATCGCATACTTATTTTATAAGGTGCTTGTATTCTGTCTGATGTCGAGTTTTTATACTATCTATGTTGCTTTTTTGTGAAATATTTGCCAAATTGCTGATCTTATAGATTGTCAGTAATTGACTGACTCGAATGGATTCACTTTTCAGACAGGGCAGAAAGCTGCCGAAGCAGTAGAGGTCTGGTTAATGTCACTTTTAGAAGTTAAAAATCTTCGTATTGAGTATCCGTCTCGCCACGGTGTGCACGCTGCAGTTAAATCTTTATCGTTCAATATTGAGCGAGGGGAAATTGTTGGTGTTGTTGGCGAATCTGGTGCGGGTAAGTCCACCGTGGGTAATGCGGTGATTGATTTATTAAGCCCTCCTGGGCAAATTGCTAGCGGCGATGTGTTTCTCGATGGTGAGAAAATCTCCGGCCTATCCCCAGAGCAGATGCGTAAGGTACGAGGTTCGAAGATCGGGTTTATTTTCCAAGACCCGATGACATCGCTAAACCCTCTGTTTACGGTTGAGCAGCAGTTAAAAGAAACCATCCATGCCAATATGGATGTGTCAGACGAAGAAGCCTATCAGCGTTCACTCGCCTTGATGAACCAAGTGGGCATTCCACAGCCAGAAAACCGTCTGAAGCAGTACCCGCATCAGTTTTCTGGGGGGATGCGTCAGCGGGTGGTGATCGCGATCGCTCTGGCGGGCGAGCCAGATTTGATCATTGCCGATGAACCGACCACCGCGCTCGATGTGTCCATTCAAGACCAAATCCTGCAACTGATCCGTGACCTGTGCATTAAGAACAATGTCGGTTGTATGTTGGTTACTCACGATATGGGTGTGGTATCCAACGTGACTGACCGTGTTGCTGTAATGTACCGTGGTGACTTAGTTGAGTTCGGCCCAACCCAAAAAGTATTGGGTACACCAGAGCATCCATACACCCACAGCTTGATTTCGGCGGTGCCGCGTTCAGATGTCAAACTCGACCGATTCCCTTTGGTGAGTTACATCGAAGAAGCGCATGAGATGGAACCGCTCGATGTGAAAAACCACTGGCTTGGACAAAGCCAAGATCAACGTAGCTACACAGGTGCTCTGTTAAACGTTGAAAGTGTAAATCTTCGTTTTACGACCAAAGATTCTCTATTTGAAAGTCGCCGTGAATATGTACAAGCATCAAATAACGTTAGTTTTGAAGTGTTTGAAGGGGAAACTTTTGGTCTAGTAGGTGAGTCTGGTTCAGGTAAATCGACGATTGCACGTGTTATCGCTGGCCTGTATCAGCCAAACTCTGGTCGTGTGACTTTTGAAGGTATTGATTTAACCGCGCTGAAGTCAGAGAAAGAACGCCGACCGATGCGTCGTCAGATGCAGATGGTGTTCCAAAACCCTTATTCTTCAATGAATCCAAGGATGAAGATCGCGGACATTATTGCTGAGCCAATTCGTTTCCATAAATTGACCAATAGCGAAGCGGAAACCAGGCAGATCGTAAATGATCTACTTGATCACGTGGGTTTGGGCAGAATGGCGGGCGTTAAGTACCCACACGAATTTTCAGGTGGTCAGCGTCAGCGTATCTCTATTGCGCGTGCGCTAGCGACTCGTCCGCGTCTACTTATCTGTGATGAGCCAACTTCTGCATTAGATGTGTCGGTGCAGGCGCAGATCCTGAACCTTCTAAAAGACTTACAAGACGAGCTGAACTTAACCATGCTGTTCATCAGTCACGATTTGCCAGTTATTCGTCAAATGTGTGACCGAGTTGGGGTGATGCAGATGGGCACGCTGCTTGAGGTCGCGCCAACCGAACAATTGTTTACGTCACCACAGCATGAATACAGCAAGCAACTGATTTCGTTAATGCCTGAATTTACAGGCTTACGAGAAGATATAAAAACGGCATAAGTCGTCACACTTTCCCAATGCTTGATTGGGCAAAATAAACACAAGCAAATACAACAACTAGGGATAAATCCCGCATAAGGAGTTATGCAATGAAAACCATGAAAAGCAAATTAGCAGTGGCTTTAATGGCAGCAGGCTTAAGCTTTAGTGCAGCTGCAGCAGATATCACCGTCGCTTACGATGCCGATCCAGTATCACTGGACCCGCATGAACAGCTCTCTGGCGGTACACTGCAAATGTCTCACATGGTGTTTGATCCGTTGGTTCGCTACACACAAAAGTTAGATTTTGAACCGCGTCTGGCTGAGAAATGGGAACGTGTGAATGACACGACTTTCCGTTTCCAACTGCGTAAAGGCGTGAAATTCCACTCGGGCAATGAGCTAACCGCTGACGATGTGGTTTGGACATTTGACCGTCTCCAAAATTCTCCAGACTTTAAAGCCATCTTCGAACCTTACGAGAAGATGGTTAAGGTAGACGACTACACGGTAGAGCTGGTTTCAAAAGGTGCATACCCACTGGTGCTACAAACGGCGACTTACATTTTCCCAATGGACAGCAAGTTCTACTCGGGCACCACGGCTGACGGTAAAGAGAAAGGCGAAGTTGTGAAGCACGGCAACTCGTTTGCTTCAACCAATGTTTCAGGTACAGGTCCATTTATCGTGACTGCGCGTGAGCAGGGCGTAAAAGTGGAGTTCGAGCGTTTCAGTGGATACTGGGACAAAAACACAGGTAACGTAGATAAGTTAACGCTTGTGCCAATCAAAGAAGACGCAACACGTGTAGCTGCACTTCTTTCTGGTGACGTAGATATGATTGCGCCAGTGGCTCCAAATGATCACCAGCGTGTAGAAAGCGCGAAAGGTGTTAATCTAGTAACGCTTCCTGGTACTCGTATCATTACGTTCCAAATGAACCAAACCAGTAATGAGGCGCTGAAAGATGTGCGCGTACGTCAAGCGATTGTTCACGCAATCAACAACGACGGTATCGTGAAGAAAATCATGAAGGGTTTCGCGACTGTTGCGGGTCAACAAGGTCCTGAAGGTTACGCAGGTTACAACGCAGACCTAGTGCCACGCTACGATCTGAAAAAAGCGAAAGAGCTGATGAAAGAAGCGGGTTACGAGAAAGGCTTTACGCTAACTATGATGGCACCAAACAACCGTTATGTGAACGACGCGAAAATCGCTCAAGCGGCGGCGGCAATGCTATCTAAGATTGGTATCAAAGTTGACCTGAAGACCATGCCTAAAGCGCAATACTGGCCAGAATTCGATAAGTGTGCAGCAGATATGCTTATGATCGGCTGGCACTCTGATACAGAAGATTCAGCGAACTTCTCTGAATTCTTAACCATGACTCGTAACGAAGAGACAGGTAAAGGTCAGTACAACTGTGGTTACTACTCGAATGCAGAAGTGGATAAGCTCGTTGAAGCGTCAAACGTAGAAACCGATCCTGCGAAACGTGCAGCTATGCTACAGCAAGTGGAAGCAACGCTGTACAACGACGCGGCATTTGTTCCTCTACACTGGCAGAACCTAGCTTGGGGTGCAAAATCGAACGTGGATATAGCGCCGATCGTCAACGCGATGGACTACCCTTACTTTGGCGACTTGGTTGTGAAATAACCTGACCCAACATGTAAAATTGGCACCCGAATACACGGGTGCCAGCTTAAATTTTTGGTGCTTAACTTTGTTTCAGTCGGGTTAGGTGCCATTTTTAAGACTGAAAAATAGGCGGGTTTTCTATCTCGCTTGTAGGCTGAAAAACTATGGAAAGTTAAGGGGCAAGGAATGTTTTCGTTTCTGGTCAAGCGCCTGTTTCAGGCACTGATAGTGATGTTTGTGATCAGTTTGGTGGCGTTTGCCATTCAGGATAATCTGGGTGACCCATTGCGTGAGCTAGTTGGTCAGTCGGTATCGGAAGCAGAGCGTCAAGCTTTGCGTGACGAACTCGGCCTGAATGATCCCTTCATTACAAAATACACTCGCTTTGTAGGCGCAGCTCTACAGGGTGATTTAGGTACATCTTATTTCTTCAAGCGTCCAGCGGTGGAAGTGATTTTAGATAAGTTAGTGGCCACACTGGAACTGGTGTTTGGTGCTACTGTCATCATAGTGGTGTTGTCGATCCCGCTCGGGGTGTACTCGGCAATTCACCCAAAAAGCATTTTGACTAAAGTGGTCATGGCATTCAGTAGTATCGGTATCTCGATACCTGTGTTCTTAACCGCGATTATGTTGATGTATGTGTTCTCGATAGAATTAGGCTGGCTACCGTCTTACGGGCGGGGAGAAACCGCCAACATACTCGGCTGGGAGTCGGGTTATTTCACACTAGACGGCTTAGCACATCTGATTCTGCCGTGTATTTCATTGGCATCCATCATGCTGCCGTTGTTTATCCGATTGGTTCGCTCTGAAATGCTCGAAGTACTAAGCTCGGAATACATCAAGTTTGCCAAGGCAAAAGGCCTGGCGCTGAACAAAATCTACTACCAACATGCACTGAAAAACACCATGCTGCCAGTTCTAACCGTAGGCGGGGTGCAAATCGGTACTATGGTGGCGTACACCATTCTTACCGAGACCGTGTTCCAGTGGCCGGGTACGGGGTTCCTTTTCCTCGAAGCGATTAACCGAGTCGATACGCCTCTGATTACCGCTTACGTGATTTTTGTTGGTTTGATTTTCGTGGTGACCAATACCATCGTCGACCTGCTGTACGGTCTGATTAACCCAACTGTGAACCTGACTGGAAAAGGAGCGTAACCATGAGCAAAGTATCGGCGGCTCCTTCTCGTTGGGAGCGTTTTAAACAATCTGATTTTCTTTATTACTTCAAGCGCGACAAAGTAGCGATGACCAGTTTTACCATCTTCATGCTGTTTCTGTTGATGGCACTGGCTGCCCCAATACTGTCGCCGACTGACCCTTATGATTTGGCATCCATTGATATTATGGATTCAGAGCTGCCACCCTCGTGGATGGAAGGCGGCGAAGAGCGTTTTGTCCTCGGCACGGATGAACAAGGGCGCGACATTCTCTCAACCATTCTCTATGGCTCGCGCCTGTCACTGACGATTGGCTTTCTTGCTGTGGGTCTGCAGCTGGTTTTAGGGATCGTGATTGGTTTGTCGGCGGGTTATTTTGGTGGTCGTATCGATAGCTTCTTGATGCGTTTTGCCGATGTTCAGCTGTCGTTCTCAACTATGATGGTGGCGATCATAGTCTCTGCGATCTTTAAAGCCAGCTTTGGCAGCGACTTTTACAGCCAATATGCGGTAGTGATGTTGGTGGTAATTATCGGTGTTGCGGAGTGGCCACAGTACGCGCGTACCATTCGTGCGTCGGTACTCGCAGAGAAGAAGAAAGAGTATGTCGAAGCGGCTCGAGTGATGGGATTTAAAGCTCCGCGCATCATGTTCCGTCACATACTGCCTAACTGTTTATCGCCAATCTTGGTTATCTCCACTGTGCAGGTAGCCAATGCGATCATGTCTGAAGCCGCACTCTCTTTCCTAGGTTTAGGTCTACCTGTGGACCAACCGTCGTTGGGTGCGTTGATCAGCATCGGTTTCAACTACATCTTCTCAGGAGCTTGGTGGATTACGGCCTTCCCTGGTATTGTGCTGGTGACTTTGGTACTGGTCATCAACTTACTTGGCGACTGGTTGCGCGACGTATTTAACCCAAAAATCTATAAAGGGTGATCTAACCCCAAGATTTGGTTGCAAAAAAATCTCTACACTAAGAGCTGTAATGAATTACGGCTCTTTTTTTTGCATTCTATATCTTGTTATTGAGCCGATAAACCCACGACAATATCGACGCGCTCTGATACGTAGACAGGACTGAGTAAGGACTAGGAAAACGAACATGACGATGCGAAAGCGACCTTTAGTGAATATCTTGAGTATTTCGACACTGTTGATGGTAATGATACCTGCACCGACATTAGCAGAAGAGTTCTTATGTGATGCTATTCAGACCTCAGGCACACAGTTGCCTTTGTTAGATAAGTCTTGCCCGATTGGGAATGGCTTATGGGGTAAGCAAAAGCCGAAAGGCCAAGGTTCCAAATTCTGGATTCAGTGTGGGATTTACCCTAAGCCGTTGTCGCTTAATCGAGCAAAGCGTTTGTACCAGCACATTTCAACCGACGTTTGGATGAAACCGGAAAGCAAAGAATATCGATGCTTAATTGGGCCATATGTGGATTTTTCTCAAGCAAGTAGTGAACTTGCGAAAGTGAGAAAAGAGCAAGGCTACAAAGATGCGTTTATTCGCGAGATTCTTAATTCAGCGAATGTTAAACCTTCGGCACAAAAACCAACAGCTAAACCAGTCGAAGTTTCAGCCGAAAAACGGACTCAGGCGGTGTTTACCGCGCCTGTGAAAACGGATCTGAAACCCGAACCTAAACCAGTAGTAGAGAAGAAAAAAACGGAAGTATCTATTCGTGTACAAACAACGCTAAATGGTAAGGAATACAAAGTCCCTTATGTGATGTTTAGTGATGAGTTATTCTATATGGAGCACGATTTGCCGTGGAACCGAATGAGCTACGATGGGGCGAATAAAACTTGCCGTAGTTTAGGGATGCACCTAGCGACACCAGCGGATTGGAAAGTACTGCTTGATTCTCAAGTGATGGCGAAAGGTAAGTGGCCGATTCATTTGCCGTATTGGGGGGCAAAGAACACAGGCTTGTTCTACAGTGGGAAAGTAAATCAGCTAAAAGGCAGCTCGAAGTTAAATGTATTGTGTGTGAAGTAACGTGGCTAGAGTTTTGAAATCCAGAAATTAAAACAAAGCCCCGCAGTGCGGGGCTTGATTTTTTTGACTAACCTAGTCTTGAATGATGCGGTAGTTCGATAATAAATCCTGCATCAATTGCTCATTGCGAGTGTATAAGCCGTAGTCTTTCGAAGAAACAAAGTTCTGCTCTGTGCTCCACTTAATGCCAATGTAGAAGTCACCAAAATCGCGGTTAACGTAACGGTAGCGCGTTTTGTAGTCAGACATTTCGCCCGTTTCCTCTAAAACCAATTGATCTGCACCGTTGCCGTCTTGCTCTACTCGGTAGTTTCCAGGAGTATGGAAACCTGTCGGTAGGATTGACTCAAAAGCGTAAGTATCCGTTTGGTATGTTAACTTACCTGAAGCGTAACTTAGTTCTGGGCCGTCCAACTCTTCAATATGCCCGCTGGTCGCTTCTACCGTCATATCGTATTCCACGACACTTTCAGCTACTTTTTCTGCAACTGCCAATGTTTGGGCAAATGGAGTGTTTGTTGAGTCAAGCCAGAATAACTGCTCCGAGCCAATTTTGACCAACATCTGATATTGGTTATCCATGGTAATGTTTTGGTAGAGTACTGTTGAAACGAAACCACCTTCGTCTTTCAAAGTCCCGTTTTCTAACGTAACACCCCAACAGTCTTGGTTTTGGTAGTCTAGGTAGCTTGGTAGTGAGTCTAGATCAGACAGCAGTTCTATACCTTGGTTGCTAATGTTACCTTTGTAGAAAGTGGTCGTTTCTAAATCGCTTGAGCCCCAACAGAACTCAAGGCCATTAAGACCCTTTTTCAGTGTCGCGTATCCGATTTCACCATCATGCCCGGCAAAGCTGCCCATTTTCCAAACTCGGCCGTCGAAATGTTCTTCTGTGAATCCTCGCTCTGCGGTTAAAGGTGGCTCCGGATCAACAGTTGTGCCTTCAGCGATAGCAGGCAGTTCAAACATTACGTATGGCTCATCTGCATTAACGCTGTCTTTGGCGTAAACGTATAGGTGTTCAGCTCCTGCTTCTGCTGAGTTAGGAACTGGACCATCGAATGAAACGTTGCCGTTACTATCCTGCAATACTTGGAAGCCTGTCTGCTCCCCACTATTGACGCTTAGCGAAGATAAAACACGGTAGGTCAGTATATCTGAATCAGCATCGTCAAATAGCGCTGAGATGTTCAATGTATCAAGAGGTTGTTCACCTTCAACCCATTGCCAAGTACTGATTTCATCTTGTAGCTGAACTTTTACATCTTCGTTGATCACTGGCGCTGTGTTTGGCGCTTCAACGGTTACTGTGAAGGTTAGCGGGTAAGAGCGTGCTTTATGTTCGTCAGTCGCAAACACTTGGTATGTAAATACGCCAGCTGATACTGGAGTGCCGCTGATTTCGCCAGTTGTCGAGTCAATGGATAAACCATGCAGCCCATCACCTACTTTTAGAACTTTTAGCTCGTATGTTAGCTTGTCATCGTCACTATCGGTAAATGACACAGTGAATGATGCAATAACATCGCCTAGCACGACTGTGATTGGCTCAATCGTCTGAGAGCTTGTTGGGCGGTGGTTCTTCTCTACCACAACTGGGTTGTCATCTGCTGGTATAGTGATAACAGGAGCAAAATCCGCCACATTACCGTTGTTTTCGATAATATCGTTCGCTTCTTTCGCAACGAGATCTGCAACTTCTAGTTGTTTCTCGACATCAATGTCAGCGTTATCAACGAGTACTTCACCGATTGCATTTAGCGCTTGAGCTTCTTTAGATTCGTCTGCTTTCGCGATGTAGTCGCCAAAAATCATTGAAGCATCTACTTTTAGACCCGATTTAGTAACAGCTTCAACTACGGCCTTTTTCGCTTCTTTTATCGCTGTTTCTATGTCTAGAGTCGAATCTACTTTTAGTTGATTAGCAACCTTTTTAACGACCATATTGGTCATCGGGTTAACAACGGTGGAGCCTGAAGTTGAAGCAAGTGAGAAGTCTTCAGTAATGAAGCCGCGAGTAGTATCTTCCGTTTGACCAGCGACTGCTTGAATAAATACCGTCTGAGATTTGTATTTTTCCGGAAGGGTAAACTTGCCGTATTCGTTTGTAACGATATCCAGCTTAGTATCTTCACTGATGTCTAAGATTAAGTTTTCGTTTGTATCTACCCATACGGCTGCGTTTTTCAAGTAACCATCAATTGCAGTGATTTCTACTCCACTTTGCGAACTTTGCGTAGTTGATGTGCTGCTATCATCATTATCTGAGCCACCGCACCCTGTAAGTGCAATAGCCACTGACGCTGCTAGTAAACTTAGTTTTTTCATTCTGAATAATCCTTTAATTTTTTATGCTTTTCTAGATAGGCTTATTTAAGCCAAATGTTTAGCTATCTAAAAAGAGAGACATTTTTATTGGATTTTTCATAGAGGTTCAAGGTACGGAAAACAAGAGAAAAGCCGTAAAATATTTTTAAACTTTTCCACTTATTTATTGGGGATATCTGTTTGCGGTCTGAAATGATAAGAAAACAGCTAAACAGTAGTGAGCTTTGACTGAAGCCAACTACGAGAAAACTTCAGGTCTTTTTCAATCAGGCTATTACTGCATTCTAAAAGTTCGCTGATCTCTTGGTTTTTTAAGCCGATCAGGTACTTTAGTGTTAAGGCTTTGGATTGGCGAGGGTAAAGCTCGCTAAAGCAATCTAGCGCTTTATTCAGTTCGATGAGTTGCTCTGTGTCACTCTCTTTCGTGCAGCTCCAGTCTTTGGTTTTCTGCCGTTTCTTTGCTTGATTGGCTCGAGCATTATCAATAAGGATTTGACGCATGACTTGAGTGACCATCAAATAATACTCGCGCTGGTTTTGTATGTGGCTTGTTTTGGAGCTCGATATTTTGACGTAAGACTCATGAATCAAAATGGTCGTGCTGCATGCTCTATCAAGCATCTCGATATTGGTGTCACCATACTTATTAGCACATCGCTCCCTCTCTTTACGTGCAATCTTTCTCAGTTGCAAATACGCACTACGGTACAGTAAGTTTTCCGCCTGTTTGTCGCCAGATTGCCATCCATGGATAAGGTCAGTTAACTTTGAGTCACTTGTCATATCACGTTCTCCTTTTCCCCAGCCGTGTCGTTCGTGGATCTATTCTGGTCAAGGCTGATATCCGTGAGGAGCTCTACCGTATGGGGGGAGTTGCTTTGAGACATCTCTTCGATGAGCCGTTGAGTCATCAGTTTTTGTTGTTCTAGCTGATTGTGCTTTGTAAAGAGCGCTGTCGATAAGCCGGTACCAATTGCTGCTATTGCGAGTAGGAGAGCACAATTGATAGGGCGACGTTGTAGTAAGCAAAGTTGAGGATAAAACCATAAGTGGCGTCTGAGTGAAATCGGCTTTGACGCGATGATTGCTTCAATGTCCACTTTCAGTTGCTCTACAGAATGGTAGCGTTGACTTATCTCAGCCTGAGTTGCGTGATTCTGGATGGCCTTTAAATCCGATAAGGCCGATTCATTGGGAAACAACCAGAGCAAGATCTGACCAAGAGAGTAAACATCACTTTGATACGCCATCGCTTGTCCAGCTTGTTGTTCTGGGCTCGCAAACTGTTGGCTATAAGCGAATATGCCATAGGAATATGAATAGGAGTGTGTTGGAGCGAGATTGAAATCTATCAGCTTCACTATTTGATGCTGGTGGTTTATCAGGACATTTTCAGGTTTGAGATCCCCATGCAAAATTCCGTTTTGATGCGCGTGCTCCACGGCTGAGCAGATCTGAACAAAAAGCTTAAGTTTGCCTGAGCGTGAGAGTGTGATTTGCTCTATATATTCCTTGAAGTTAGGTCCTTCTACTTGCTCCATCACAATGTACACATCGCCGTCATGGATCCCGCCATCAAACACTTTGGCGATGTGGG
Source organism: Vibrio japonicus (assembly GCF_024582835.1). Taxonomy (NCBI): domain Bacteria; kingdom Pseudomonadati; phylum Pseudomonadota; class Gammaproteobacteria; order Vibrionales; family Vibrionaceae; genus Vibrio; species Vibrio japonicus. The sequence continues at coordinate 70,731 of NZ_CP102096.1, forward strand.
GGTGATTCAACTTAGCCAGCAGCTGAGCTTCATCAAACAGGGCGTGGTGACTGAACAGCCCTATTATGTCTGATTGCAGAAACTTGATTGCGAGCTTTTGGTCGAAAGCCTTATCCGCACGACAAGCGGCATAAACCACCCCCATACCACCCCGACCAATTTCATGCAGGATTTGGTATTTGTCGACGGTTTGATGACTGTAGTCAGTCTGCTGAAGTAGGCTATTTTGAAGCGTACGATGAAAAAGCTGATCTAAATTATCAGAGCTTTCCGCATTAATTAGAGCAGAGACTTCCTGATAGAGCTCTGGCTGACTTTGTCTGATCTGTTCAAGCTTCGCTTGCTTTTGTTGCTCATCTAAGTCCAGCAACAAGTAGTACAGCTGGGTTTTGCTAGTGTCTAGATTCACTGCGTGTTGATTGATATTGTTTCTTATGCGCACAGTGTAATGAGAAATGGAATGCTTATCTCACTATTTTCTTAAAATTGAGATGGTTATGAGGTTATTGATATTTATCATACTAAAAAGCAGCCGACTTCGGCTGCTTTTCATACATATGCTTAAGGAGTATTAACGCCTTAGCTTATCTCATGGTAACGAATTCTTCCGAGCCAGTTGGGTGGATGGCAACCACAGAGTCGAAGTCTGCTTTGGTTGCACCCATCTTCATCGCAACACCGAAGCCTTGAATCATTTCATCAACAGTGAAGCCGATACCATGTAGGCCAACAACCGTTTCTTCTTCGCCCGCGCAGACTAGCTTCATCTTACATGGTTGACGGTGCTTAGTGACCGCGGTGTACATCGCAGTAAAGCCAGACGTGTAGACTTTGATGTTGTCTTTGCCGTACTTTTCTTCGGCTTCTTGTGTGGTTAAACCGATAGTACCGATAGGTGGGTGGCTGAATACAACGGTTGGAACCAAATCGTAGTCCATCTTCGCGTTTGGCTTGTTGTTGAACAGACGCTCAGAAAGCTGGCGACCTGCTTTAACTGCAACTGGAGTTAGCTCAATACCACCTTCCATAATGTCGCCAACACAGTAGATGCCGTTCACGTTAGTTTGCTGGTATTCGTCTACCTTGATGTAGCCTTTGTCGTTAGTTGCAACGCCTGTTGACGCAAGGTTGATCGCGTCTGTTGCTGGGTGACGACCGATTGCCCAGATCAGTTGGTCAACGTTTTGGCTCTCACCGTTTTCTAGGTGTAGAGTCAGGCTGCCGTCTGCTTCTTTTACCACTTCTTTTGGTACTGAATGCGTGTGCAATTTTGGACCTTCTGTGTCCATCACTTCAACTAATGTGTCGATGATCATTGGATCAAAGCTACGCAGTGGTGACTCTTTACGTACGAATAAGTGAGTTTCAGTACCCAAAGCGTGAAGAACACCTGCGATTTCAACCGCGATGTAACCTGCACCAATAACTGCAACGCGTTTTGGTTGTTCTGCTAGGTCAAAGAAGCCGTTTGAATCGATGCCGTATTCTGCACCAGGGATGTTTGGAATAGTTGGACGACCACCAACAGCAATCAGGATGTGATCCGCTGTGTAGTGCTCACCGTTTACTTCAACCGTTTTCTCATCGACGAACTTAGCAAAGCCTTTGATCACGTTAACTTTGTTGTTGCCAAGAACGCGGTCGTAAGACTGGTGGATACGACCAATGTACGCCTGACGACTCTCAACCAGTTTGCTCCAATCGAAGCCTTTTACGTCTACGTCGAAGCCGTAGTCTTCTGCATACAGGTTCATCGCTTCAGCGATTTGCGCGCCGTGCCACATTACTTTCTTTGGCACACAGCCAACGTTTACACACGTACCGCCAAGGTCTTGAGCTTCGATTAGCGCTACTTTAGCACCGTACATTGCCGCGCGGTTTGCTGATGCGATACCGCCGCTGCCGCCGCCGATACAGATATAGTCAAAATGAGTCGCCATTACTTTCTCCGTTTATCTAGGGGCGAGGGCTGGTTATTCACTTTCGTGACGCCGCAAGCTCCCTGAGAGTTTAAATGTATTCTTGTATATTAAGGATGAATCGGTTGAACTCAATCCATCCCATTTTAATTTGCTGTTACAGAGCCTTACTCAGGAACAATCCAATCTACTTTCCAATGACCGGTCGCCGGTGCAATGGCTTCTTTAAGGAAAGGCAAAATCTCTTTCATTTGGCTTTCCAGTTTCCACGGTGGGTTAATGACAATCATGCCAGATGCGGTCATACCGTGCTCGTTGGTATCCGGTGCCACGCCCAACTCAATTTGTAAGATTTTGCGAATGCCTAGGCTTTCTAGACCTTCGATCATGTCGTCGATGTCGTGACGATTGACCACAGGATACCAAATTGCGTAGATACCCGTCGCCCAGCGTTTGTGGCTTTGCCAGATCGCTTGCACTACATCGCGGTACTCTTTTGCCAGCTCGTAAGGTGGGTCAATCAGCACCAAACCTCGGCGCTCTTGTGGTGGCAAGCTCGCTTTCAGGCGTTTAAAACCATCTTCTTTATAGATGCTGACCTGGCGATCGCGATGAAACTCTTGTTCAAGCAACGGGTAATCGCTTGGGTGTAATTCGGTCAGCACCATGCGATCTTGTTTGCGTATTTGAGCGCGTGCTACACGCGGTGAGCCAGGGTAGTAACGCAGTTTGTCACCGTTGTTCAGCGCTTTAATTGCATCTAGGTAGCCGTGAAGGTCTTCTGGGATGTCTTTCTGATCCCACACTCGCGCGATACCTTGTTTGTATTCGCCCGTTTTCTCTGACCACTCATGCGTTAAATCGTAACGACCCACACCAGAGTGCGTATCGTGATAGACAAAAGGCTTATCTTTCTGTTTTAGGGAATCTAGGATAAGGCTTTGAACAATATGCTTTATTACGTCAGCGTGGTTTCCAGCGTGAAAGCTATGGCGATAACTTAACAAAATATTTCTCTCAGAATCGGTGCGAGGCGCATCATGAATAATGGCACTTAGTATACGTTACTATTGAAAATTGCAGAACCTACCTATATTTACTATCTAACACAAACGATAAGTAGCAAAGATGACTCAAGAGGTACATCTTTGAATCAAAAGGAATGTTTTATGTCTAATCCACTACTGACTTTTACGGATCTCCCTCCGTTTTCTCAGATTAAACCTGAGCACGTAAAACCTGCTGTTGAGCAGGCCATTGCGGACTGCCGCGCGAAGATTGAGCAAGTGTTAAAAGATAACGAAGCTCCTAACTGGGAAAACGTGATTGCGCCGATTGAAGAAGTGGATGATCGCCTAAGCCGCATTTGGTCACCAGTGAGCCATATGAACTCAGTCGTGAACAGCGATGAGTTGCGCGAGGCATACGAAAGCTGCTTACCAATGTTGTCGGAGTACGGTACTTGGGTTGGTCAGCACAAAGGGTTATTTGAAGCGTACAAAGCGATTAAAGCGGATGAGTCTTATGAAGAGTTGACGCAAGCGCAGAAGAAAACCATCACAGATTCTCTACGTGATTTCGAATTGTCCGGTATCGGTTTGCCAGCGGACGAGCAGCACCGTTACGGCGAAATTAGCAAACGTATGTCGGAGCTAGGCTCTAAGTTCTCAAACAATGTGTTGGATGCCACCATGGGTTGGACAAAGCACGTGACCGACGAAAAAGAACTTGCAGGTATGCCAGACTCTGCACTGGCAGCGGCGAAAGCAGCAGCAGAAGCTAAAGAGCTGGATGGTTACTTACTGACACTAGATATTCCGTCTTACCTACCAGTGATGACTTATTGTGATAACCAAGAGCTGCGTAAAGAGTTGTATGAAGCGTACGTCACACGTGCATCGGATCGCGGTCCGAACGCAGGTAAGTGGGACAATAGTGAGATCATTAACGAACAGCTAAAACTGCGACACGAAATTGCACGCATGCTTGGTTTTAACACCTTCAGTGAAAAGTCACTGGCAACCAAGATGGCTGAAAATCCATCTCAGGTTCTAGGCTTTTTGAATGACTTAGCCAGCAAAGCGAAATCACAAGGTGAACGTGAAGTCGAAGACCTACGTCAATTTGCGAAGAGTGAGTTTGGTGTAGAAGAACTGAACCTTTGGGATATTGCTTACTACAGCGAAAAACAAAAACAACATCTATTCCAAATCTCAGATGAAGAATTGCGCCCATACTTCCCGGAAGCGAAAGCGGTAAGTGGTCTGTTCGAAGTGCTTAAACGCGTTTTCGGCATGACAGTGAAAGAGCGCGAAGGCGTGGATACCTGGCATGAGTCAGTTCGCTTTTTTGATATCTTCGATTCAGAGAACAAACTACGCGGCAGCTTCTATCTAGACCTATACGCGCGTGAGCACAAACGTGGCGGTGCGTGGATGGATGAATGTCGTGTACGTCGCATCAATGGCGAAGGTGAATTACAAACGCCAGTGGCTTACCTGACGTGTAACTTTAACCGTCCTATCGGTGATAAACCTGCGTTGTTTACTCACGACGAAGTGGTCACGCTATTCCACGAATTTGGTCACGGCATCCACCATATGCTGACTCAAGTTGAAACAGGTTCGGTTTCTGGCATCAATGGTGTGCCTTGGGATGCAGTCGAACTACCAAGTCAGTTCTTAGAAAACTGGTGTTGGGAAGAAGACGCGCTGGCGTTTATCTCCGGTCACTATGAAACGGGTGAACCGCTACCAAAAGAGATGTTGGATAAAATGCTGGCGGCGAAGAACTTCCAGTCGGCGATGTTTATCCTGCGTCAGCTAGAGCTTGGTTTGTTCGACTTTACCTTGCACACAGAATTCGATCCAGAAGTCGGCCCGCGCGTATTGGAAACGCTGGCTGAAGTAAAATCGAAAGTCGCGGTGCTACCAAGTTTAGAATGGAACCGATTCTCACACAGCTTTAGCCATATTTTTGCTGGTGGTTACAGCGCTGGCTACTACAGCTACTTGTGGGCAGAAGTATTGTCGTCGGATGCGTTCTCTCGCTTTGAAGAAGAAGGCATTTTCAACGCGGAAACGGGTAAGAGCTTCTTGAATAACATCCTTGAGATGGGTGGCAGTGAAGAGCCAATGGAACTGTTCAAACGCTTCCGTGGTCGCGAGCCTAAAATTGATGCTTTGTTGCGTCACTCAGGTATCAGCGCCTAACTCAGGTATCATCGCCTAACACTGAGATTTAAAACACCAATGCCCTCTGTCTCGAGGGCATTGTTCTATCGGTCAGTTGTTTCACTCGTTAACTTGCGACTCTGTTTTTCAAAAGTCTATCAATAGAGAAAGGCCCCGCCCCCCAAACTACAATCATTAAAATCATCAACCCCCAAAGCTGGTGGTCATAGAATCCCTTTTCCCAAAGCAATGGATAAGACACGACAGCGATAATATTGAATACAAACAGAATCGCAGCCATCGGTCTTGTCAGTAGTCCTAAAGCGACAAATATCGGTAGAGTCAGCTCTGCGGCAGTCCCCAGATAAGCGGCCATTTGCCAAGGAAGTAGTGGCACTTGGTATTCATATTCAAATAGATAAAGCGTGCTATCCCAGGTAGCAACCTTAGTCAGGCCCGAATTGAAAAAGACATAAGCGACCCATAAGCGGCAAAACAGTAGGAGAACAGGAACAAATACACACTGCGCTTTGCCAATCAGCGAGTCATAGGTCTCAATGACATTCTTAATTGCAGTCGACATACTTAGCTCCTTAACCTTTCAGCGAGAATCCCGCCACAAGATGGTTGTCCAATAGAAAACTTAGGTGCGATAAGCACTCGGCCGGTATATCGCCTAAACGCGCACCTGAATGAAGAAGTAGAAGCAGCTGGAATGGCTCGGGCGTCAAAGCCAAGCTCCAACTTTCGTTGCCAGCGAGGTGGCAAATCACCCCTTGTTCTGCTTGGTCGAGCACGAGATCGTCGTACTGTTGGTTATCAACGGCGACTTTTAGTGAAAATACCGCAAATTCAGATTGAAAAGGTAAAACGCCCGGTTGTAGATGTAATTGGATATCCGCGTGCTTATTTTCCGGTATGTCGCTCAGCAGTGCTAACGGCATCGACGCTTCTTCAATGGTCATGTTGTCGTGAAGTTGTTGAGCGTTATCCATTTGCCACTCAAACTCGGCGACATCTGTGATGTATGGTGCGGCTTTAATAACAGCAGGGAATTTGTTGATGGTGTGGGAAAAGTGCTCACCGTAGTGACTGACATCACCAGATGTTAATGGGTGATCCAATACATGCTGTCGCGCCAGTTGGGTAAAACACTCCCCGCCAACCAGAGCTAACACCAATGGATAGCTTGCTTGTAGCACTTCACTTAAGCTGATAATAAAGTTGTTGCGATAGATCTGAACGCGTTCATCTGCGCTAAATGCATCACTCACGACATCACATTCCTCGCCAGTTGCGTTGTAGCGGAGTGCATCAGAAAAGCGGCTCTGTAGTTTAGCGAGCGGTAAAGTCATGACGCTTTCCTCCCGTCTTTCGAGCGGTAAGTTTGTAGCCTTTGGCTGGCTTTCTCTGCTTCTGCGAGCAGTACGTCTGGCGTGGGGATATCTAAATCCCACTCGATTAATGTATGGCGAGGCCCATGCTGCACCAACCATTGCTCGAACAATTGCCATACTTCATCACAAACAGGTTTACTGTGGGTATCAATCCAAATCTCGCCTTGCTCAAGCTGCTTGATGGTAAATCCGGCTAAATGAATTTCATCGACTGCATTGGCGGGAATCGCATTGAGATAAGTCGTGGCATCAAAGCCGTGATTAAACGCCGAAACGTAAATGTTGTTTAAGTCGAGCAGCAGTCGGCACGCTGTGCGTCGCTGCACTTCACTGAGAAACTCCCACTCTGAAATCGTGGAGTGATTGAATTTGAGGTAACTTGACGGGTTTTCTATCAGCATTGGGCGCTGCAGGTAATCTTGTACCTCGTCGACATTACGGCAGAAAACGTCTAACGCTTCTTCTGTATAAGGCAAAGGCAGCAAGTCATTAAAATAGTGGCCACCATTTTCGCTCCAGCTTAAATGGTCTGATACGAGAAAAGGGTCTAATTCATCAATCAGGTGTTTCAGTTTCTTGAGATGAGATTGGTTTGGGCGCTCAACACTGCCGAGTGATAACCCAATGCCATGGCAGCTTATTTGATAATCATTGGCCAATTGACGCAGTGTTTGCCTTGCTACGGAGTAGGGTTGAAAGTAGTTCTCGCTGTGGATTTCTAACCAAGCCAGCTTTGGCCTTTCATTGACGAAATAGTCGAGGTGTGGCGAGCGTAATCCAACACCTGTGTGCGGGTCATAGTGTTTGGTAGTCACGGGCGAGTCCTTACGTGTAAAGAGAAGAATGGCGGCCTGAATTCAATTGGCCGCCATCATAAGGCCGGCTTGTAATGGCAAAACGATTAAGAAGACTGAGTACTACCGCCAGCAAGTTTGTCACAAAGTCCCTTAGGAACGACAACAAACGCGTCTTTTTGGCTGTCTTCTTTTGCTGTACCCGCACAAGAACCTGCTTTGGTGGCGCAGTCGTTTTTACCCGCTTTGGCAACGCCGTAGCATTTCTCTTTTTCAGCTGCGACTGCATGATTGGCTGTGAGCATTGTGCCACCTAGAGCGAGTAGACCTGTAACAGCGGCAGTAACGGCAAGATTTGACTTTTTCATGGTAGTTTCCTCTGACTTTATTTCTTTTTTCCTAGATAAATAGCCCTTAGAGCTATGCAAACCAATTAAGTGTTGTGTGATTCTTGACCAGCTTGCTTATTCAAAAAGAAAGAAGAGGAATAAAAAAACTTTCAAATAATTAATGATAAATTCGTGAGTTATTGGTTGTGCTTATGTAAGTTTCTGATAAGTGGTTGAAAATAATCAACGAATTTTTTCTCTCTTTTCCCCTGAAATGGCATCGGTGTTTAGGTTATAATCAATTTTCATGTATAGATAACCAGTAGCTGAGCTCAGAATGGATCCTTCATTACTTCTCGACGGTCTCAATGACAAGCAGCGTGAAGCCGTTGCCGCCCCACTAGAAAACCTACTTGTCCTTGCTGGCGCAGGCAGTGGTAAGACACGTGTGCTTGTACACCGCATTGCTTGGCTAATGTCTGTTGAACAAGCCTCGCCGTTTTCGATTATGTCGGTGACGTTCACCAACAAGGCGGCGGCAGAAATGCGTGGCCGTATTGAAGAACTCATGATGGGCAGTGCATCTGGTATGTGGAACGGCACGTTCCATGGAATTTGTCACCGCATTCTTCGCGCGCATTATTTGGATGCTAAGTTGCCGGAAGATTTCCAAATCATTGACACCGATGATCAGCAAAGATTACTCAAGCGCTTAATTAAAGCCCAGAACCTAGATGATAAGCAGTGGCCTGCGCGTCAGGTTGCTTGGTGGATCAACGGTAAAAAAGATGAAGGCTTACGCCCTAGCCATATCGATGCTTATCACGACCCGGTGACCAAGACGTACCTGCAACTGTATAGCGCGTATCAAGAAGCCTGTGACCGTGCGGGATTGGTCGACTTTGCTGAGATCTTGTTGAGAACGCACGAGTTATTGCGTGATAACAAGTTTGTTCGCGAGCACTACCAAGCGCGCTTTAAGCACATTCTGGTCGACGAATTCCAAGATACCAACAACATTCAGTACGCTTGGCTTCGAATGATGGCGGGTCCGGATTCGCACGTAATGATCGTCGGCGATGATGATCAGTCAATTTACGGCTGGCGCGGGGCAAAGATCGAGAACATCGAAAAATTCACTCAAGAGTTCCCGAGTGTAAACACCATCCGTTTGGAGCAAAACTACCGTTCAACCAAGACGATTCTTGAGGCGTCGAATACGTTGATCGCCAATAACACTGAGCGAATGGGGAAAGAGCTCTGGACCGAAGGCGCGGAAGGTGAGCCGATTTCCGTGTACTCGGCATACAACGAACTGGATGAAGCCCGCTTTGCAGTCAACAAAATTAAAGAGTGGCAGGAGAAAGGCGGCGCACTTAATGACGCGGCGATGTTATACCGAAACAACGCCCAGTCGCGTGTTCTGGAAGAAGCATTAATTCAAGCGGGTTTACCGTATCGAATCTACGGCGGGATGCGATTCTTCGAGCGTCAAGAGATCCGCGACGCGTTGGGCTATCTGCGTTTGATGTCGAACCGCAACGATGACGCGGCGTTTGAGCGTATCGTAAATACACCGACTCGTGGTCTTGGCGATAAAACGTTGGAAACTATTCGTTTTGCCGCGCGCGATCAGGGCAGCACTATGTGGCAAGCCAGTTTACGCCTGTTGGAAGACAAAGTGCTGGCAGGACGAGCGGCGAGTGCATTAGGGCGTTTTATCGAACTGATCAATGCAATGGAAGACGACACTTGCGAGTTGCCATTGCACGAGCAAACCGACCACGTGATTAAGTACTCGGGCTTGTTCGCGATGTACGAGCAAGAAAAAGGTGAGAAGTCTAAGGCTCGTATTGAGAACTTGGAAGAATTGGTGACTGCGACTCGTCAATTTGAAAAGCCAGAAGAAGCGGAAGAAATGCCGATACTGATTGCTTTTTTGACTCACGCAGCTTTAGAAGCGGGTGAAGGTCAGGCGGATGAATTTGAAGATGCCGTACAATTGATGACTTTGCACAGCGCAAAAGGGTTGGAGTTCCCATTAGTGTTTATGGTGGGTGTCGAAGAGGGGATGTTCCCGAGCCAAATGTCCGCAGAAGAAGCGGGACGTTTGGAAGAAGAACGCCGTCTTTGCTATGTGGGTATGACTCGCGCGATGGAAAAACTCTACATCACGTATGCAGAAATGCGCCGTTTGTACGGTCAAGACAAATACCATAAACCGTCTCGCTTTATTCGTGAATTACCAGAGGCGTGCTTAGACGAAGTGCGCATGAAAGCACAGGTGAGCCGTCCAGCAAGTTCTGGTCGCTTTAGCCAAACCGTAGTCAAAGAGAGCTTTAACGAAACTGGCTTTAGTCTGGGTGCGCGTGTGATGCATCCTAAGTTTGGTGAAGGAACCATTATCAACTTTGAAGGTAGTGGTCCGCAAAGCAGGGTTCAGGTCGCTTTTAACGGCGAGGGCATCAAGTGGCTTGTTACCGCTTACGCCAAGTTGGAAAAGCTATAACTAAAACCAAAGAAAGCGCTAACCGAGTTAGCGCTTTTTTATTGCTTACAACGTGTAGTCATTACGCTCATCGGCACGCTCAGAAAGGTACTCGATAAATTCAAATTGCAGATTATTGCCATCCAAGTAGTAAACGCTTTTACGGTGTGGATGCTCACCACCTAAATGATCGAGTTCGTAACCGTGTTGGCGTAAGCGTTCAATCACGTCTTCTAAGTTGGGGACTGCGATGCCGAGGTGCTTGACGCCGGTCCATTTTAACGTCCAGTCTTGCGCTGGGCCGTCACCACCAGACTGCACAGTGATGTATTGATTATCGTCGCCAACATGATACCAATCGACTGTTTGTCCGATTGGCGAGTCCCAATCGCCACCGCCACGCACTCTCCACGTTGGGATCGCGGCGAGTAAAAAATCGACAGTGGCTTGGGCATTATCAACGCTCAAATTGGCGTGTTCTAGGTAATAGCTCATGGTCTTACATCCTTGTTTTAAGTTGATTTTAGGTGTGGATGTAATGACTTTAAAACCTCAAGTTAAATAGAGGTCAACAGCAATAATAAGATTTATTGAAAAATAAAGATGGGTGAGATTCAGATAAAGAAAAACCCCGAGGGCTTGCGCCCATCGGGGTTATAGTCTTACTCGCAGCAATCCGGCTACTAAAAGTGCTCCATGCATCAAATCCTTGATAGTATGCTGACTTCCTTCAGCTTAATCCTTTCATCGCCTTCCTAGCGGTGTCCTTGACCCTATCCTGGTCTGCTAACAATCCTCGTTAGCTCACGTCGCTTGTTCCCTGAGCGGTGTCCCTTTCATCATCCTGATGATAAGTTCCTTACCTCGTCCAGAGGTGTCCATTTCCCATCCTTAGTAGCAACCATCCTAGTTACTATTGCGTCCGTTCAATGTCCAATTTGCTATCCGTGCCGACTACTCATCCTGAGTAACCGTATCTTCTTCCTGAAGATTACCTAATCCTTGGTAATTTCCTGTTCCGTGTCAGTATCCTTCCGACAGGGTTCATATTAAGCCTTTGCTCGATTTCAGCAATGCGAAGAAAACGATTACATAGACGAAATATTAGTGAAAAATAATTAATGTTATTATAATTCAATTGGTTAAGTGTTATTGGTGTGTTTTCTCTTAGCAAAAAAGCTACTTTTGCTCACCCGTTTGTAAGATATCTCGCACAAACGGGCGGGCAGATCGTCTCTATTTGCCGATAGCGGCTCCTTCACGACGCGGGTCAGCGGCACCTTCTAAGCCTTCTTTGGTGAATCGAATGGCATGTAAACCGGAATTTAAGTCACGAACGTTGATTTGTAGTCCGAGTTTTTCCAGCTCAGATTTCATGCTTTCGAAGCTTGTTCCCTGTTCAATGTCGACGGTTCCAAAGCGATTAAGTAAATGTGGCTGATTGATTGCACTTTGAATATCCATTCCCCACTGCGTGTGAGCAATGATCGCTTGTGCAACATAACCGATAATGCGGCTACCACCCGGTGATCCGATCGCCATGTAAGGTTTATCGTCTTGCATGATGATGGTTGACGCCATTGAAGAACGTGGGCGCTTACCCGGTTCAAGGCGGTTGGCAATAGGTTTGCCGTCGCTGTGCGTGCGGAACGAGAAGTCGGTTAACTCGTTGTTAAGCAAGAAGCCTCTCACCATCAGCCTAGATCCAAACGCGTTTTCAATTGTAGTCGTAATTGAGACGACGTTTCCTTCGCCATCGACGACGTTGAAGTGGCTGGTGGACGGCAGTTCTATCGATTCATCCTGACTTTGCAACTGAGCATAATCCCACGGTGGCGTGCCCGCCGAGACCGATTCCAGAGCTTTTCCCGGGGTGATTAAGCTCGCGCGTTGTTTCAGATACTCCGCGTTAAGCAATCCGGTAGTTGGCATTGGAACAAAGTCTTCGTCAGCCATGTACATGCCTCGGTCAGCAAATGCGAGGGCAGACGCATCAGCGATCACTTGCCAAGATTTTGGATTTTCTGCGCCCCATCCTTTGAGGTCAAACTGCTCGGTCATCGCCAAGATTTGCCCAACGGTCAGTGCGCCTGAACTCGGTGGCCCCATACCGCATACATCATAGCTTTGGTACGGTGCACAAACGGCGTCGCGCTGTTTGATTTGATAAATATCGAGGTCTTGCTCAGCAAGAACGCCTGGGTTACCTGCGGCAGTTTGTACCGTCTTGACGATATCTGTCGCGATCTCACCTTGGTAGAAACCCTCTGCACCCTGCTTAGCAATGGTGGTTAAGGTTGCTGCGTATTCTGGGTTCTTGAGTATTGTGCCTTCGGCTTTAGGCGAACCATCTGGATTGAAGAAATACGCTTTAGTGGTTGGGAATCGGCTTAAACGCTCGGCATCTCCTTCGATAAGGCTGGCTAAGCGAGGGCTGATTTCAAAACCTTGTTGCGCCAGTTTGATCGCTGGCTCTATCAGCTTGTTCCATTCAAGTTTGCCGTATTTCTGGTGGGTCTCCCACATCAGCTTAACGGTGCCGGGTGTTCCCACGGAGCGACCGCCGACAACCGCATCGTAAAACTCAAGCGGTTCACCTTTGTCGTTTTGGAACAGAGTTGGAGTCGCAGCGAGTGGCGCGGTTTCTCGGCCATCATAGGTGGTGAGTTTTTTCTCTTTGGCATCCCAGTACACTAAGAATGCACCGCCACCAATACCGGATGACTGTGGTTCAACTAAGCCGAGCATCAACTGAGTTGTTACCATAGCATCAATTGCGTTACCGCCCTGAGCCAAAATATCTGCCCCCGCTTGGGTAGCGATTGGGTTGGCGGCGGTGACCATCCAATCTTTTGCGGTTACTAGGCGCTTTTGTTCGACGCCGGTACTCTGCTCGGGAGCGACGGAGTCTGCCGCTTGATCAGCCCAGCCAGACGTAGAGGCAAGCAAAAGGGAGGTGGTGATGAGTTTCAATGTCCACTGCATTTATTGTTCTCCTTGTTGTGTTTGCTCAACAAGATTGGCAGTGGACATTGAGTACGTCCATGAAATTGTTAGAAAAGTGTAACTTGGAGTCAGTTCTTAGACATCGATTCCGACTTGTTCATCCTTAGATACGGATGAGCAGTGCGATAACTGACTGCCAAAGAATGCTCACTCCAATCACGGTGAAAATGATCCCACATAAACCATCAATATAAACCGCGAAAGACTTCAACTTGTTTTGCAGTCGCTGCGTCGATAACGCCCATGCAAGGAATGAAAACCACGCCAAAGACAAACTCCAGAGAATAAACAGCGCAATTCCTTTCCCAGTTACTGACATGCTTGCTGGAACCAGTGTCGACATCAAACTAACGAAAAACACTAGCGCTTTGGGGTTGAGGATATTGGTAGCGAAACCGCGTGAAAAGGCTTGGCGCTTGTTGTTCAGTAATAGGCTTGAGTGGGGGATCTCTTCAGAAACCTCACTTTTTGAGCGTAGGGTTTGCCATGTTCCTTTTAGTGCGCCAAAGCCCAAGTAGAGCAGATAGCTACCGCCAGCGATTTGCACTAACGCGAATAAGGTTGGTTGTTGATGAACCAAATAACTCACGCCAGTCAGGCTCAACAACGAATGCAGCAAAATGCCAAAAGAGAGTCCAAGTGCAATGTATACGCCGGTTTGTCGGCCATATCGGGTGGCGTTTTGTACCACGAGCGCAAAGTCGGGCCCCGGGCTCATTAACGCGATAAAGTGAATCGTTGCGAGGGTTACTAATATGGAGATTTCATTCATTACTACAGGCCAACACCGTCAAAACATCGCACTATTGTGCACGGAAAACATCAACGCCGATTGTAAAAAACTGACACTAGATGAATTGAGAAGGCGACACGCCATAGGTGGCTTTAAACGCTTTGCTAAAATGGGCTTGATCGTAAAAGCCGATTTGGTGAGCCACTTCGGTTCCACACAGTCCTGATTTTAGTAACCTCATGCCTTTTTCCAGGCGTAATCGACTTAGCCATGCATACGGCGTTAGGCCGACTCTGGCTTTAAAGTGGCGTTGAAATTGCGTCGGACTGAGTTGGCACAGCTCAGAAAGTTGCTCCAGTCTGACCGGCTGATCAAGATTTTCCATCAAGTACTCTTTGAGCGTATTGACGGACTGCTGACCCAAAGGAATGGCTGCTTTTTGTGCCAACGCTCCGTAACGGGTAAAGAGCTGACTAAAGCCCTCATAGGGTAAACAGTCTTTTGCGAGTTGGCTGATGTTATTTTGGGTCAATGAATGGTGAAGCCGAGCTAAGGGTTTGAACACGCCGGGATCATGGATGATAAGTTCACTAAAACTGATCGTGTTACCCGGGCGTTTTAACTCGGCCAAATCACTCAGCCACTGCGGGTCGATGGAAAAGACTTTTACTTGATAGCCAGAATCTAGCAGTGAATGACCATCGTGTAGCTCATCGGGTGGCATGATGACAATCTGCCCGCTGCCAACTTGATAAGAGCAGCCTTGGTAATGAAACTTTTGCTGTCCATCGGTGATAAGGCCAATATGAAAATCAAGGTGATAATGACGCTGAAACGCAAACTTTTGGTAGTTTGCATCGATCAGGCTGATCTCTTGGTTTTGCGTTTTGTGGTAATTGACCTTATCCATGGTACAAAAAAAGCTTGGTGAAGATTTCACCAAGCTTATAGTGCGAATGTCGGTTTGTCTTGTAAAAAACGATCACTTCGCCAGTGCGGACGCTCGCGATTGCTTGCTGGTTTTTAATCCATCAAAACTAAATACCACCAACGCACCCCAAATAAAGGCAAAGGTGATGGCTTTATCTGAGGTAAATACTTCTCCGTAAACCAGTACCGCGAGTAAGAACATTAGGCTCGGACCGATATATTGGAAGAAACCCAGAGTCGACAGTTTGAGTCGGGTCGCAGCGCCAGTAAAGCAAAGCAGTGGCAGGGTAGTGATAACACCCGCAGCAACGAGAAGCACGTTCAGGTTTAACGAGTTTTCAGCCATATTTGAGGTTGGAGAGTTGGCAAACCACAGAAGATAAATAGCCGCTGCAGGTAGTAAGACTAAGGTTTCTATAAAGAGTCCTGTTTGGGCATCCAAGCTGACCTTCTTTCGTAGCAAGCCATAAAAGCCAAAACTGAACGCTAATGCGATTGCGACAATTGGCACTGAGCCAAAAGCAACCAGCTGAACGATGACGCCACAAGCCGCCAACGCCACTGCGAACCACTGCAGTTTACGCAGCCTTTCGCCGAGGAAAATCATTCCGAGGACGACGTTAATCAATGGGTTGATGTAGTAACCCAAGCTGGCATCGAGCATATGATTGGCGTTCACCGCCCAAATAAAAATCAACCAGTTTGCCGCGATGATAACCGACGTCGACAGCAAGTAAGCCATTTTCTTCTTTGATTGAAACACATCTCTCACGCTACGCCAGCGTCGGCTAAAATGCAGTAGCAGTGCTAATAAGACAAAGGACCAAATGACACGATGGCTTAGGATCTCAAGCGGTGAGACGTCACTGATGGCTTTAAAATAAATTGGTGCGACGCCCCACATGGTGTAGGCACCAATGGCGAGCAATACGCCTTGCTTCGCTCTTTGCTGTTCTTCTGGTGTCATTAAATAATCTCAACACGACGTTTACAAATTGAAACATCCAGTATACGAACGAGTTTGAAAATCACCTAGAAATTTGCTGTTTTATTCACCCTGATTCCCCACTACAATGTGCCCCTTGCACTTCTGCACTCATCCCTTTTTGAGATACCCATGACAGCCACACTAATAGCCGAACAATCTGATCCAACGGTGACGCCACAAAGCATACTTGAGGAGGTCTTCGGATATCAGACGTTTCGTGATGGACAACAAGAGGTGATCGAGTCTGCGGTCGCAGGGCAAGACAGTTTGGTTATTATGCCAACGGGTGGTGGTAAGTCGCTTTGTTATCAAATCCCGGCGTTGGTTCGAAATGGCCTGACGCTCGTGATCTCTCCGCTGATTTCGTTAATGAAAGACCAGGTCGATCAGCTAAAAGCGAATGGCGTGGCGGCAGAGTGCGTTAATTCAACCATGTCACGTGAAGAGCTGATCTCCGTGTACAACCGAATGCATTCAGGTGCCATAAAACTGATTTATGTTTCCCCTGAACGCGTGTTGATGCGTGATTTTATAGAACGTTTAGAGAGCTTGCCGCTGTCGATGATCGCGGTGGATGAAGCGCACTGTATTTCTCAGTGGGGACATGATTTTAGACCGGAATACGCCTCTTTAGGTCAGCTAAAGCAGTATTTTCCGCATGTGCCAGTGATGGCGCTCACGGCAACGGCTGATGATGCTACTCGTAAAGATATCATGCATCGTTTACAACTTTGCGAGCCCCATGAGTATCTGGGTAGCTTTGATAGACCGAATATCAGCTATACCTTAGTTGAAAAGCACAAACCCGTTTCTCAGGTGGTTCGATTTCTCGAAAACCAGAGGGGTCAATGCGGTATTATCTACTGCGGTAGCCGAAAGAAAGTTGAAATGTTGACAGAAAAACTGTGCAACAACGGCTTGCGAGCGGCCAGTTATCATGCGGGTTTGGAAGTGGATGAGCGTGCTTACGTACAAGATGCCTTCCAGCGTGATGATATTCAGATAGTGGTCGCCACAGTTGCATTTGGTATGGGGATCAACAAACCTAATGTGCGTTTTGTGGTTCACTTTGATATCCCTCGTAACATCGAGTCTTACTATCAGGAAACCGGTCGTGCCGGACGTGATGGTTTGCCAGCAGAAGCGATGATGCTCTATGACCCAGCGGATATCAGTTGGTTGCGCCGCATGTTGGACGAAAAAGATGATGGCCCGCAAAAACAAGTCGAAGCGCATAAGCTCCACGCAATGAGTGCGTTTGCTGAAGCACAAACCTGCCGTCGACAAGTGCTGCTCAACTATTTTGGCGAGTATCGCGAAAAGCCGTGTGGTAACTGCGATATCTGCCTAGACCCACCGAAACATTTCGATGCAACGGAGCAGGCGCAAAAAGCGCTGTCTTGTGTGTATCGCGTCAATCAGAGTTTTGGTATGGGCTATGTGGTGGAAGTGCTGCGCGGTATGCAAAATATTCGTGTACGTGAGAATGGCCACGATAAGATCTCAACCTACGGGCTTGGACGTGAGAACAGCCATGACTACTGGGTAAGTATTTTCCGCCAGTTGATTCACAAAGGATTGTTATCCCAAAATATTACCCGCAACTCAACGCTGCAGCTAACTGAAGAAGCGAGGCCACTGTTGCGCGGTGAGATGTCGCTTGAACTCGCAGTGCCTCGCCTAGATACGGCAGCGCGAGCGGCTAAATCAGATAAGCTATCGAACAAACACTACGACAAAAAGCTGTTTGCTAAATTACGTAAGCTGCGTAAAGCGATCGCTGATGAAGATGGTTTACCACCATATGTGGTATTCAGCGACGCAACCTTGATCGACATGGCCGAGATACTGCCAACTTCCTATGGCGAAATGCTGGCGGTAAACGGAGTCGGGCAACGTAAGCTGGAAAAATACGCCGATCCATTCTTAGATTTAATTCAGGAGCACTTAACTAATCATGGTTGATCAACAAACGGAATTTGGCCTGCAAGAGTATCAGGCAGACGAAGGTCGCATTATTATTCGTACCCCAAGCTTTGACTTTGACTCTTTTCCAGAGCTTGGAGCGCGTTTAGTCGAGCTGCTATCTGCGACAGTGGTCGAAAAGCAGTGGGATGCCGATATTCACTCTTGGCTGATTGACTTTGAAGGCTGCCAACTGTTCTTGAGAGCCGAGCATTACAGTGAGTGCGTATGGTTTGAAGCGCTTTCAATTGAAGATTCAAAAGAAGAACTTGCGTTCCTAGCCAGCCTTTTTCAGCGCGGATTTTAGTACGCCAACGATTGCGTAATTACTCAGGCTTGCGGCTATAGTTGGTTAATGTATAATCGCCCGCCGCGATATTTGTCATATTTGAAGTTTCATCATCGTTGACTACATTCGTCCTCCCTAATCACATAGGTTCCCTATGCTCATAGGGCAGTACTCATTTGTCGCCTTGTTGAAACTCCAACTATTTAAAATATCTTAATCTCTTTATTTACATTGTTGGTAAGAGTCGTTCCAAATAGTTGGGATAGATTCGATTTGGGTTCCCTCACCCCCAAACCAAACTAAAAAGGTATCGCATGAGTAACTTTACCCCTGCGCAGCAGCGCAAAGCCCTTTTCTTTTTGACCCTGTTTCACCTGATCATTATTGCATCGAGCAACTATCTGGTTCAGCTTCCGTTTACCATCTTTGGTTTTCATACCACTTGGGGTGCTTTCACTTTCCCATTTATTTTCTTAGCAACGGATTTAACGGTTCGTGTCTTTGGTGCACAGTTGGCTCGTCGTATTATCTTCTTGGTAATGTTGCCAGCCTTGGCAGTGTCGTACGCGCTGTCAGTCTTGTTCTATGAAGGCCAGTTCCAAGGTTTTGCTCAGTTGAGTGAGTTTAACCTGTTTGTCGCACGTATTGCTGCGGCGAGTTTTATGGCGTATCTACTTGGTCAAATCCTTGATGTGCACGTATTCAACCGTCTGCGTCAGCTAAAACAATGGTGGGTCGCGCCTACGTGTTCAACGTTGTTTGGTAACGCGCTAGATACCATTGCTTTCTTTGCGATTGCTTTCTACCAAAGCCCAGATCCATTTATGGCGGAGCATTGGACAGAGATCGCCTTGGTCGATTATGGCTTCAAGCTAGTCATTAGCTTGGGTCTGTTTGTCCCAATGTACGGCGTGTTGTTGAACTACTTAGTGAAGAAGCTGACCGCAGTGAATCCAGAGTTCAAGATGGTCGGTGCAAACTAAGCCCCATCAAAAACAAAAAAGCCCGAGTGAGAACATCACTCGGGCTTTTTGCTATTTGTTAGACTCGCTATTTGGCAATCACGTTCAGTGGCCAGCCAATATCCGTTTGTCGGTTGGCTTCGATTTCAAGCTCGGCCGCAGTAAGAGGGTTTGCCTCTAGCCACTGGGCGTCAATTGATAATGTCAGTTTGTCTCCATCCGAACTTAGCGTAAACGCTGGCTCCAAATCTGGATTTCTACGATGTGACAATAGAACGGCAACGCGCAGTAGGCGTAAAACACGTTTAGCACTTGTACCAGAAATGGCGTGCTGTTCTGGGAGTGACGTCAGTTGATCACGGTAGCGTCGCGCCACTTCACCCAATAGGTGTTTTTGTGCGCGAGTGTAGCCAGGTAGATCAAGGTTTTGAAGTAGGTAAGCGTTGTGCTCACCACCTTTCTTGAAGTCAATCGTGAGACCAATTTCGTGTAGCTTGGCGGCGGTATCAAGCAGAATGTGCCCTTGCTCTTCATTGATCCAATCTTGTTGGCATTGCCTTAAAAGCTTGGCTGCCATAGAGGCGACTTGGTCACCGTAGCTAGTATCGATTTGGTAGCGGCTTTGTACACTAGCGATCGTGCGCGCACGAATATCGTCTTGCTTTAGCTCTTCTACCATCTCGTAGACTAAGCCTTCACGCAGCGCGCCGCCTGCTAGTGTCATCGAATCAATTTCTAACAGCTCAAAAATGGCGATCAATATAGATAGGCCGCTTGGAAATACCAGTGCTCGCTCTAAGGTTAGCCCTTCAATTTCAAGTTCTTCAAGGTGCTCAGCACGCATCGCCTGTTTCTGAAGACGTTTTAGCTTGGCGAGTGTAATCACCTCATCCATGCCCTGTGCCAACATGATTTCTTGCAACGCTTGCACTGTACCAGAAGCACCGACACACACGTCCCAACCTATCTGCGTGTATTGCTCTAAGATAGGTTGCAAGGTGTCTTTAGCTGCTTGAATCGCGTTATTAAAGTTTGTCGACGTTAGCTGGCGATCTTTAAAATGACGTTCTAGCCAAGTCACGCAGCCCATCTTAAGGCTAGTCAAAGCTTTCGCTTCAAAGCCTTCACCGATAATTAGCTCGGTACTGGCACCGCCAATATCGACTACCAGGCGGCGGCCACTGCCTCCAGAGGTATGCGCAACACCTTTATAAATAGTGGCGGCTTCCTCTTCTCCACAGATAACTTCAATATCGTAACCTAAGATCTGGTTTGCTTTTTCCAGAAACTTTTCAACGTTTGTCGCGGTACGAAGCGTAGCTGTACCCACAATACGAATATTCTCTTTCGGAATATCCTGAAGTCGTTCAGCAAATAAGCTCAGGCAGTCCCAACCTCGCTGCATGGCTTCCAGACTAAGAGCATTATGTTCATCTAACCCAGCGGCTAGGCGAACCTTGCGTTTTATCTTAGCCATAGTTTGTACGCTTCCATCTATATGACGCACAACGAGCATATGAAAACTGTTCGATCCGAGATCGATGGCTGCATATAGCGGAGATGATACTGCTTGGCTCATAGACGCTTAAGAATCCTTCTGTTGACGCGGACGAGAGCGAGTGTTTTGGCGACGGTTGTTTGAACGTGAACCACCAGTATTAGTACGGCGCTGTTGCGGACGATTAGAACGCATACGAATTGGAGCTGGAAGATCTTCAATCAGCGCGCTTGGGTCGTAATCAGAAACTGGAATCGCGTGTTCTATATACTCTTCGATTGCTGGCAAGTTGATTGCGTAATCTTCACAAGCAAAGCTAATCGAGTGACCGCTTGCACCAGCACGACCTGTACGACCAATACGGTGTACGTAGTCCTCACAATCGTCTGGTAAATCGTAGTTATAAACGTGTGTCACTTGTGGAATGTGCAGACCACGGGCAGCAACGTCGGTCGCAACCAGAATATCCACTTCACCTTTAGTGAATTGATCCAGAATGCGTTCACGTTTCTTCTGCGGTACATCACCCGTTAGTAGACCAACACGATGACCATCTGCAGCTAAATGTCCCCAAACCGAATCACACTTGTGCTTGGTGTTAGCGAAAATAATTGCACGGTCTGGCCATTCTTCTTCAATCAGAGTTTGAAGCAGCGCCATTTTGTGTTCGTTGGATGGGTAGAACAGCTCTTCTTGGATACGGTGACCGGTTTTCTGTTCAGGCTCTACTACCACGTGCTCTGGATTATGCATGTGCTCGAACGCCAGCTCTTGTACGCGGTAAGACAGCGTCGCAGAAAACAGCATGTTCAAACGCTCTTTTGGTTCAGGCATACGGCGGAATAGGAAACGAATGTCCTTAATAAAGCCAAGGTCAAACATGCGATCCGCTTCGTCTAATACTACTGCTTGAATGTGGTTTAGGTTGAACACTCGTTGCTTGTAGAAGTCAATGATTCGGCCAGTCGTACCGATCAAAACGTCAACACCTTGCTCTAGTTTGGCAAGCTGTTTGTCGTAGCTTTCTCCGCCGTAAGCAAGTGCGGCTTTAATACCTGTGCTTTCGATTAGAGGCGCTGCGTCGTTGTAGATCTGAATAGCTAACTCACGCGTAGGGGCCATGATGATGGCACGCGGCTGAGTTGGTTTACGGCCTTCATGTTCAGGCGTATTCAGTAGGTGGTTAAAAGTAGCAGTCAAGAAAGCCAGGGTTTTACCTGTCCCTGTTTGAGCCTGACCTGCAATGTCTTGGCCGGTGAGCAGTACCGGCAACGCCAAGGCTTGAATTGGGGTACAAAATTCGAACCCTTTTTTAATCAAACCTTCAGTAACTTGGGCATGCAATCCCAAATCGGCGAACTTTTGCTCTGTGATATGCGTCTTTTTCATGGCTATAGAATATCAGCTTAAGCTTGCAATACGAAAGTAAATACATTCCAATAGGGCATCTTAATACTGGTTATCATCCAACCAGTTCTGAAAAACACATTGGAGTGGAAGATGAGTGATAAGATTTTGCAGCTAACTGATGACGGTTTTGAAAACGATGTAATCAACGCTGCAGGCCCTGTATTAGTAGACTTTTGGGCAGAATGGTGTGGTCCTTGTAAGATGATTGCTCCGATTCTGGACGAAGTCGCTGAAGAGTACGAAGGCAAACTCACTATCGGTAAACTAAATATCGACCAAAACGCAGGTACACCACCTAAATTTGGTATTCGCGGTATTCCAACGTTGCTTCTATTTAAAGATGGCAGCGTAGCAGCAACTAAAGTAGGCGCGCTGTCTAAGACTCAACTAAAAGAGTTCCTAGACGCAAACCTGTAATAGTCACATAAGACCGTGCATTGTAAATAATGCACGGTTTTGTTTTTGTGCTCCAACAAAATCTAGACTAGGCTAGTATTTAGTGCTAATTTATCGCACGTTAATTAAACAAGTTCTCTTCTTGGTCGATCCTGTGACCAAATCCATCTTAACTAAATAACAGATCCTATTTTGACTAAACAAGTATCCACCACCATGAATCTAACAGAACTGAAAAACAGACCTGTGTCTGATCTTGTAAAACTTGGCGAAAGCTTGGGCCTTGAAAACCTTGCGCGTCTAAGAAAACAAGACATCATCTTCGCCATCCTTAAAGCGCATGCGAAAAGTGGTGAAGATATTTTTGGCGACGGGGTTCTGGAAATACTTCAAGACGGTTTTGGTTTCCTACGTAGTGCCGACAGTTCATATTTGGCCGGCCCTGATGATATCTACGTATCTCCTAGCCAGATTCGTCGCTTCAACCTACGTACAGGTGACTCAATTGCAGGTAAGATTCGTCCACCAAAAGACGGTGAACGTTACTTTGCTCTGTTAAAAGTTAACACAGTTAACGACGACAAACCGGATAATGCGCGTAACAAGATTCTTTTTGAGAACTTAACACCGCTGCATGCTAACGAACGCATGGTGATGGAACGCGGTAATGGCTCGACAGAAGACATTACGGCACGTGTATTGGATTTGGCTTCACCAATCGGTAAAGGTCAGCGTGGTCTGATTGTTGCTCCGCCAAAAGCGGGTAAGACAATGCTACTGCAAAACATCGCGCAGAGCATTGCCTACAACCATCCTGAGTGTGAGTTGATGGTACTGCTTATCGATGAGCGTCCGGAAGAAGTAACGGAAATGCAGCGCCTAGTTAAAGGTGAAGTGATCGCGTCTACGTTTGATGAGCCAGCGTCTCGTCACGTACAAGTGGCAGAAATGGTTATCGAGAAAGCGAAGCGTCTTGTTGAGCACAAAAAAGACGTCGTTATTCTTCTTGATTCTATTACTCGTCTAGCGCGTGCATACAACACCGTTGTGCCATCGTCAGGTAAAGTACTGACTGGTGGTGTGGATGCAAACGCTCTGCATCGTCCGAAGCGCTTCTTCGGTGCGGCACGTAATGTAGAAGAGGGCGGTAGCTTAACGATCATCGCAACAGCACTGGTTGATACTGGTTCTAAGATGGATGAAGTTATCTACGAAGAATTTAAAGGTACAGGTAACATGGAATTGCACCTGAACCGTAAGATTGCTGAGAAGCGTGTCTTCCCTGCGATTGACTTCAACCGTTCTGGTACTCGTCGTGAAGAACTTCTTACGAAGACAGACGAACTACAAAAAATGTGGATCCTGCGTAAGATTGTTCATCCAATGGGTGAAACCGATGCGATGGAATTCCTCATTGATAAACTGGCAATGACGAAGACCAATGATGAGTTCTTTGATGCAATGCGTCGCCAGTAATTAAAATTTAACAAAAACGCCATCGACTATATCGGTGGCGTTTTTGTTTGCATTCTCTCTGCTGAGCAAGCAAAATGGCGAGAATGTTACAAGGAGGTTAACATGCAACAAGGAATGTTGTCGTCAGTTCTCCTATCTGCATCTATGCTATTGGGAACACCTATTGCTTCCGCGATGGAAATGACGTCCTCGCGTGTGGAAGTTCTGCTCGAGGATGAGCAAATACATCAAAAAGTCGCTGAACTTCTGCAATATGCAGTTGAAGATAATATCGACTCTCTTAATTTTGCGATCGAGAGGCTTACTTTGTCTCAGCAAGAGGTCGCTCGTTATCTATTGCTCAAAAAAATTGAAGAGCAAAGCATCATTTTAACTCCCAAAATGGCGTTGTTTGTCGAGCGTCAGACATCGATGGTGCCTACTTACCAAATCCTTGAAAGAGGAGATGGTTACGAGTTTTCTGTTCCTGCCTTTAACTATCCTTCTATCGCAAATCGCTTAATCAAACGCTGGAAACAAGATCAGTCAACACTCGATTTTGTGCTGAAAGCCGAGCGTGAAGAGCTCAAACTAAAAGAGTGGTTGTCTGGCAGTGAGTATCAAGTTCAAACTCGCGAAACGTTATTGATCCGCGAGCTCGATAGTTTGTCTCCCAATGCAATTAATGCCTTAACTAGCCAGCTGACACAGGAAGCTGTTACAAGTTGGTTGCCATCATCAGCGGTGATGGTGAGGTTGGCACAAGTTAGCGAAGACTCACAAGTGTATAAGTTGTTATGGTTGATGCGAGCTGACTTTAATAGCCAGAAAGAACTGTCTAGGCTGGGTTCGATTGCAGATGATTTCTCTATAGAGCAATTGAAGATCGCTACACAAAATCCAAGGCTAAAAGAGAAAGCACTTCAGGCTTTGGCGAGCATCAAACCTCTAAATAATGACATTCGAGAGTTTCTCATCAGCAAGATGGCGATTAAAGAAGATGCCGAAATCGTCGCTAATGAACTTGCGCGTCAAGGCTATCAATCTTGGTTAGAAGAGCTGGTAACAAGCAATAAAAAAGTACGCAGTAGTGCGATTACTCATGCACTGTCTTTATAGCGCATAAAATGGACGTAAATAACCATATGAAAAAGAGGGATCGAATGAACCCTCTTTTTGTTATACTGCGTGCAGATTAACCAGTCCATCAGAAGGCCTATGAGTTTTAAGGATTTACGCGACTTTATTGCCCACCTTGAACAGCAAGGGAAACTAAAGCGCATCTCTCACCCCGTTGACCCTAACTATGAGATGACAGAAATCAGCGATCGCACTCTTCGTGCGGGTGGGCCTGCATTACTATTCGAAAATCCAATCGGATACGATATGCCAGTGCTAACCAATCTATTTGGTACACCCGAGCGAGTAGCAATAGGTATGGGTCGCAGTGACGTCAAAGAACTCCGTGAAGTGGGGAAGTTGCTCGCTTATCTCAAAGAGCCTGAGCCGCCACGCGGATTTAAAGATGCATTGGAAAAAATCCCAGTGTTTAAGCAAGTCTTAAACATGCCAGCCAAAAGATTGCGTAAAGCACCGTGTCAGGAGATAGTTTGGCAAGGTGATGACGTTGACCTAGATAAAATTCCGGTTATGAGTTGCTGGCAAGACGACGTTGCTCCTCTGCTGACATGGGGATTGACCGTAACTCGTGGTCCGCATAAAAAGCGCCAGAACTTAGGCATTTACCGTCAGCAAAAAATTGCCAAGAACAAAATCATCATGCGTTGGCTTGCTCACCGTGGTGGAGCGTTAGACCTACGTGACTGGATGGAAACCAATCCAGGTAAGCCATTTCCAGTATCTGTTGCATTCGGTGCTGATCCAGCGACCATTCTTGGTGCGGTAACGCCAGTACCAGATACCTTGTCGGAATACGCATTCGCAGGATTGCTACGTGGTAGTAAAACCGAAGTGGTTAAATCCATCAGTAACGATCTAGAAGTACCCGCAAGTGCAGAGATCGTTATGGAAGGTTACATCGACCCGAATGAATTTGCCGACGAAGGGCCGTATGGCGATCACACTGGTTACTACAATGAGAAAGAAAAGCATCACGTCTTTACCATTACGCATATCACCATGCGTAAAGACCCAATTTACCACAGTACATACACAGGACGCCCACCTGATGAGCCAGCTGTTTTAGGCGTTGCACTTAACGAAGTCTTCGTGCCTATTTTGCAAAAGCAGTTCCCGGAAATTGAGGATTTTTATCTTCCGCCAGAAGGCTGCTCTTATCGTATGGCCGTTGTGACGATGAAGAAGCAGTATCCGGGCCATGCGAAGCGAGTCATGCTGGGTGTATGGTCTTTCCTACGTCAATTCATGTATACCAAGTTTGTTGTTGTGTGTGATGAAAGCGTTAATGCTCGTAGCTGGGATGATGTCATCAAAGCCATGACAGAGAATATGGAACCTGTACGCGATACCTTGATGATTGAGAATACGCCGATCGATTCATTGGATTTTGCTTCTCCGGTTGTTGGTCTTGGCTCAAAAATGGGTATGGACGCAACGATTAAATGGGATGCGGAAAATGTGACTGCTCCAGAATTAACTGACGGTCCAAAGATCGATATCACTACAGAGCAACTAGAGGTGCTTAAAGCTCAGCACCCAGAGATCATTGACGTAGCGCTACCTGTATCTGCTGGTCATGATCGCTTTGCAATCGTATCAATGCACAAAACACAAGCTCATCAATCAAAACAGGTATTAAGTGATGTTTGGGAGTTTTTAGACCAGTTCACCGATGCGAAGTTTGTCATTCTTTGCGATCAAGACGTCAATGTTCATGATTGGAATGACGTGATTTGGGCGATGACCACCCGTATGGACCCTGCACGTGATACGTTGCAAATTCCCGCAAAAGACGGTCGAAGCTCTAAACTTGGTCTAGATGCAACCAATAAATTTTCTGGAGAGGTTGAACGTGAGTGGGGCATTCCGATTAAGAAAGATCCTCAGCTCGTTGCGCAGGTAGACGAGAAATGGAGTAAGCTGGGGTTATCATGAGTAAAACAATCATCTTGCAGCCAAAGGGTATTAGGTTTGAGGTGCAAGATGGGCAAACGGTCTTGGAAGCTGCGCTCAATAACAATATTAGCTTTCCAAATCGATGCCAAGTTGGAGCGTGTGCAGCTTGTTTGTGCCGCAAACTAGAGGGAACAGTAAGTTATCACCTTGACCCAATGCTCACAGAGAAAGAGCAAGAACAAGGTTGGATATTTGCGTGTCAGGCAATCGCCGAAAGTAATTTAGTACTTACTTTTGAGGAGTAGGTAAGAGGAACACCATGACCATTCAATGTAAAGTAAAGTCCATTAAGCCATTGGCGAGTAATACATATCAAATTCTCCTTCACCCAGAATCACCAGTGAACTTTAAAGCTGGTCAGTATCTTATGGTAGTTATGGGTGAAAAGGATAAGCGACCATTTTCAATTGCAAGTAGCCCTTGCCGACATGCAGGAGAGCTCGAACTACATATCGGTGCCGCAGAACACAACGCATACGCACTAGAAGTGGTAGAAGCAATGAAGCTTGCTCTTGAAAATGGTAGCGATATTACGATCGATGCACCTCATGGTGATGCTTGGATAAAAGAAGACAGTGAACGACCTTTACTACTTATCGCTGGTGGTACGGGATTCAGCTATGTTCGCTCAATCTTGGATCACTGTGTGGCACAGAATAAAGACAATGAAATCTATCTGTACTGGGGCGCACGTGATGAGTGTCAGCTCTATGCTAAAGAAGAGTTAGTTGAGATAGCTAGTCAGAACAGCAATGTGCATTTTATCCCTGTTATTGAGCAAAATACGAGTGAGTGGCAAGGTAAAGTAGGAAATGTACTTCAAGCGGTGAGCGAAGACTTTGGTTCATTAGCTGAATACGACATTTATATTGCTGGCCGTTTTGAAATGGCGGGAGCCGCGCGAGAGCAGTTCACGCAGAACAAAGGCGCACAAAGTGACCGAATGTTTGCTGACGCGTATGCCTTCATTTAAAAATGATGTGATACTGGATAAAAAGAGAGCATATTGCTCTCTTTTTCTTTGTTTTTGGGCGTAAAACCAACGAACGCTTATTTTTTTAAACTTTTTATGAAAAATGGGTTGCGCTATCCAATGAACTCCCTATAATGCGCATCCACTGACACGGCAGACAGCAAAAGGCTTCAGCAGTGTTAGAGAGGTGAAAGCTTCTCGAGAAAATAAATTTGAAAAAGTGTTTGACTCTTCAAATTATCTCGCTAGAATGCACCTCCGCTTTGAGAAGAAAGCTTCTCAAAAGAAAAGCTCTTTAACAATATAAATCTATCAATCTGTGTGGGCACTCGTTGATGATAATCCAATTAGATACCTCGGTATCAAATTAGGTTTCAATGATACGAAGTGACCATTGAATCTTCGGATTCAGCACAGTCAATTCATTATCGTTCTGTTGGAACGATAATAGCTTTAAAATTACATTAGTAGTTTTGAAGTCAGTATTCATTGAGCCGACAAAATCTTAAATTGAAGAGTTTGATCATGGCTCAGATTGAACGCTGGCGGCAGGCCTAACACATGCAAGTCGAGCGGAAACGAGTTAACTGAACCCTCGGGGGACGTTAACGGCGTCGAGCGGCGGACGGGTGAGTAATGCCTGGGAAATTGCCCTGATGTGGGGGATAACCATTGGAAACGATGGCTAATACCGCATAATAGCTTCGGCTCAAAGAGGGGGACCTTCGGGCCTCTCGCGTCAGGATATGCCCAGGTGGGATTAGCTAGTTGGTGAGGTAAGGGCTCACCAAGGCGACGATCCCTAGCTGGTCTGAGAGGATGATCAGCCACACTGGAACTGAGACACGGTCCAGACTCCTACGGGAGGCAGCAGTGGGGAATATTGCACAATGGGCGCAAGCCTGATGCAGCCATGCCGCGTGTATGAAGAAGGCCTTCGGGTTGTAAAGTACTTTCAGCAGTGAGGAAGGTAGTGTAGTTAATAGCTGCATTATTTGACGTTAGCTGCAGAAGAAGCACCGGCTAACTCCGTGCCAGCAGCCGCGGTAATACGGAGGGTGCGAGCGTTAATCGGAATTACTGGGCGTAAAGCGCATGCAGGTGGTGTGTTAAGTCAGATGTGAAAGCCCGGGGCTCAACCTCGGAATAGCATTTGAAACTGGCAGACTAGAGTACTGTAGAGGGGGGTAGAATTTCAGGTGTAGCGGTGAAATGCGTAGAGATCTGAAGGAATACCGGTGGCGAAGGCGGCCCCCTGGACAGATACTGACACTCAGATGCGAAAGCGTGGGGAGCAAACAGGATTAGATACCCTGGTAGTCCACGCCGTAAACGATGTCTACTTGGAGGTTGTGGCCTTGAGCCGTGGCTTTCGGAGCTAACGCGTTAAGTAGACCGCCTGGGGAGTACGGTCGCAAGATTAAAACTCAAATGAATTGACGGGGGCCCGCACAAGCGGTGGAGCATGTGGTTTAATTCGATGCAACGCGAAGAACCTTACCTACTCTTGACATCCAGAGAACTTTCCAGAGATGGATTGGTGCCTTCGGGAACTCTGAGACAGGTGCTGCATGGCTGTCGTCAGCTCGTGTTGTGAAATGTTGGGTTAAGTCCCGCAACGAGCGCAACCCTTATCCTTGTTTGCCAGCACTTCGGGTGGGAACTCCAGGGAGACTGCCGGTGATAAACCGGAGGAAGGTGGGGACGACGTCAAGTCATCATGGCCCTTACGAGTAGGGCTACACACGTGCTACAATGGCGCATACAGAGGGCGGCCAACTTGCGAGAGTGAGCGAATCCCAAAAAGTGCGTCGTAGTCCGGATCGGAGTCTGCAACTCGACTCCGTGAAGTCGGAATCGCTAGTAATCGTGGATCAGAATGCCACGGTGAATACGTTCCCGGGCCTTGTACACACCGCCCGTCACACCATGGGAGTGGGCTGCAAAAGAAGTAGGTAGTTTAACCTTCGGGAGGACGCTTACCACTTTGTGGTTCATGACTGGGGTGAAGTCGTAACAAGGTAGCGCTAGGGGAACCTGGCGCTGGATCACCTCCTTATACGATGATTATTGCGATGAGTGTTCACACAGATTGATAGTTTTTGAAGCGAAAGCTTCGAGCTATTATTGCTCTTTAACAATTTGGAAAGCTGACAAAACAACAATTTATTGTTGTTTGTAAAGTTCTCAATGTTTGTCTTTAAAGACAAACACCAATACAACACATTCAAGTGTTCTTGGCTTTTTGTTTTCACTTTTATAAAAAGTAAAATAAAAAGAAATTGAGTCCGGCAAAATCGAAAGCTATCTCGCTCATTCAAATAATGAGATAGCAACTTTGGTTGTTTAAACAACATCCTCAAGATTCGCTCCGCGAAACTCTTTGGGGTTGTATGGTTAAGTGACTAAGCGTACACGGTGGATGCCTTGGCAGTCAGAGGCGATGAAGGACGTATTAACTTGCGATAAGCCCAGATTAGGCAGTAAAAGCCACTTGAGTCTGGGATTTCCGAATGGGGAAACCCACGTGCATAAGCACGTATCTTGTACTGAATACATAGGTGCAAGAGGCGAACCGGGGGAA
Organism: Vibrio japonicus; assembly: GCF_024582835.1. NCBI lineage: Bacteria > Pseudomonadati > Pseudomonadota > Gammaproteobacteria > Vibrionales > Vibrionaceae > Vibrio > Vibrio japonicus. Next base: position 101,116 of record NZ_CP102096.1, read on the forward strand.
CTGAAACATCTAAGTACCCCGAGGAAAAGAAATCAACCGAGATTCCGAAAGTAGCGGCGAGCGAAATTGGACTAGCCCTTAAGCTTTATATGCGTTAGACGAACGGTCTGGAAAGTCCGGCGATACAGGGTGATAGCCCCGTAGTTGACAACGCACATTCAGTGAAATCGAGTAGGGCGGGACACGTGATATCCTGTCTGAATATGGGGGGACCATCCTCCAAGGCTAAATACTACTGACTGACCGATAGTGAACCAGTACCGTGAGGGAAAGGCGAAAAGAACCCCTGTGAGGGGAGTGAAATAGAACCTGAAACCGTGTACGTACAAGCAGTAGGAGCAGGCTTTGTCCTGTGACTGCGTACCTTTTGTATAATGGGTCAGCGACTTATATTCAGTGGCAAGGTTAACCATCTAGGGGAGCCGTAGGGAAACCGAGTCTTAACTGGGCGCTCAGTCTCTGGATATAGACCCGAAACCAGGTGATCTAGCCATGGGCAGGTTGAAGGTTGAGTAACATCAACTGGAGGACCGAACCGACTAATGTTGAAAAATTAGCGGATGACTTGTGGCTAGGGGTGAAAGGCCAATCAAACCTGGAGATAGCTGGTTCTCCCCGAAAGCTATTTAGGTAGCGCCTCGGACGAATACTACTGGGGGTAGAGCACTGTTAAGGCTAGGGGGTCATCCCGACTTACCAACCCTTTGCAAACTCCGAATACCAGTAAGTACTATCCGGGAGACACACGGCGGGTGCTAACGTCCGTCGTGGAGAGGGAAACAACCCAGACCGCCAGCTAAGGTCCCAAATTATAGCTAAGTGGGAAACGATGTGGGAAGGCTTAGACAGCTAGGATGTTGGCTTAGAAGCAGCCATCATTTAAAGAAAGCGTAATAGCTCACTAGTCGAGTCGGCCTGCGCGGAAGATGTAACGGGGCTAAGCTATAAACCGAAGCTGCGGCAATGCAGTTTACTGCATTGGGTAGGGGAGCGTTCTGTAAGCCGTTGAAGGTGAGTTGTAAAGCTTGCTGGAGGTATCAGAAGTGCGAATGCTGACATGAGTAACGATAAAGGGGGTGAAAAACCCCCTCGCCGGAAGACCAAGGGTTCCTGTCCAACGTTAATCGGGGCAGGGTAAGTCGACCCCTAAGGCGAGGCTGAAAAGCGTAGTCGATGGGAAACGGGTTAATATTCCCGTACTTCTTACAATTGCGATGGGGGGACGGAGAAGGCTAGGTGGGCCTGGCGACGGTTGTCCAGGTTCAAGTGCGTAGGCTTAAGAGTTAGGTAAATCCGGCTCTTTCTAAGGCTGAGACACGACGTCGAGCACCTACGGGTGTGAAGTCATTGATGCCATGCTTCCAGGAAAAGCCTCTAAGCTTCAGATTGTAAGGAATCGTACCCCAAACCGACACAGGTGGTCGGGTAGAGAATACCAAGGCGCTTGAGAGAACTCGGGTGAAGGAACTAGGCAAAATGGTACCGTAACTTCGGGAGAAGGTACGCTCTTGACGGTGAAGTCCCTTGCGGATGGAGCTATTGAGAGTCGCAGATACCAGGTGGCTGCAACTGTTTATTAAAAACACAGCACTGTGCAAAATCGTAAGATGACGTATACGGTGTGACGCCTGCCCGGTGCCGGAAGGTTAATTGATGGGGTTAGACTTCGGTCGAAGCTCTTGATCGAAGCCCCGGTAAACGGCGGCCGTAACTATAACGGTCCTAAGGTAGCGAAATTCCTTGTCGGGTAAGTTCCGACCTGCACGAATGGCGTAATGATGGCCACGCTGTCTCCACCCGAGACTCAGTGAAATTGAAATCGCTGTGAAGATGCAGTGTACCCGCGGCTAGACGGAAAGACCCCGTGAACCTTTACTACAGCTTGGCACTGAACATTGAGCCTACATGTGTAGGATAGGTGGGAGGCTTTGAAACCGGTACGCCAGTATCGGTGGAGCCGACCTTGAAATACCACCCTTGTATGTTTGATGTTCTAACTTAGCCCCGTCATCCGGGGTGAGGACAGTGCCTGGTGGGTAGTTTGACTGGGGCGGTCTCCTCCCAAAGAGTAACGGAGGAGCACGAAGGTGGGCTAATCACGGTTGGACATCGTGAGGTTAGTGCAATGGCATAAGCCCGCTTGACTGCGAGAATGACAATTCGAGCAGGTGCGAAAGCAGGTCATAGTGATCCGGTGGTTCTGAATGGAAGGGCCATCGCTCAACGGATAAAAGGTACTCCGGGGATAACAGGCTGATACCGCCCAAGAGTTCATATCGACGGCGGTGTTTGGCACCTCGATGTCGGCTCATCACATCCTGGGGCTGAAGTCGGTCCCAAGGGTATGGCTGTTCGCCATTTAAAGTGGTACGCGAGCTGGGTTTAGAACGTCGTGAGACAGTTCGGTCCCTATCTGCCGTGGGCGTTGGAAGATTGAAGGGGGCTGCTCCTAGTACGAGAGGACCGGAGTGGACGAACCTCTGGTGTTCGGGTTGTGTCGCCAGACGCATTGCCCGGTAGCTAAGTTCGGAATCGATAACCGCTGAAAGCATCTAAGCGGGAAGCGAGCCCTGAGATGAGTCTTCCCTGACTCCTTGAGAGTCCTGAAGGGTTGTTCGAGACTAGAACGTTGATAGGCAGGGTGTGTAAGCGTTGTGAGGCGTTGAGCTAACCTGTACTAATTGCCCGTGAGGCTTAACCATACAACACCCAAAGGGTTTTGATGGACTCAAAGTAAGAACATTGAATGTGTAGAGAACACAAAACAGCTTTCCAGATTTTCTCTAGAAATAGAGAGTAAGAATTTGCTTGGCGACCATAGCGATTTGGACCCACCTGATTTCCATGCCGAACTCAGAAGTGAAACGAATTAGCGCCGATGGTAGTGTGGGGTTTCCCCATGTGAGAGTAGGACATCGCCAGGCTTACATTTCGTTTTTAGATTTTAGAAAAATCTAAAGGCAAAAACTTAGACTTAGAGTCTAACCAGTGCGGAGCGGTAGTTCAGTTGGTTAGAATACCGGCCTGTCACGCCGGGGGTCGCGGGTTCGAGTCCCGTCCGCTCCGCCACTTATTCAGAAGCCCTGCTAGCAATAGCAGGGCTTTCTTCATTTATGGCATTTTGAAGTCATAAGATCTATCTCCGGCTTTTCCATCATGCTTCTCCGAATTCAGACTATGCGTTTCCAATACCAATCGTATACCAATCTGGAAAATTAACTGGTCAGGTCTGCCCATTCTCTCGAACACATCTTGGTGACTCTGTTGGAGCATGCCAAAAAACGATTCCAAGCCCTACACACTTTGGAGACAATGTCTTCGTAATCCGCAAAAGACTGATTGGCGAGATAGTGTTGTCTCATCCAGCTCCATACTTGTTCTATAGGGTTTAGCTCTGGAGAATAGGGGGGAAGTTTGATGACACTGATGTTCTGAAAGCCATTAGCGATATCTTCTGTATGCCATCCTGCGCCATCCATAATGATGACGGCATGACGTCCTTTTTCAGTGACCGCCGATATTTGCTTTAAATGCTCAATCATGAGGTCTTTATTGACCCATGGGACAACGATAGCCTCACCAATACCTTTTTGAGGACAGACAGAACCAAATAGATACGCATATTCGAACTGTTGTTGCTTCACTGCTCTGGGACGTGTGCCTCTTTCAGCCCATAACCGTGTTGTTGTATTTTGTTGCCCAAATCGAGCTTCATCCTGAAACCAGATATCGACATGCTTTAAAGCGACATGACCTGGGATCTTAAGGATCGTTTCGTCTTGGAGTTTTTTTAAAATCTTCCTGTATCGCTTGGGATTGTTGTGGGTGTTTTGAACGGGAAGTGACCCATGAGAAACCCATATGCTCGAGTAGGTAATAGATAGAATCAGGATGATAATGCTGGCCAAATTCTTTCACAATATAGGCATGGATATCGGCGCCGGTCAGTCGCCCACCTTGAGTATCATGAGCTTTATCTTTGATGTATTGGCTCAATTGCTCCCTTTGTTCAGAAGTTAATAATGGCGGTCTTCCCGTTCTTGGCTTTTCCTTCAGCCCTTCTAATCCTTCTTCAAGAAAGATTTGAACCCATCGATTAACACTGGTTCGGCTCACCTTAAGAAACTTGGCGATTTGGGTACGAGGGTGTCCATCTTTGAAATGAGCAAGTGCGAGCAATCTCATTTTCATCTGGATGGATTTCTGCTGGCTTGCGAGCTTTTTAAAATCAATATTCTTGAGGCTATCCATAACGAATACATTCTATTGTTGAATGGACTTAAATTAGATCATATTTTTTCTTAGATTGGTATCAGAACATATCCCTGCGGCGAATGTAGCTGTACTCCATACTTTAGTTGTCTTACCTAGTGTATCAGTAACAATGTGGATACTGCGTCTTTACTATTTATCCTAAACTCCTGATATTTCTTCGAGCTCAGCAATATCACTAAAATGAACTTCTCTATGCGATTCTTTGGGGACGGAAGAAGAATTTCAATTATCACTCTATAAGTTTTTACGCTTTACCATCCCGTCTAGTGTTCAATCTTAGCGGATTTTCTTCTTATTAGAGAGTTATCCCTTCTGACGTCAGCTTATAGCCCTGAACATAGATGACGCAGGTGTGGAGATTGGAGATATAACAATATCTCTTTGCTTTAATTAATAGGGAAGGGATTTGGATGGGGTATTCAAGGCATAAAAAAACCGGCTAACTAAGCCGGTTTTGATCGTAGGTAGGATGTACCTTACTCTTGAATCAAAGTCAGTGCTTTGCGCGATACTTCGTGCGCTGCTTTGGTTAAGTTCTGTTTCTCTAGTGCGTCTGCTAGATACGCGTAGTCGGATACATTAGAACGTAGAGACAATGCTTTCTCGAAATGTTCTTGAGCGTCTGACCACTTTTCATTGCGAAAATGGAATTGAGCCAACGCGCTGTGCGCTTCCGCATTATTACCATCTTTACGCAGTGTCTCTTCAAGGAACACAACAGCAGGGTGATTATCGGCAAGATTCATTTCTGGTAGAAGTGCATACAGCTCAGAGTTAGGGTGTTTCTTCAGATTTTCTTTAACTAGAGTGAATGCCTCGTTATCAGCCTTTCTAGAAATAAGTTGTTTAGCAAAGCACTCTACAAGATAGCTGTCGCTCTTGAGTTTGCGCGGTAAACTATTCCAATGAGTAATCAATCCTTCACTGCCTTTTTGTTCTGCAATGTCAATCAGAAGGCCACATTGAGCTCTTTCCGTCAGTTTTAGCTGTTCTTCTTCAGAAAGGTTGTTCACCTTGCCGAGGTTCGGTAATAGGTCTAACAATGGTTGCCATAGTTTGAGCTCAATGTAGACCGTTTTTAGCAAGTTAAGAACAATATTATTCTGTGAGTGTGCTGCCTTTAGATTTGAAAGGGTTTCTAGTGCTTGCTCGTAGTCAGCCTCGCGAACTTGTTGCTTAGCGCGTGTTAATTCTACTGCTAGCTGTGCGTTTGTTTCCTTGCTTGCAAGCTCTAGATACTTGTCACGTTTAGCCGTATCACCTAAGCCTTGCGCGGCTTCTGAGGCAACCAGATAGCAAAGAAGAGGCATGTCATGGTAACTAGCCCACTTAGTTGCTTTTTTCTCTGCTTGTTTAAAATCGCCTTCCAGTAATTTTACGATGCCTTCGTCTGTGTATCGACGAGATAGACGAGATTTACGCGCACTAAAATAGTTCCAAGTAGAAGAACTCGCGTATAACGCTTTCTTCACCAGGAATTCGAGGAAAAACAGTAAGCCTAATACAGCGATGACAAAAATGACGAGTGTCGTTACGCTCATTTCTATCGTTTTATCTGCTATGGAGATGAGAACATAGCCTTGCTGCCCTGAGTATTGGGTTCCCGCAAATAAGCCTGCACCTAATACAACGAACAGGAAAATGATACGAAACATTATTTTTCCTCCGTGACTAGAGTGGTTACTTCACGGCGTAGACGCTCTCGGATGACATCTGATAGGACTTCTTGAGTATTAAGTTTTACCGGATATTCCACCTGGATAGTCTGTTTGCTTAGCATCGCTAGCGCATTATTGAATTCTTTAACGCTGTTAGAATCTTGATTGAAGAAAGCACTCGACCATTTGTCAGCGGTGGTAAGTGCAGTGCTATAAATGTCTTGTTGCTCTACATAGACTGCTTTAATTGCAGTTTCTAGCTTCGCTTTGATGTTTTCTTTCAGATAAAAATGCTGCTCTGGTGAAAGTAGAGGGATCACATTCCCATCTCTGGTTCGGAAAGTAATGAAGTTCGCAGAGAAATCTTTTAGGGACGTCATGAGGTTATCTTGCCAATCATTAAGATCTTCTGACACCTTATGCTCCTCGACTTGCTGAGCTTCTGGGAGTAATGCGTTGGCTAGAGGTAGCGCGTCGACTTGTTGCTGTAGTGCTGTGATGCGAAGAACCAGCCCTTCTCTATCAACTAATGGGATCGTTTTTAATTTAGTAATGTCTGTAGCCATTGCTTTACGAAGTGGAACCAGGCTTGGATCATTTAGAGCTGCGATGCGCTGGTCGGCGCTTTCCATCAGCTCAGTAGCGCTTACAGCGTCATTCTCTAAGAAGAGTTTGCGTCCAGCTAGTTTCACGAGGTAGTCCGCTTCCGCCAAAAGCCAATCATTAGGGCGACGCCCCTTCACTTCAGCTAAGGCAACTTGCAGACTTTCAATACTCTTCTGTTGCTGGTCTAGTACGGTTTCGGCTCGGTTAGCAATTTCATTTGCTTTAGAAACTGTGGCTTGTTGTGTCGCTTCAAGATCTTGTTTGAGGGAGGTTTCAGTTTGATCTAGCTGAGACTGGAGGGCATTGATTTTTTCTTGATATTCAGCGTTTTTCTGCTGCATATGGAATGTTAGACCGCCTCCAAACAGCAGCGAAATGATGATTGCGATCGTGCCAAGTTTGACACCTCGTTTACCTTGCTTTTCTTCAAAAACGGGAGGCTCATCTTTTTTTACGTCTTTTGGTGCAGTGCCGCCAACCGTAGCCTCTGCGCCTTTAGTATCCGTATTTTGGTTTTCTACATTTGAAGTTGCCTCGGAAGTTGGCGCTTGCTCGACCTCTTCCGTTATGGCGTTGTTTTCTTTCTCAGGTTCAATGATTCCGTTTTTGTTTTTACTTGCCATTATTTATTGTCCTGTTTCAGTTGACCGGAGAGCAGTCAACAAGTCCTTATTTGAAGCGCTATAGGTATTGATTACCTTTTTAAAACCTAACTGCATTGCCTCTTGCATAATACGTTCACTAGGTACATAAAGCGTTAGTGTAAGTAACCAATCTAACTCGATCTCGGAAAACTGAGAGACAAAGTGATTCAGTTGCTCCAAGCTGGTTATCACCAATTGCTGAATGTTATTATCCTGCCATAACGATATGAGTAATTCTGAGTGGAAAGCTATATTTTCCCGCTTGTATACTTCTCTATATTCAACTCTGGCACCTCGTTGCATGAGAGTATCAAAAATAAGTTCTCTGCCACCATTACCCCGCAAGATCACAATGCGTTTATTTTCCACGTTTTGCAAAACATCGAGACGAAGTAGATGTTCGCTATCGCTGATGTCGGGATAGTGTACTTTCTGTTGTGTCTTTTTGCTCAATACATGTGCAGATTTTTGACCAACGGCAAGATAAGTGGCTGATTTAGGCCATCGGGAAGAGGATGCCAGTATCGCTTCGTGAGTAAAGTTCACCGCATGTTGACTGACAGCAATAATGATGTCGAAATGTTCTAATGCTTGGCCAATGCCAGAGAGTGTGCTCCCTGGCTTGATTGAAATGATGGGTTGATGCATCGCATCAATTCCGACGTCATGTAGCTGTTGGCATAATGCGCTTCCTTGCTCATCAGGTCTAGTAACCAACACTGCCATAGGGATTACTCGTGATCAGCGTAAAGCTTAGTCAGAATCTCTCTGGCACCATTATCAAGTAACTGATTGGCCAGTTTAACGCCCATGGCTTCTGCTTGATCACGTGGGCCTTTGATCTCACCACGGACAATTTTAGTACCGTCTGGCTCACCGACCAGAGCACGCAACCAAATATCGTCGCCGTCAAGTAATGAGTAACTACCAATAGGAACCTGGCAACCACCTTCTAACGTCAAGTTCATTGCTCGCTCACACTTAACACGATCGGCAGTATCTTGGTGGTTTAACGGATCAAGTAGTTTAAGTAGGCGTTCGTCATCCAGTCGGCATTCGATACCTACGGCGCCTTGTCCAACTGCAGGAAGCGATTGCTCAGGCTCGATAAAGCTACGAATGCGCTCTTCAAGCTCAAGGCGTTTTAGACCAGCCGCAGCAAGGATAATGGCATCGTATTCACCCGCGTCCAGTTTACCTAGGCGAGTGCCTACATTTCCTCGTAATTCTTTAATCACAAGATCTGGGCGGTATTCTTTTAGCTGACATTGACGACGTAGGCTACATGTACCGACAATTGCGCCCTGAGGCAATTCATCAATGTTGCTGTAAGTATTAGAGACAAATGCATCGCGAGGATCTTCACGCTCGCAGATGGTGACTAAACCTAGGCCTTCAGGGAAGTCCACTGGAACGTCTTTCATAGAGTGCACGGCGAGATCTGCACGCCCTTCTAACATGGCGACTTCTAATTCTTTAACGAATAAGCCTTTACCGCCAACCTTAGCAAGGGGGGTATCAAGTATCACATCGCCTTTTGTTACCATGGTCACTAGTTCGACTTCGAGACCAGGGTGAGCTGCTTGCAGTGCATCTTTAACAAAGTGGGCTTGCCATAAGGCAAGAGGACTTTTACGTGTCGCTATACGGATAGGGGTAGTTTGAGTCATGATGTTCTACTGGTTGATTCAACGTAATTCCCCAATCGTACCATTCTGAATCAAAAAGTATTACTGCAATATCTTCAGGATGATTACTTCTCTTGTTGCTTACCTGAAATCATCAAAAGAGTGTGATTTATCTCTCGTTTGTGCGGTTGGCTATTATAATTAATAGGTGTTCCGTACCACACTATCCCCACCTGCTCTCAGGGCAGGCTATAATGTGGATTCGATCGTACAATTCTTTACCAATTAAAATAAAAGTGTTACATTGATCACGTTTAATGGACGCTTTAGATTGCTTTTTCGTCAGAGCGCAACAGGTAATTAACAAGGACTATCCCTTGCAGGCTTACACAAAGACTTTAATTCAAAGACTTGATAATCTGAATCAGCAACGCACAGATCGTGCGCTGGCACTTATGGATTTGCAAAGTCAGCGTGTATTCCACTTAATTCCTACCCTTCTGCATTTTAACCATCCTTCTATTCCTGGATATTATGCTGCGCAAGTCCCTTATGGCATTTGTGAGTTCGAGTTTAGTGATGTTCAGCGTCAGTTTGTTGAAGATACTGAGCTGACAATTGGACAGCCATTAGTCACGGCCTCATCACCAGCCATTCACGGTCTATTTACAATGGGCAGTACCTCATCGATTGGTCAGAGTACCTCAAGTGATTTAGACATTTGGGTCTGCGTGTCTGCAACGATGCCTCAGGATGAACGTGAGTCCCTAACCAATAAGTGCTTATTGATAACCGACTGGGCACAGACTCAGGGTGTGGAAGCCAACTTTTTCCTTATGGATGAAGAGCGCTTTCGTTCTAATCATTCTGAAGAAATGACAGGTGATAACTGTGGTTCATCGCAGCACCTATTGTTATTAGATGAGTTTTACCGTTCAGCTGTTCGTTTAGCTGGTAAGCGTCTACTTTGGCAAATCGTTCCTCCTGAGATGGAAGAGTGTTACGACGAGTATGTTCAGAATCTTTGCAACGATGGCTTCATTGATTGTTCTAAATGGATCGACTTTGGTAAGTTGAATTGCATACCTGCAGAAGAATATTTCGGCTCAAACCTTTGGCAACTTTATAAAAGTATCGACTCGCCTTACAAGTCGGTGCTAAAAGCTATCCTGTTAGAAGCGTACTCTTGGGAGTACCCAAATACCCAGTTACTTAGCCTTGATACAAAGCGCCGTTTTTTTGCTCATGAGCCAGACCTTTACGGTATGGATGCATACTATTTAATGCTAGAAAAAGTAACGCGCTACTTAGAACGTATCGGGGATGAGACGCGTCTCGATCTCGTTCGTCGCTGTTTCTATTTAAAAACCCATGAAAAATTATCACGCGAACCGAGCGTAGGTTCGGTGGCGTGGCGTCGCGAAGCTCTGGGTGAAATGGTACAGCAATGGCAATGGGATGAGAGTGTCATTCGTGAGCTAGATGACCGCCGAAACTGGAAAGTAGAGCAAGTGAAAGTAGTACACCATGCACTACTTGATGCGCTTATGCAGAGCTATCGCAATCTTATCCAGTTTGCTCGTCGTAACGACATTACCTCGGCGATCAGTCCGCAAGATATTAGTGTGCTTGCACGTAAACTTTACGCAGCCTTTGAAATCTTACCGGGTAAAGTAACGCTTCTAAATCCACAAATTTCGCCTGACCTGCATGAGCCAGATTTGACCTTCATTGAAGTGCGCCCAGGAAGAACGAACAAGCAGGGCTGGTACCTTTACAAGCAACCACTCTCGCCGCATCGAATTATTGGTCGCGCTCCGTTAGAGCATAATGAATATCTGAGTAAACTGGTTGCGTGGTCATTCTTTAATGGTTTGATTACCGAATCGACTCGCCTTCACTCCGTAGTGCGCGATGCTCACCTCGATATTGATAAGTTCTATCAGATGGTCAGCGATTTACGTAACACCTTTTCTTTACGTAAGCATCGACCAACGATGCAGGCATTGGCTAGCCCGTGTGAAATTAGCCAGTTGGCGATGTTCATTAACTTTGAAAATGACCCTACCACCGAATTGAGTGGTAAAGCCCTGAAACTTGACCCGAAAAACACCGACATTCTTAGTTTTGGTCAAGATCAAAAGTGTCTAGTGGGTAGCGTAGATTTGGTTTACCGTAATTCTTGGCAAGAAGTTCGTACTTTGCATTTCAAAGGTGAGACTTCGATGCTGGATGCATTGAAGACCATTTTAGGCAAAATGCACCAAGACGCGTTGCCGCCAGAATCTGTGGATGTGTTCTGCTACTGTAAGAACCTTCGCGGTGTTATGCGTAATATGGTTTATCAGTTGCTGGCAGAGTGTATTGATTTACGCTTGAAGCCGATCGAGCAAGAAAAGCGACGTCGTTTTAAAGCGATGCGAATTGGCCAGCAGACATACGGCTTGTTCTTCGAACGTCGTGGAGTATCTGTACAGATGCTCGAAAACTCGGTGGACTTCTACCGTAGTATTTCTACCAATAAACTGAAAGGTTCTCCTCTTCTGATGCTGGATAAAGAGCAGGATTATCAGTTGCCTGATGCAGTAGACGGTTTTGCGAGTGAAGGATTGATTCAGTTCTTTTTTGAAGACAGTGAGCAAGGGTTCAATATTTACGTTTTGGATGAAGCTAACCGCGTAGAAGTTTACCACCAGTTTAGAGGTGAGAAAGACGAGATGATCGCGAGTGTAAACGGTTTTTACACTTCGATTAAAGATGACAACAAGTTAGCTTCTAAGTTTATTAACTTTAACTTGCCTCAGTACTACCAAATTGTGCACCCAGAAGAAGGGGAGACATATATTGTCCCTTATCGCAGTGATAGCGCTGGGAGCTCAAAGCTGCGTAAAATAGCCAATGCCTAGTGAATTATTCGACTCGATTTGCATTGAGATTAAAACAAAGAGGCCATCGTTATGATGGCCTCTTTGTTTTAGAATTCTGTGGCTTACTCTCTGATTAAGGCCACTCGATCTCTTCATCTGCGTGTTTCTCACACTCTTGCTTAACCATAGCAATCAGTTCGATACCGGTTTTTGAACAAATCCATTTCTCATCGACAAACGCAAAATGAAAACCACCGGATTTTGATGCTAACCAGATCTCTTTCATTGGCTCTTGGCGGTTGATGATCACTTGGCTGCGATCTTCAAAATCCAATGTCATAACGTTGCCAGTTACCTCGTAATCGATGTCCGCACCTGAATCATCAATCATTTCTTCGATGATTTCCATTTGAACATCAACCAACTGATGAAATTCAGTATCGTTCATCTTGTCTATCCTATTGCTTTTCCTGAGTGTGGTGCGATTATAGGGGGCATTGAAAAAATAATCACGATAGAACCTATGAAAAAATCAATCTTAGCTCTGTTTATTGTTTCTGTACTTGGCTTGGCTGGTTGCGGCCAAACAGGTCCATTGTACATGCCTGAAGAGGCACCTCAGAACGAGCAGCCGTCATAATAACTATACAGTGATATCAGAATATAAGGGAAAGCACTTTGGATTACTTCAACTATCAGGATGATGGCCAGCTCTGGGCCGAGAACGTCGCACTATCTGATTTGGCGCACCAATACGGCACGCCACTATATGTTTACTCAAGAGCGACGTTGGAGCGCCATTGGCATGCGTTTGACAAGTCTGTCGGAGCACATCCACATTTGGTGTGTTATGCCGTGAAGGCGAACTCAAACCTAGGTGTGTTAAACGCGTTGGCTCGATTAGGTTCCGGTTTCGATATCGTTTCTGGCGGCGAGCTAGAACGTGTGTTGGCTGCGGGCGGCGACCCGAGCAAAGTTGTCTTCTCTGGGGTTGGTAAAACCGAAGAGGAGATGAAGCGAGCACTAGAGCTGGGAATTAAGTGTTTTAACGTTGAATCTGAGCCAGAACTGGAACGTCTGAATAAAGTAGCAGGAGCGTTAGGAGTGAAAGCGCCTATCTCGCTGCGCATTAATCCAGATGTCGACGCAAATACTCACCCTTATATTTCCACTGGACTGCGTGACAACAAGTTTGGTATCGCATTTGACCGAGCTCCTGAAGTTTACAAGTTTGCAGCGAGCCTAAAGAACCTGAATGTCAAAGGTATTGATTGCCACATTGGCTCTCAGCTGACAGATATCGAACCATTTATTGATGCTACGGACCGCCTGCTAGCTCTGATTGATGATCTGGAAGCACAAGGTATCACTATTGAGCATTTAGATGTGGGCGGTGGCCTAGGTGTTGTTTACCGAGATGAACTCCCTCCTGAGCCGTCAGAGTACGCAAAAGCGTTATTGGGTCGTCTAGATAACCACCAAAATCTGGAATTGATCTTTGAGCCTGGGCGTGCGATTGCTGCCAACGCAGGTGTTCTCCTGACCAAAGTCGAGTTCCTAAAGCATACCGAGCACAAGAACTTCGCCATTATTGATGCTGCGATGAATGACTTGATGCGCCCAGCGCTTTATCAAGCATGGCAAGACATTGTGCCAGTAAAACCTCGTGAAGGTGAGGCAGTAACCTACGACTTAGTCGGACCAATTTGTGAGACGGGTGACTTCCTTGGCAAAGATCGTACGTTGGTACTGGAGCAAAATGATTTGCTAGCTGTACGTTCAGCAGGTGCGTATGGCTTTGTCATGTCATCGAACTACAACACACGTACTCGCGTTGCTGAAGTGATGGTGGATGGCGATCAGGCTCACTTAGTGCGTCAGCGTGAAGAGCTGTCTAGTCTATGGGCGTTAGAGAACATTCTTCCGGAGTAATGTGAGCTTTATGCATTTCCATTTTTCTAAAATGCATGGTTTGGGTAATGACTTTATGGTCGTTGATTGTATTACCCAAAACATATTTTTTTCCCCTGAGTTGATCCGTCGTTTGGCGGATCGTCATACCGGGGTGGGCTTCGATCAACTCTTGGTTGTTGAAGCGCCTTACGATCCTGAAACAGATTTCCATTACCGTATTTTTAATGCCGATGGCAGTGAAGTCGAACAGTGTGGAAATGGTGCTCGTTGCTTTGCGCGTTTTGTGCGAATGAAAGGGCTGACTAATAAATACAGCATTAGTGTGAGCACCAAAAAAGGTAAAATGATACTCAACATCGAAGACGATGATCAGATCACCGTCAATATGGGTATACCTGAGTTTGAGCCAAACAAAATTCCTTTCAAAGCAAAGCAAATGGAGAAAACTTACATTCTCCGAACTGAAGACAAAACACTGTTTTGCGGTGCGGTAAGCATGGGTAATCCTCATGTGGTTACGGTCGTGGACGATGTTGCAACGGCCGATGTAGACACATTGGGACCACTTCTGGAATCTCATGAGCGTTTTCCTGAGCGAGTCAATGCAGGCTTTATGCAAGTGCTTAATCGCAATGAAGTTAACTTGCGCGTGTATGAGCGTGGCGCTGGCGAGACACAAGCTTGCGGTAGTGGCGCTTGTGGCGCGGTTGCGGTGGGTATTATTCAAGGATTGCTGGCTGAAACGGTCACCGTTAATTTGCCAGGAGGCTCTTTGAGCATCAGCTGGAAAGGCCCGGGTAATCCACTTTATATGACAGGCCCAGCAACTCATGTCTTCGACGGCCAGCTAAGTTGCTAATAATAAGATGAACGAAGGAATAGAAGTGTCTCTAGTGGAAGAAGATGCGCTGACCGCAGAGGTTGTGGCAGAGTATTTAAGCGAACGACCGGATTTTTTTAAGGCAAGACCTGAACTCGTGGATCGGCTGGCATTGGCACATCAAGAGCAGGGAGCGGTTTCACTGGTTCACGTGCAAATGAACCGCCAACGCCAACGCATTGCAGAGCTAGAGGAAGAGATTACCGCTCTTATGTCTTTGGCCAAAAGTAACGATAAAACGTTTCATGAGTTTATGAGCTTGCAAGAGCGCATTCTGAAATGTGGCTCGTTGCTTGATGTGGTGAAAGCGATAGAAGAAATGGCGAAATCTCTCGGCTTGGTGGCCTATGTTCGCCTATTTAATAGCGAACTGAGCCATTACAAACTGAAAAAAGAAGACTTTCAGCGTTTCTCTACCAACCACTTGAATGGAAAAAGTGCGTACCTTGGTCGTATGCGCAAGGTTGACCGCGATCTGCTGTTTGGAGAAAGCACACATGCACCCGAGATGGGATCCTATGTCGTGTTACCTCTATCCGGTAAATCTCAGCAAGGCATTTTGGCATTTTCTAGCCAAGATGGTGGGCACTTCCAGCCACATATGGACACTTTATTTTTGCGTCATCTCGCACTGGTACTTTCTCACTTAATTCAAACTCTTCCTTGGCAGAATGAACAAGACAAACGAATCAGCAGCACCTCTGCCTAGAAGCCTACAAAAGCCTCTGGAACGCTTCTATGAATACCTACGAAGTGAAAAGGGGCTAAGCTTACATACTCAACGAAATTACAAACAACAGTTAGAAACCATGGCCCAACACCTTGTCCATCTTGGATTGAAGGATTGGTCACAGGTGGATGCTGGCTGGGTACGACAACTGGCAAGTAAAGGGATGCGAGACGGTATGAAAGCCAGCAGTCTTGCGACTCGGCTATCGTCCCTGCGCAGTTTTTTCGACTTTTTGATATTGCGCGGAGAAATGAGCGCTAATCCGGCAAAAGGTGTCTCAGCACCTCGTAAAAAGCGCCCATTGCCCAAGAACCTTGATGTGGATGAAGTGGGGCAACTTCTTGAGATCGACGAATCAGACCCGTTATCCATTCGTGATCGCGCCATGATGGAATTGATGTATGGCGCTGGATTGCGACTGGCTGAAATGGTTAGTGTGAATGTCAAAGACGTCCGATTGTCGTCCGGTGAGTTGAGAGTGGTAGGTAAAGGGGATAAGGAGCGTAAAGTCCCGTTTTCTGGCATGGCTGCGGAGTGGGTAGGGAAGTGGCTGAAGGTTAGGGGAAGCTTGGCAAACCCTGATGAACCGGCGTTGTTTGTCTCTAAACTCGGCGTTCGGATATCACATCGCAATGTTCAAAAGCGTATGGCAGAGTGGGGGCAAAAGCAGTCTGTGGCGAGCCACATTAGTCCACACAAACTCCGCCATTCATTTGCAACGCATGTCCTAGAGTCGAGCAGTAATTTACGGGCGGTTCAAGAGTTGTTAGGTCATGAAAACATCTCGACCACACAGATCTATACTCACCTTGATTTTCAACATTTAGCTGAGGTGTACGACAAAGCACACCCAAGAGCAAAAAAGAAAGGAAAAGACTGATGCAGTTCTATCGTCACCTAGGCCCAATTAAAGCCATGACATTTGATTTGGATGACACTCTTTATGACAATCGTCCGATCATACGTCAGGTTGAAGCCCAGATGGTGGCGTGGCTCCATAAGTATCATCCTATTTCTGCGATCAAGCCGTTAAGCTGGTGGTATCACATTAAGCGAGAAGTTGCCCAAGAAGATACATGGTTACCCAACGACGTGACTTTGTGGCGTTATAAACAGATTGAACGCGGATTATCACTCTTAGGCTATGAACCTAAGCAAGCGGAACAAGCGGCAACTGAGGCTATCGAAGAGGTCTTACGTTTGCGCAGCAACTTCTCCGTACCACAAACGGCGCATGAGGTGTTGCAAAAGCTATCTGCTCGACTTCCACTCGTCGCTATCACAAATGGCAATGTAGACGTCGAGAGAATCGGGCTTGATCCTTATTTCTCCGCGGTCTTAAAAGCGGGTCCTGATGGTTACGCAAAGCCACACACAGAGCTGTTTGATAAAGCGGCGCATCACTTAAAATTACCTAAAGAATCAATACTTCACGTCGGAGACCATTTAGTGACGGATGTCATCGGCGCGAAGAATAGTGGTTTTTCATCCTGCTGGTTTAATGGAGAACAGCAGGACATTTTTAGCCATGTCAAAGCAAAAGTGCTGCCAGACGTTGAGGTAAGATGTCTGAAAGAATTGTTACTTTTTATTGAGAGATAAGTCATTTCTGCTAGATTATGAACGCGCAAACCGTCGCGGAATTTGTGCATAACCAAGACGTTTGTTATGTGGCTGAAGATTTGGGTATCGACTACCTACAGGGCTTTACCTTGCGGAGCCGACACGCCTCTTTTAGTTTTGAAATGGGTGGCCGCTTTTGTCTGCTTGAAATACTCGCATGTAGTGAGTAAAAAATTGCATTAAGCGATCGGCTTGTTCCGCGTCACCTAATTCTCTTATCACTTCCGCACCGACTTCCAGTGTGCATAGATGACCATCACTTTGATTTCGACGCAGTTGGTATACGGAGTTTTGGCTTGGGTTTATATGCACTAATGGCAGCGTCTGTAGCCAAGCGCTTTTTCGAAGCATCTTTTTGGCTTCTTGCCATGTGCCATCAAGTATCAAGAACAAAGGCTTCTTCTTTTCCGTATTTAGCGCGATTCTCTTTGCGTCACTGACGGCAATGCTCTCTTCACCGGGAAACAGCAAATAGGGCATAACACTTGGATCATCCAGCAGTTTCATCAACTCGCTGCAAGGTGACTTACGCTGCCAGATGTGTCGACTGGATGACGGAATTGCCGCGAGCAGCCATTGACCTGTATTGGTATCACGACTTAGCTCATTTTCGTGCATCAACAAAGCGAAATGTGCGTCAATGTCCAGCTTAGGGATACATTGACACACGCAGTTAAATGACAGGCCACAACCTGGGCATGGCGTTTGTGACTCCATTTAAAGGGTCACTCCACCTTGATGAGGAGTTAGCCCATCCGAGAAAAGTTGTACCTCACTGATTTCATCGTAGTTCGCGACTGGCGCTACGCTTGGGTTGAGCGGATAGCTAATGTTATTGTGTTTTAGAATGTGCTGGTTGGGAACAGCGCCCCCACCACTAACAAACAGCACTAAATCCTGCCATGACTCACTGGCTGATTTTCCCAGATTGATGGGTGTGCGCACTAAGCTAATACGGCTGTTAAAGCGCCATTTCTGTTCATGATTTTCAAAAATGAGTAGGGTGCAGCCTCCAGAACCACACCAATCGAGTTGGGCTAAGAGTTCTTTGTTGCCATCACCGTTGAGATCGTAAGTAAGCCAACGGTAGCGAGTACCTGTTGGATCGGTTTTGTGCATTCTGAAGTATTCTCGCAGTGCGCGGTCGACTTTGGGATTAAAGTCCGCACTGGATGGGATTTTTTCAGCCGTTAGTTCACGTGGTATGGCGGGTTGTTCCGCGTAACTCAGTGTTTGCTTCGATTGAAAGAGCGTCACCCCACCGTCTGCGATGTCGTATACAACATCTCCTACTTTCTCTTTTTTAGTCGTCAGCTCATAGCCATCACGCGTATAGATACGTTCTGAGTTAAGAGGTTGTCCTTGAAGCTGCGTACCGACCACTTGAATTTGGTCTGGGTTGAGTTGTTGCCAGAATCCTTTCTCAACCGTATCTGCTTCACCACTTAGGTAGCTATAGGTTGTCTGAGCGGTATGATCAGGCTTCAGGTTCATGGTGACACTAAACGGTGTTCCTTTGGTTGCTTTGGCCTGGTAATCGGCTGACCAGTCCTGAGTAGCATCATGGTTCGATAAGGTTGCGCAGCCTTGGTACGTTTTGCCATCTAACACCAAGTTCGATGTCCAACCGTAAAGACTGTCACTCATCCCGTCTTTGCAGCTACGTTGTGTGAGCTCAAGATGCCTACCTTCAAATTGATAACGTCGCTCGTCGTTTTCAATGTGACTCGAGGTGAGTGTTAATGTGCGCTTTTCCTCTCCTAGCTTGTTAAAGACGATACTCTCGTGTTCAAAACTGACCGACCAAAACGGTTCTGTACCAAAGGCTTTTGTGGGCGCTTCTGGTAAGGCGCAGCGGGCTGGATTTTCTGCGGTGAGGATATTGATTTGGTCAACAACGAATTGCGCGGTGTAATCGGCCGAATAGCCCTCGTTCTCTGCTCTCTTCAGGTGACCGATGACTTCACCATAAAGTGGAGCATAGGGGGAGCGGACTAGGGTTAACCCTTGTTGAAATCGGTCCTGAGGAAGATCGAGCCAATACTGAGTTTGGCTACCACAAGGGGTAATTGAGCGTACTTCGTGGCCCAGTACGATTTGCCCACGCATCACGAAGGTTTGCGGTTTCACTGAACTTGGATTGTCCAGTGTCGCTTGTGGTTTTATTGTAGAGCTTTCTTCTTTTATGGCCGTGGTCGAGCATGCCTGAATCGCTAACAAAGTAGCTAGCACGGCTGGGTTTTGCAGCGCCTTCATGTTATATCTTCCTCAATTTCAATCTCTCGGAAGTTATTATGGCATATTGGCTATTTAAAACAGAACCAGACACTTTCTCAATTGACACTCTTCGCACGCAATCGACTTCATGTTGGGAAGGGGTGCGCAATTATCAGGCGAGAAACATGATGCGAGATGAGATAAAAGAAGGCGATTTAGTGCTGATATATCACTCATCTTGCAAGAAAGTGGGTGTTGCGGGCATCGCTCGGGTGATAAAAGAAGCGTACCCTGATCACTTTGCTTTTGACCCAGAAAGTGCGTACTACGATCCCAAATCAACCCGAGATAATCCACGTTGGGTGATGGTGGACATTGAATTTGTCCGTAAAACCGAACGTTTGATTTCGTTGTCTGTCATGAAAGCAATGCCTGAACTAGAAAATATGCCTTTGGTAAAGCGCGGTAATCGCCTTTCTATCATGCCTGTTAGCGAGGAAGAGTGGCAGGCGATTCTGTTGAAAGAAAAGCTACCAAGTCAGAGATAGCTATAAATCAGAGAGAACAAAAAGGGCAGCAAATGCTGCCCAGATAGGATCGGGTTCGCTATGTCTTAGAATAAATGCGTATGCAGGTAGTGCGCGACAGCGTCATCTTCATTGCTGCCAATCACTTCATTCTCTGGCAGGGCGGCTTTTACCTTGTGGTGAGACGTCCCCATGACCAGCCCTTTGCCTGCCATTGATAACATTTCAACATCGTTCATGCCATCACCAAACGCAATGCAGTTTTCAAGAGAGAGGTCGAGAGACTGGGCGACTGCGTGTAGCGCATCTCCTTTAGATACGCCAGCAGACATCACTTCCAGACACCATGGGGTCGAAAAGGCAATATTCAGCTTGTCACCAAACGCTTCGCGAAGTTTATTTTCAAATGTCACCAAATGCTCGTGATCATGCGCAGGGTGAGTAAAAAAGATCTTCGCAATCCCATCAGTCGGTGCATTGCTTGAGTTGAAGCGCGTATAACTAAAGCCAGATTCACTGTGGAATTTAGCCAGCATTTCGTCTTCGCGATCCAGTAGCCACTCCTCATTCTTATACATGTGGATAAAAATCTCTGGATCGTTTTTGATCGTGTCGATCACGGGCTGGACCAGTTCTTGAGGAACATTCTTGCTGTACATCAGCTGATCGTTTTGGTCATGAACGCGCGCGCCGTTAGAGGTAATCATATAGGCTGGAATACCAGAAATCTCTCGGATCCCAGCCACGTCGACATGATGGCGTCCGGTCGCAAAGATGAAGGTATAGCCCTTATTGTGCAGCTCTTTTAGCGTTCGCTTGGAAAAGTCACTGAGCTGGTGGTTAGGTGCCAGCAATGTTCCATCAAGATCGGAAGCGACAATGCGGAATGGCGTGTCTTTGCGTGTTTCGCTCATATTACCCTCGTAATTATGAATAGATCGACCCAAGTGGGGTTGAGGGAATAGTGTACTTTATTGGAAAGGGGAAAAAGAGGGTAAAGATCACCCTCTGCCTTTTCCTATTTTTGCGAAAGTTGGGGAGAAAAGAACTGAACAATAGAATCCAATGCTTTGTTTCGATACTCGTCTGTTTCGAATAACAGTTCATGACGCGCACCATAGACAATGTTCATTGCGCAGTGTGCATTGGTTTTAGCTAACTTTTTAATAAATTGCATTTGATGTGCGTTGGAGACGATCTGATCGTCGCTGGCTTGAAGCAGCAGTAATGGGATTTGAATATGTCTTGTCATCAGAATGCACTGCTTGGAAGACATCAGCCCTTGCCACACCCAGCGAGTACTAGCGCCGCCAATTTTGAGTTCAGGTTTTTGCTCATATAAGTCACGAAACCAGTGGTAACGAATAGAACTTTGACTCAAAAAGTTGCCTTCAAATGGCTTGGGAAAATAGGCAACTTGGCCTGGTGCAAAGGTAGGCTTGGGATGATACGCAGTAAGGCACTGACCAAGAAAGCATGCGACAGGCTTTAAATGCCAAGGTAAGTTGACACCAAACATAGGCGCGCTTAATGCCATAGCGCTAAATGGATGCTTTGGATAGGTTTGTACATAGCGTGTGGCGATGTTGCCACCCATAGAATGGCCTAACAGATAGCAGTGGTCGTAATGCTCTAGGTCAAAGTAACGAACTAAAACATCCAAATCCTTCACGTAGTCTGCAAACTCTTCGACATAACCCATCTCTTTATCTTCGATCAGTCGATCTGACATCCCTTGACCACGGTGATCGTAAGAATAAATATCGTATCCCTGTTGGAAAAGGTCGAAAAACAATTCTTGGTACTTCCACGTGCATTCAATGCGACCGTTAACAACTACAATGGCTTTTCGATGCTCCGGATTCGACAGCTTGATCCAAAATAGATTGGTTTTATCGAAGGACTTGATAAATCCTTCTTCTCGAGATTGCCAAAAGCTGCTTATGCGGTCATTGATTGCTTGCTCAAAATCTGGCTCTTGAGTATAAGGAATTGGATTTATGGAACTCGAAATATTCATTTACAAGGATAGCCTAGAGTACTATTTCTTAAACTAAGCTAAATTATGTGTGTCCGACACATTTTAGTCGAGAGGAAAACGCCATGGAAATGCATGTTTGGCTGGCTTATGTGGTCACAGCCATTGTTTTTAGCCTTGCTCCCGGTTCAGGGACAGTCAATTCAATCAGTAACGGTATTAGCTATGGCACTCGCCGCTCACTTGCCGCCATTGCTGGTCTACAGATTGGTTTGGCGATTCACATCACTTTGGTTGGGGCTGGCATTGGTGCTTTGGTTGCACAATCTGCGTTTGCTTTTAGCGCCATCAAATGGATTGGGGCAGCGTATTTGGTCTGGTTAGGCATTCAAAAATGGCGCGATAAATCAGAGATATCGACTTCTGAAGCGGCTCAAGGTTTATCTAGCTTGACCTTGATGAAGAACGCCGTATTGATTAATCTGACGAACCCCAAGTCTATCGTCTTTTTAGTGGCGTTATTTCCGCAATTCATCGATCCAGCTAAAGACCAGCTGACTCAGTTTGCGGTATTAGGTCTGACAACGGTTCTAATTGATGCGATAGTGATGTTGGGTTACACCTCACTCGCGTCACGATTAGGCCGTTTTATTCGTTCTGAACAGGTAATGAGCAAAGTGAACAAACTTTTTGGTTCAATGTTTGTTGGCTGTGGTGCGCTCCTTGCCTCGGCGAAAGCATAATTCGTGAAAGGTAATGAATGCAGCAATTTATGCGTGAAACATATGTAGCAAGGCAGCCTATTCTCAATGCAAAACGGCAAACGTTAGGGTACGAATTGCTGTTTCGTGATGGGGAAAGTAACGCCTATCCCACGCATATTGACTCCAACCGAGCGACGTATCGTCTGATTGTCGAAAACTTCTTATCCATGGGGACGAATCCGTCGCTCAGCAGCTCTCGCTGTTTTATTAATTTTCCGCATGAAAGCCTTATTCGCCGATTACCTCTGATTCTACCCAAGAATAAAATTGTGGTGGAAGTTCTGGAGACTTGCATACCTAACGATGAGTTGTTTGAAGCGATTAAAGAAATCAGCCGCTCAGGGTATCTCATTGCACTGGACGACTTTGTCTACAGCCCTGAATGGGAACGCTTTCTGCCTTTTGTCCAAATAATTAAACTGGACATTATGGCGATGGGGCTAGACGCGGCGTGTGACTTGGTTAAAGATCGCCTGTCGAAAGGCACCAAACGCAAGTTCTTGGCGGAAAGAGTAGAAACAGAACAAGAGTTTATCGCTACGCGCTCTGCTGGTTTCTCTTTGTTTCAAGGTTATTTTTTCAGTAAGCCAGTCATCAGTCGGCAAAGCTACCTTAGCCCTGAGCACCTCATTGCGATGGAACTCTTTGCTGAGGTGTGTAAGTCAGAAGTCGATTTTGAAAAAGTGGAAGCGATTGTGGCGAAGGACGTGTCGCTTTCGTACAAGCTACTCCGTTTCGTGAATACGATGTCTGATCGACTGGAAGTGACGATTTCTTCTTTTCGTCAGGCGCTTATCTATCTAGGTCAGGATAGATTGAAGATATTTGTGTCACTGGCAGTGGCTTCGTTTGTTTCTTCCAACAAGCCGAAAGAGCTCTATACCCTGTCTTTGCAGCGAGCGCAGTTTTTTCAACTGATGGCAAGCTCAAACCCTTTTAGTCAGTACCGAGATCAGGCGTTTCTTATCGGCTTGTTTTCTATGCTGGATGCGTTATTGGATAGTTCATTAAGTGAGCTTGTTTCTGAATTACCTCTGAATTCAGTCATCAAACAGGCATTACTGCAACGTCAAGGTCCATACGGTGTGCTTCTGGGCATTGAAGAGTGCTATGAGCGTGCTGATTGGCAAGGATTGCAGTCGGCTTGTCACCAGCTCAACTTGTCGGTCAACGAAGTCTTACTGAAACTGACACAAGCGCAGCGTTGGAGCCACGACTTGAACAGCGTCGTTTAGACGTTATCGCTCACACCCCACACATGAATCTTTTGTGACAATGAATCCGACTGGATTGATCTCTTTCTTCTTTTAATTAAATATATACGCATATCCATATATGAGAATGTTTATGTTACCTCACCAGTTTTTTAAATTGCTCTCTGATGAGACTCGCGTTCGCTGCTTGATGCTGATCGTGCGTGAAGAATGCCTGTCGGTGGGTGAGCTGACAGAAGCCTTGCAAGAAAGTCAGCCAAAAGTCTCACGTCATTTAGCGCAGCTGCGTTCAAGCGGAATTCTTATTGATGTTCGCCAGGGCCAGTGGGTGTTCTATCGCCTTGTCGCGGATTTGCCCGGCTGGATGAGAAAGCTGATCGATGACTTGGTCGCATCAAACTGCCTGAAAACCGAGTATCAGCAAGATATAGAAAGACTTCATACCATGCAGGCTCGCCCTGTGTGTTGTCAGTGATTTGAATAGATTGAAACAAACAATTTGAAATGGAAGAGATAGAGTTATGACGATTAAAGTAGGTATCAACGGTTTTGGCCGTATTGGACGTTTAGCACTACGTGCAGCGTTTGACTGGGAAGAGTTAGAATTTGTGCAAATCAATGACGTGGCTGGTGATGCAGCAACGCTAGCACACCTTCTTGAATTCGACTCAGTACAAGGCCGTTGGCACCACGAAGTGAAGTCTGAAGGCAATGAGATCATGATTAACGGTCAAGTGGTTAAAACAACTCAAGAGAAAGAAATTTCTGCCGTTGATTGGTCTGGCTGCGATGTGGTGATTGAAGCGACAGGAGTACACCGTAAGACATCGTTCCTGAACCAATACCTAGAGCAAGGTGTAAAGCGCGTGGTGGTTTCTGCTCCAGTGAAAGAAGAAGGTGTGGCAAACATCGTGGTGGGTGTGAATGACCACATCTTTGACCCGGCAATCCATAAGATCGTGACTGCGGCTTCTTGTACCACAAACTGTATTGCGCCTGTTGTGAAAGTGATTCACGAGAAACTGGGTATTGAGCAATCGTCATTTACCACCATTCATGACCTAACCAATACGCAGACGATTCTGGACGCGCCACATAAAGATTTACGTCGTGCTCGCGCGTGTGGAATGAGCCTGATTCCAACCACGACAGGTTCAGCGAAAGCCATCGTTGAAATCTTCCCTGAGCTGCAAGACAAAATCAACGGTCACGCGGTTCGCGTACCATTAGCGAATGCGTCTTTGACTGACATTATCTTCGATGTGAAGCGCGATACCACAGCAGAAGAAGTGAACGCACTGCTAAAAGAAGCGTCTGAAGGTGAGCTAAAAGGCATTCTTGGTTTTGAAGAGCGCCCTCTGGTCTCTATCGATTACAAAGGCGATCAGCGTTCAACGATTGTTGATGCACAATCAACCATGGTGGTGGGTAGCCGTATGGTGAAGATTTACGCTTGGTACGATAACGAGATGGGCTATGCAACACGCACGGCTGAGCTTGTTCGCAACGTCGGTTTGGCATAAGGAGAGAGAGCATGACACATCCAACATGGCAATTAAATGTAGACTCTGGTGCGTTAGTACTGACTCCTTGCCCAGGAACTAAAGACGTTGATCTAGATACGGCGTTAACTCAGCTAAAGCAGCAAGGTGTTGAGGCGATAGTGACCGCGCTTGATGAGCAAGAGCTGGCAAGCAAAGGCGTCTCTGAGCTGGGTGAAAAAACGCAGCAACTGGGGATGAAGTGGTTTCAGATTGAGATTGAAGATGACCGTGCGCCGGGCGCTGAATTTGCGGCTAAGTGGAAACAAGCCAGCCCAGAGCTACACCAGGTGATTAATAACGGTGGCAAAGTCGCAATGCATTGCATGGGTGGTTCTGGTCGCACAGGGTTGCTGGCCGCGCATCTGTTGCTAGAAAAAGATTGGCAGTTAGATGACATCGTACGTGAAGTGCAAGCACTGCGTCCGGGAGCGTTTACCAAATCTGTTCAGGTTGATTACATCCAGCAGGCTGCTGAAAAATAGCAAGAAGCAGAGCTTTTGGATCATGGGTGTCCAAAAGCTCTGGGACCTGCACAGGAATATAGAACAGGTAGGATCATCATGTTCTCAAATCTAAGCAAAAGTGTACGCCAATACATGTTGGTGACGTTCAACTATTG
This sequence comes from Vibrio japonicus, assembly GCF_024582835.1. NCBI lineage: Bacteria > Pseudomonadati > Pseudomonadota > Gammaproteobacteria > Vibrionales > Vibrionaceae > Vibrio > Vibrio japonicus. The sequence goes on from NZ_CP102096.1 coordinate 126,804, forward strand.
GAACTTCACGATCACCGATGGGGCACTGCGAATGTTGGTCGTGCTCTATTTCCACGATCTTGGCTACAGTACTCTCGAAATCGCCTCACTGTTCCTTTTTTATGAATTCTTTGGTGTGGTGACGAACCTGATTGGTGGCTGGCTGGGGGCTCGTCTTGGTTTGAACAAGACGATGAACTTAGGTTTAGCGATGCAAATCATCGCGCTGTTGATGCTAGCGGTACCTAATGTATGGCTCACGATTCCTTGGGTCATGGCAGCTCAGGCATTGTCGGGTATTGCAAAAGACCTCAATAAGATGAGCGCAAAGAGCTCTATTAAGACGCTGGTTCCCGATGAACAACAAGGCTCGCTTTACAAATGGGTCGCGATTTTGACCGGTTCCAAAAACGCGCTTAAAGGTGCTGGCTTTTTTATCGGCGGTCTATTGTTGTCGCTGGTGGGCTTTAAGTATGCCGTTTTACTTATGGCAGGTGTGCTGGCATTGGTATTTATTGGCAGCCTTCTTGGCCTTGAAAGCAATATGGGAAAAGCCAAGAACAAGCCTAAGTTTAATCAGATCTTTTCTAAGTCTGGCTCAATCAATATCTTATCTGCCGCGAGAATGTTCCTGTTTGGCGCACGAGATGTTTGGTTTGTTGTCGCGCTTCCCGTTTATCTGGGCAGTGTGTTCGGCTGGGATCACCTATGGGTGGGTGGTTTTCTGGCGAGTTGGGTGATTGCTTACGGGTTTGTTCAGGGCATCGCGCCTAAGATCACCGGGAAAGCACAAGGTAAAGTCCCAGATGGCAGCGCCGCGTTGCTATGGGCCGGGCTACTGGCTGTCATCACGGCAGGAATCGCTTACGCAGTACAAATTGGCTGGCAGCCTCAGTTAGTGATAGTGGTGGGATTGATGATCTTCGGTGCGGTGTTTGCAGTGAACTCATCGTTGCACTCGTATCTGATCGTTAGCTATGCCAAAGGTGATGGTGTTTCCCTTGATGTGGGATTCTATTACATGGCAAACGCGATGGGACGCCTAATCGGGACCATTCTCTCCGGTTGGATATTCCAGATTGCGGGTTTAGCTGCGTGTTTGTGGGTTTCTTTTGCTTTTCTGGCTCTGACGACGCTCATTTCGATCAAACTGCCTAAGGTGACTCAACCCGCAACGGCCTAAAATTCACAGACATATTCATAACCTAAAGCTGACTCGGGCTATTCCTGAGTCAGCTTTTTTATTGCTATAGTTTTTGGGTAGATAGGGAAAGGTGTCGGTATGAGAGAAAGGGTTCAGTTTTTTGATTTGCTACGCTGCGTGGCGGCTGTTGCGGTGATAGCCATTCATGTATTGGCTCCGTATCGGCACGAACTGGGCTCTATTCCTTTTGACCAGTGGTTTACGGCTGTGGCAACTAACAGCGTGACTCGTTGGGCTGTGCCAGTGTTTATTCTTATCACAGGCGCATTGATGTTAAGTGATAACCGACCCTTTGATATGTCCTACTACGTCAAAAGAAGGTTAGGTAAGGTACTGATCCCATTTGTCATTTGGTCACTTTTTTATGCGTATTTATCGGGTTGGAGTGCCAGCGGCTTTGACAGCCAGATCGCGCAAGATGTGTTAGTGAACGCGTTTTCCCACGAAACCTATTACCACTTGGGATTCTTTTACTATTTTATCCCACTCTATTTTGTCATTCCGATGTTCCAGTGGCTGGTCAAAAATCGCGATGACACAACACTGTTTGTCTTTGTGGCCATTTGGCTGGTGACGACGATGTTCTATTTGTTTGGCTATGACGGGCCATGGAGTGTCGAACTTTGGCTATATAGTGGGTACTTACCTCTTGGTTATCTGCTATGGAAGAAAATTCCATCAACGACTCAGACGCTAACTGTTTTCACTCTGTTAGGGGCTTTAGCTCTGGCACTGACTGTCTACATGGTGGTGGGTAACAGTATTGCTGCAGAAAAATACACGGTGGGTCGCTGGCTGTCGTATAAAACCCTCAATGTTGTTTTGGCGGCAAGCATGATCTTTATGCTTTGTCGCTACTTTGGGGAGCGACTCAAGCCATCAGTCAGCCGTATCGTGAGTTTGATTAGTCAGCACAGTCTGGGTATTTATTTGTTGCACCCAATCTTTCTATGGCCGATGAAAGCTTACGGTTGGTACGAGGGCCACCCTGTATGGGTGATCCCTGTATGGGTTGTGATAAGTGGTGGAGGAGCGTTGGCCGTGAGCTGGATTCTCTCGCGATCAAAAATAACGCGTTGGCTTTTACCCTAGCGCTTCATTGCAAAATGCAGAAACTTATCGCCTTGATACGTCAGTACGCCTTGATCGCCCGGATTAAGTGCGTGGAAGTAGTGCACGCCAACCTGAAATTCGCGTTTAGGGCCTAATCGCCCTTTTTGAACATATATCCAATACTCTTGCTCGTCTTGACCTGGTGACGCATCGGGAATGTCTATTGCCTGCTTATCTAGGACAACCACATTAACCGATTGTTCAGGCGCACCTTGTCCTTGCAGATGTTTACGGAAAAAGTGGATGAATGCCCATGCGCTCACCAGAATAAAAAGCAAAATAGCAATGATGATTGAAATTGGCATGTCAGATCCTCCCTTTAAGTGAGCGATATTCTAGCGTTAATTTTTATTTGAAAAGGCGTTTAGGACGACTGTGTGGCAATTCAATATGCGCCTAATTGAGTTTCTTAGACGCAAATCACATGGGAAATGGAGAATTGTCAGTATGCTGATACAGCTAGTGATTGATTCATATAGGTTAAATAAAACACTGAAGTTGTGAGATTTCATGACTCAGTAACTAGTGTGCTCAGAGCACGGGTTAGGTATGTACGGTAGAGGAAGTTTGAGCCGATGAATTTGGCGATGGGAGCTGGAAGCGGGCTGTTCACGCCCCTAGACTTACTAGTGAGGGAGGTAAGTAATGTCTGATATCGAACAAGTGGTCATGCGAACGCGTAAAATAGAAAAGTTATTGCGTATCCAATATCACGCAGAAGGGAAGGGGCTGCATCAGCTCATAACCAGCTGTGAAGAGCGTTTACCACATGACGTTATCAGGAAGCTTCGTTTTATTGCGACCATCAGGAATAAGGTAGTGCATGAAGATGACTTTAAGCTTGAAAATCGGCGAGAGTTTTTCTCGGTATGTGATGACTGTGAAAAAGAGCTGACCCCAAGAAGTAGTCGCTTCATTTGGCGTGTCGCCATAGCACTTATGCTTTTGATCACGACGGCGGCATTATTCTTCTACTATGCACATTGGGATGTTTTATCTAGCCATTTCGAGTAAACCGCTAGAAAGTCACGCTTTTCTAAATTGTTTAAAATTTAGATGTATGTCTGTGATTTAAACAGGTTTTGTTCGGAAATTCTTCGAAAAAACAAAAAGGGACGCACTGGCGTCCCTTTTTGTTTTTGTGATTTGACTAGTACATCATCGGCAGTGTCATTAGGCCAACAACAACCGCGATCATTACAAGTCCTTGTTTTTGTGAAGAAGTAATCATAACACTGCTCTCCTTTAGTGATGTTTGATTCTATGTAAATTAGAATATCAGTACTTTTGGTGTTTGATCAAGTGATTCTTTTTGTAATGCTTAAAATTGTCAGAATACTTACGTCTATTTTACATATATAAGTAATGTTATTCGTTTTTTACTCATTTTTATTATGGTTGAAAAGTGTCCTGATTTTAGATCATAAGCTTATAAGTCATTGTTTTTAATTAAGTATATTTTAATTCCATTAATGTTGCATTAATGTTTCTTTGCCTTTTGGCGCTTAGTGTTGTCTTGGTGTGCTTATGCTGGTTATTGTTTTTGTTTTTTCGTGTAATTCTCATCTCTTGAGAAAGGTTCTTAAATGGATAAGTTTTAGAAGGAGGGTTTTATCGATTTATTAATGGATGGTTTTTTGTTGTCACTCCTTTGTTGTTTATAATGCTTTGTTTTTGTTTGTGTTTTTTGTTGTTCTTATTCTGGGTGGTGGTTTGGTTTTGTTTTTTTATGGATTTTTGAGTCTTCGGCTTCTATGGCTCAATATTCTTGCTTTTTAAAATGAAATGCTTGTTTGGCGTAGAGATTTGTGTTTCTCATAACGAGAATAGCCAAAACATACGTCTACAACCTTGAACGTTAAGAAGCATAATCGAGATCCAAGTTTTGCTTTTCGGTTCTGGACATCCAGATAACCCTCCATACACTGGCGACTCAGTTTAAAAGAGGTGATCTCATGTGGAGCTGGCTTTCAGTCGCGTTATCAGGTTTTATTAGTATTTCTGCTAGTGAAAGCAATCAAAAGACACAAGCTGCAGCATTTAAAACATTGTCGATGTTAATGCTGGTGGCCATGTTATGGAGCCAGGGAGCGCCTTTAGGTCTCTCGGCTTGGTGGATCACTCTTGGGCTTTTGGTTTCTCTTCTTGCGGATAATCTCTACATTCTTAACAAGCAAAAGAAGCTGTGTTTTGTTTCTTACATTGCAGGCCAGCTTTGCTATAGCACGTCGTTTTGGACTCAACTATCCGGTAAAATTGTCTGGTGGTTACCGGCGATGCTATTGGCGATAGGGATTGTTGTCTTCTTCTTGATGCTACCCAAACTCGACAAGTTACTCTTCCCGGTTGTCATAATGGGCATGATGTTGGTGCAGCTAAATTGGGCAGCAGGTGAAGTTTGGTTATTTTCTGGTACGTTAGCGAGTTTGGTCGGTTTTATTGGAACGCTAACGCTGACCTTGTCTGCTGGCTTATTGGCGGTACATGATTATCGTCACCCAATCGCTTATGGCCGTTACATCATCAGTGGTAGCTATTTACTTGCTCACTCGTTAATTACTGCGACATTGATTATCTAAAATCAAAGTTAACCAGTCGTATTTCTCTTATTCTCTACTCATCGTTATGTGACTGGAGAAAATAGCAATGACTACAGAAATCCACGCCCATGTAGTACTGAATTTCTTGAAAGAGAAACCAATGAGTGAGTCCGAGCTTCGTCAAATGGTGGCGACGGAGTTTGGGGAAAATGTTCGCTTTAGAACCTGTAAGCTTTCAGGGTTTGATTTGGATTCGTTATTGGCGTTTTTCATCAAACGAGAAAAAATCATTCAGTCGGAAGGAAAATGGATCGCGAATGCGGCGCGAGTGTGTAATCACTAACTCTTGATTTGCCTCCAAATTACTCAGTAGGATTGCTATACTCCGTCGGTTTTCTATCCAACTTGTCTAGCTTATCGGCTGTGGAGGCTAATTCATGGACATTCTTTCTGCCGCAACCATGCTTTTTCTTATCATGGATCCACTTGGCAATCTTCCTATCGTCCTTTCCATCTTAAAGCACTTAGATCCAAAGCGTCGACGTAAGATTCTTATCCGAGAGCTGTTTTTTGCGCTTGGCATTTTGATGTTATTCCTGTTCGCAGGTAAGAGCATTATGGGCTTCTTACATGTTCAACCTGAAACGCTGAGTATTTCTGGTGGTATTATTCTCTTTATTATCGCGATTAAGATGATTTTCCCAAGTGCAGGTAGTATTACTGGTCTTGCCGCAGGTGAAGAACCGTTTATTGTCCCGATGGCGATTCCGATGATCGCAGGGCCATCTGTTCTTGCTGCATTGTTGCTATTGTCGAGCCAGCACCCTGATAAACTTATGGAGTTGTCTGGAGCCGTGTTACTGGCATGGGGCGCAACGTTTATCATCCTGATGTTCTACAACTTCTTCCATCGTATATTGGGTGAGCGTGGCCTAAAAGCGGTTGAACGTTTGATGGGACTGTTGTTGATTATGATCTCGACTCAGATGTTCCTTGATGGCGTGAAGAGTTACATGGGGTAAATCTCAATAGATAGAATAAAAAAACGCCGCTAACGTTAGCGGCGTTTTTTATTTAAATGAGGGCCTTTAATGCATGGCTTAAACCATGTGCTTTCGGCGAATGTCTAGTAAGGCAAAAATGCCGAAGATAAGAATCGACCATTTCTCCCAACTGCTCATTTTGACTTTATCGCCAAACGCGCCGACGAAGATCAGCATCTGCAAACCGTGCATGATGAATAGGAAAGCCGCCATAATGTAGAGAGCGATAGCAGCTTTGCCCGGAAACGGCATAAAGATGTTTAAGAGTAATACCAGCCAAACAAAGCCAATCGCGGCTTTTGCTAATAACAGTAATGCTTTCATTGCGACTTCCTGATTAATGAGTAGTATTTTGTCGTTCAAATAGGCGGAAACACACCTGTCCGGCGGTCTTTTCTCGATGGAGATGCCAATGTGCTGGTATGCTTTCCAGAGCCAGTTCTTTCTCTGTCTCAATATAAATCATAGCGTCATCGGCGAGCCAGCCATTTTCTTCCAGTAGGCTAACGGTTTCTGTGAGTAACCCTTTACGAAACGGCGGATCGATAAACACCACATTTTGCGGTTCACCTTGTTGTTTGAGGAAGGTGAGCGCGTCGGTGTTGTGAGCTTTTATGTTGGTTGCTTTCAAGGCGTTGATATTCTGCTCTATTTGCTTAAACGCTTTAGGGTTCAGCTCAATCATTGTCACCATTTCAGCTTGTCTGGAGGCTGCTTCAAAAGCCAGTCCGCCTGAACCTGAAAACAGGTCTAAACATTTTGCGCGAGGCACGTCCTGAGCCAACCAGTTAAACAGCGTTTCTTTCACACGGTCAGTGGTTGGGCGCAGACCTTCTGCATCATGAACCGGAAGTTTTCGACCTCTCCATAAGCCGCTAATAATTCGTACAAAGCCAGTTGATGGCTTTTTTTGTGATGTGTTTTGCTGGCGACGCCTTACCATAGATTTTTTGACCGCTAATAAAGTGATACTATACCCAGTCGCTCAGCACTTAAGCTCTGAGTACAGCCCAAATTTCGTTGATGACAGAGTGTATACCATAGCTATTACGCAGGAAACTTTTCACTCTGTTGTCATTTCTCTTTTCTGCATAGGGGGATCCCCTATCGAAAAGGGCCAGAATAAATATAAGACAATCTAGGATATCCCCAGATGACGGAAAAAAAGAAGCGCGGATTACTTTCTTGGCTTGGCTTTGGTGATGAAGACCAGGCAAAACAACCTGTTGAAGAAAAAGAACAAAGTCAGGTAGAAGAAGTCGCAGAAGAAGCGCAAGCAGTTGAAGAGCCTCAACAAGACGAAAACACTAAATTAGCAGAAGCAGAAGCAGAAGCAGAAGCAGAAGCAGAAGCAGAAGCAGAAGCAGAAGCAGAAGCAGAAGCAGAAGCAGAAGTGGCTGAGGTAGTAGAGGTTCAGCCAGAGCCAACGCCAGAACCTCGCGCGGTAGAACAAGAGAAACCAACTGAGAGCTTCTTCGCACGGTTGAAACGCAGTTTAGCTCGTACCAAGGCGAACATTGGCGCGGGTTTCTTTGGCTTGTTTAAAGGCAAGCAGATCGATGATGACCTATTTGAAGAATTGGAAGAGCAGCTACTTATTGCCGATGTTGGCATGGATACTACGCTCAAGATCATCGAAAACCTGACGGAAAAAGCGTCTCGTCAACAATTGAAAGATGGTGAAGCTTTGTATGGCCTGCTAAAAGAAGAAATGGCAGACATTCTGTCTAAAGTTGAGCAGCCACTTGAAGTCGATTGCACGAGAGCACCTTATGTGATCCTGATGGTTGGCGTAAATGGTGTAGGTAAAACCACTACCATTGGTAAATTAGCGAAGCAATTCCAAGCAGAAGGTAAGTCTGTGATGCTGGCGGCTGGCGATACGTTCCGTGCTGCAGCAGTAGAGCAATTGCAAGTTTGGGGCGAGCGCAACAACGTTCCTGTGGTGGCGCAACACACAGGTGCGGATAGTGCATCAGTGATTTACGATGCGATTGAGTCGGCAAAAGCAAAAGGCATTGATGTTGTCATCGCCGATACCGCAGGCCGCTTACAGAACAAAGCGAACTTGATGGAAGAGTTACGTAAGATTGTCCGCGTAATGAAGAAGGTTGATAACTCGGCTCCACACGAAATCATGCTTACGCTTGATGCGGGGACAGGGCAAAACGCAATTAGCCAAGCCAAACTATTTAGCGATGTTGCTCCGTTAACAGGTATTACCCTGACTAAGCTCGATGGTACTGCTAAAGGTGGTGTTATTTTCGCACTTGCAGATCAGTTCCAGATTCCAATTCGCTATATTGGTGTTGGCGAAGGGATTGATGATTTACGTCCATTTGAAACTCAAGAATTTATTGACGCATTGTTTAGTCGCGAAGACTAAAAGTGGCTCGGTAAGAGGAATAGCGGGTGATAAAGTTTCAGCAAGTTAGTAAAGCGTACCGTGGTGGCCGTCAGGCACTGCAAAAAGTCGATTTTCATCTTAAACGTGGTGAAATGGCTTTTCTAGGTGGCCACTCTGGAGCCGGAAAAAGTACTCTACTTAAGTTAATTTGTGCAATAGAACGTCCAACAGATGGCAAGATTAGCTTTAATGATCACGACATTACCCGTATCCCGAGTAAAGATATTCCGTTTTTGCGCCGTAATATCGGTATCGTATTTCAGGATCATCGCTTGCTGATGGACCGTTCTGTGTACGATAACGTTGCGCTGCCAATGCGTATCGAATCGATATCAGAAAATGAGATTAAACGACGAGTCTCGGCCGCTTTGGACAAAACTGGCTTGTTGGATAAAGCAAAGTGCTTACCCAGCCAACTTTCTGGTGGTGAGCAGCAAAGGGTGGGGATCGCACGTGCTGTTGTGAATCGTCCGACTTTGTTACTGGCCGATGAGCCGACGGGCAACTTAGATCCTGAGCTTTCAAGTCGTGTTTTGAACTTGTTTGAAGAGTTTAACCGAGCGGGTGTGACAATCCTTTTGGCTACGCACGATCTAGGGTTAGTGAACACTCGCCCACAGTACCGTCATCTAGAATTGAACCAGGGCTTTTTAAGTGAGGTGGAAGGCTATGGCCACTAATACTCGTAACCGAAAACCCACTAAAGGGCGTACTGCTAATCGTGTTAAACGAGACAACTTTTTAACGGTTCATTTCAAACAAGCGAAAGTGGCTTTGGTTGCGTTGGCTCAACGACCATTAGGTAACTTACTAACCTTAGCCGTTATTTCATTGGCGCTAGCGATGCCATCGGCTTTGTACTTGTTGGGGAAAAACTTATCGGTAGCTTCATCTCATGTGACCAGCCCATCTCAGATTAGTGGCTATGTTGCTGAGCAAACATCTGAGGCGAGAATCATGGTTATCAAGGACAACCTAGAGACCATGCCTGAAGTAGCCAAAGTCGAGTATATCTCCCCCCAGCAAGGGCTGGATGATTTAAGCCAATACTCTGGGTTTGAACAAGCAATCTCGCTACTGGATGACTATTCGCTTCCAGGTGTGTTAGTGATCACTCCGAGTTCAGAAGACAAGCTAGCGATTCAGCAACTTGCGAGCAAAGTTAGGGCAGAAGACGACATTACCGATGTTCGATTGGATGAAGATTGGCTAGCGCGTTTAGATGCAATAAAAAATTTGGTGGGTGGCATAGTCATCACGCTATCGATTTTGATGCTAGGCTCGGTGTTTTTGATCGTTGGTAATACTCTGCGCTTTAACGTTCTGGCGAATAAAGATGAAATCCAAACCATGAAGCTTATTGGTGCAACCAACAGCTTTATTCTGCGTCCTTATCTTTATTCGGGCATGTGGTTTGGGTTACTTGGTGCGCTATTGGCATGGGTGGTTACAGCAGTAATCACAGTTTTGCTTAACACCAGTGTCGAGAAGCTCGCATTACTTTATGATAGTCACTTCAGGCTTGTAGGCCTTAACTGGGATGAAAGTTTATTATTGTTGATGTTAGGTACATTCCTTGGCTGCCTCGCAGCGAAAGTGTCTGCTCAGCGTCATTTAAAAGAAATTGAACCAGTTTAAATTACGTGTGTCTTACCGGTGTAAAATTTAAAAGCTAGAGTTTAATGATGTATTGTGTAAACGACATGTTTATGCATAATGACTTCCTTAGCTTGAATCTTGTTCATTTTGAGTTCAAGATTGATAGGTTAAAAATACTCCAGATCAGAGATTGATGAGGAACTGAATGGCTAACCAAGCATATCCAATGGCAGTAGTTACACAAGATAGCTTAGACAGCTATATCCGCACAGTGAACAGTTACCCTATGCTGACCGCTGATGAGGAGCGTGGACTTGCTGAAAGACTACATTACGACGGTGAAATTGAGGCGGCAAAAGGTTTGATCCTTTCGCACCTACGTTTTGTTGTGCATGTCGCTCGTGGTTATTCTGGTTATGGTCTACCTATGGCCGACTTAGTCCAAGAAGGTAATATTGGTCTAATGAAGGCGGTAAAACGCTTTAACCCAGAAGTGGGCGTGCGTCTTGTCTCATTTGCTGTTCACTGGATCAAAGCTGAGATCCACGAGTATGTACTCCGCAATTGGCGCATCGTAAAAATTGCGACAACCAAAGCTCAACGAAAATTGTTCTTCAACCTTCGTAAATCAAAGAAGCGTTTAGGTTGGTTCAATAACGGTGAAGTAGAGACCGTGGCGAGAGAACTCGGTGTTGAGCCTTCTGAAGTACGAGAAATGGAATCGCGCTTAGCGGCTCAGGATGCAACGTTTGAGATGCCAAGTGACGATGATGACTCAGTATCGTCTTACACTGCACCAATGCTGTATTTAGAAGATAAATCTTCGGACGTGGCTGACAATATTGAAGCGGATAACTGGGAAGCACATACCAATAATCGTTTGAGTTTGGCTCTTGCGAGCTTAGACGAACGGAGCCAGCACATTGTCCGTTCTCGCTGGCTAGATGATACAAAAGCAACACTGCAAGAATTAGCCGAAATGTATGGTGTGTCTGCTGAGCGTATTCGCCAGCTTGAAAAGAATGCGATGAAGAAATTGAAAACTGCAGTAGGCGATTTCTAAGCGTCTGCAAGTTTGAATGTTTAAAAGCCGAGATCAATAGGGTCTCGGCTTTTTTGTTTGTGATCAGATATTGATTTTAACTAGTGCATTTGTGGATCGTAACGAACATGGCATTCTGTGGATAACTCTGTGATAAATTTCTTTGCTATCTGTCAGAAAACAGGGTGAATAAAGGCCTTGCCTTTCGTTTTGGCGTGGGGATACTTTCTTATTTACACACAAAAAAATAAGGATCATCACTACATATAGTGGATCCATTTTTATAAAACCACTTTATCAACGCAATCCACAACATTATCCACAGATGGTGAAAAAATAAACCATGGTGGATAACCATATTAACCCAGTGTACTTTGTAAGCACTGGATAGGTTACAATGGCAGCACATAATTAAGTATCTAGAGAGACACAAATGGACCAGTTCCAACATATAGATGTTACTGCTGCTCAGGCACTGCTAGAGCAAGGTGAAGCACGATTGGTTGATATCCGTGACCCACAATCTTTTGCAGTGGCTCATCCGACATCCGCATTTCACTTAACCAATGACTCGATTGTGAGTTTTATGGACGAGGTTGAATTTGAACAGCCTGTTTTGGTGATGTGCTACCACGGAATCAGCAGCCAAGGTGCTGCTCAATATTTGGTTAACCAAGGCTTTGAGCAGGTGTATAGTGTAGATGGTGGCTTTGAAGCTTGGCAAAGAGCTGAGTTACCGATTGAATCCAACACTCCTTAGGATGAATTTATGGTAAGACTGATCACTTTATCGAATCCTCGTATGGCTCAAGCGTTTATTGACTATATGGCCTCTCGTCATATTGATATCCAGATGATGCCTGAGGGTGGTGGTCAGTTCGCGCTTTGGCTTGGCGATGAGCAGTACAGAATTGAGGTAGAAGCGGAGCTAGAGCATTTCTTAGCAAACCCCACCGCAACTAAGTATCAAGCGGCGTCTTGGGATATGGCTGATACGCGTACAAGCAATTTCAGTTACGAGTCTCCAAGTATGATGGCAATGGTAAAGGCAAAAGCTGGTCCGTTTACCCTCGCGATTATGGCGATTTGTAGTGCGATCTTTGTTTTATTGCAAATCGGAGCGAGCAACGCTGTGTTCTCAGCTTTGCATTTTCCAGCATCTTCGGGGCAGGAGTGGCAACTTTGGCGTTGGTTGAGCCATGCGGTTTTACACTTTTCTGTTATGCATATTGCGTTCAACTTGCTTTGGTGGTGGCAACTCGGTGGTGACATAGAGCAGCGCCTTGGTTCTAAAAAGCTGCTGCAATTGTTTGTCGTTTCCGCTGCATTTTCTGGGGCTGGTCAGTCCTGGGTCGAAGGCGCAAATTTTGGCGGATTGTCTGGGGTAGTGTACGCACTCGTCGGCTATTTATGGATGCTTGGCTATAAAGCGCCACAAATTGGATTGAGTATGCCAAAGCCTATCATAGGCTTTATGCTCGTTTGGCTTGTTCTTGGTTTTATTCAGCCGTTTATGGCGATAGCAAACACGGCGCATTTGGTCGGGCTAATTTCGGGTATCGTTATTGGGTTGTTCGACGCCAGTAAAGCGAAATACAAATAAAAACAGCGGTTTCGGCCGCTGTTTTTATTTTTACGATGTACTGGATTTGTAGCTGGTTTTATTGTTGATATAAATACTTGGTAAACAGCAAATCTGCGATGACGGTTTTGCCCGTTTCCGGTAGTAGTGAAGCATTGAGTTTTTCAACTAAGATTTTACGTAAATCTTCACGGCCTGCTAGTGACGTTATCGTATCTTCAGATTGTTGCCCCAGCAGCTCGATAACTGCATCTCGAATTAAAGGTTGATGTAGCTCAATTACCGCAAGATCAGCTTCGCTTGCGACCATCACATCAATTCGCACTTGGATGTACCCTAGCTTTTTACCTTTAGTGTAAAAGTTAGTCGTCAGATCTGGTTCAAGTGTGAAATACGCCAACTGCGGGACTTGTTCTCCCTCCGCTAACGCTATGGATGGAAGGCTCATCAACATTGCCCAAACGGTAAATATTTGGGTTAGGTAACGTTTCATCATATTTATAACTTTTCTTTCTTCCAATCACGATACTCGAATCGCCATACTCTTGTTACAATAGAGCATCTATTTGTAATCAAAATGCGTTAAGTACTCGATGGAGTGGTTAACACTTCAGAGCGAAGCTTTATTCTACGACGATAGAGCGACTTATTGAATATTAATATGAATCAATTGATTGCGCTTTATTTATCTGCGCTACGCCAAGTAAGTTGGCAAGACCCAGCAGACTTTGTGTTTCCGAGCCAAATTTCTGAAAAGTGGGCGAAGGAACAAGGGTCGTTATCGCGATTATTAAAAACTTACTGCCAAGACCTGACCGTCGATCTCGTGCACAATAAAATTGTCAAAGCGGAAAAGCTCAACGCTCAAGAGATCGAGCTGTTAGCACGCGAATCTTGTTTGCTGCGCAAAGTTGTCCTTAAAGGGGATGGCGAAGCTTGGGTTTTGGGAAGAACCTTGATCCCTCAGTCTTCGATGCAAGATCAGCAGCATGATTTATCTCAGCAAGGGGATATTCCTTTGGGTCTCACTGTGTTCAGCACCGACAACGTAAAGCGAGACGCCTTGCAAGTGGGGTGGGCTGAAACGCCAGACGGGAAGATGCTGGCACGTCGCTCTCGGTTATGGATGAACCACAAACCCATGCTGGTTGCTGAATTGTTTTTGCCGACCGCACCGATATACACACAAGGAGAAAATGAATGACTGCTGACAAAGCACACGCTTATTGGCAATTAATGAGGATGGACAAGCCAATCGGCACTTTGCTTTTGTTATGGCCAACGTTTTGGGCGTTGATTTTGGCAGCGGAAGGTGTGCCGGACCTTAAAATTTTGATTGTGTTCATTCTGGGTGTGATCTTTATGCGTGCGGCAGGTTGTGTGATTAACGATTTTGCAGATCGAAAAGTGGATGGCCATGTTAAGCGAACGGCTCAGCGTCCATTGCCATCAGGTAGGGTGACCTCGAAAGAAGCAATTGGGCTGTTTTTGGTGTTAGGCATTGCTTCATTTCTGTTAGTGCTGACAATGAATACGCTGACGATACAACTCTCTTTTGCGGGAATTGTCTTAGCCTTTATCTACCCTTTCATGAAACGCTTTACTCATCTTCCTCAGCTGTTTCTTGGTCTTGCATTTAGCTGGGCGATTCCTATGGCGTGGGCGGCGCAGTCGAATGAACTACCAATGATGGTATGGTTTGTCTTCGTCGTTAATGCACTGTGGACAATTGCATACGATACGCAATATGCCATGGTTGATAGAGATGATGATCTGAAGATTGGTATTAAGTCGACAGCAATCTTGTTTGGCCGTTTCGACAAGATGATCATTGGAGCGTTGCAACTGATTACACTGGCGATGCTTATTTATTTAGGTATGTGGTACGAGCTAGGTGCAAGCTACTATTGGAGTTTGCTCATTGCGGGTGCTCTGTTTGTCTTCCAGCAACATCTGATTCGTCATCGAGAGCGAGAGTTGTGTTTCAGAGCGTTCCTTAATAATAATTACGTCGGAATGGTTGTCACCATTGGATTGTTAATTGCGTTTTTATGATTGAACAATAAGTAAGAAGGGCATCCGTGGATGCCCTTTTTTATTCTTATTCAGAGTGATTACGATTCTTTACTTTCTGGCTCTGTTGCCTGACAGATGCTTTCTTTGATGGTTAGGCGAACCTCAGGATAGAGCATTGAGTAAAGCAGGTTAGCCAGAGTGGCACTTTTGTCCGTGTCACAGTTGCCATCTTTGTCTAGGTAACCTTGCTGTTTCAGAGTGGTAAACATGGCCGAAAAAACGCCTTTGTCGAAGAACTCTGGCGCATTGATACCGTGTAAGCGTCCAAGGCGCTGAGCAATTTCTTGGCTTTTTTGCTCTAGGTCGGACTTGCCAAGCTCTGGGTTGGTGACCAACAGATTCAGCGCAATGGAGTAACGCTGCAGGGTTTCCGTAATCGTGTGACCAAGCAATACTAATACTTGTGTGTTGGCTTGGTTTATAGAGACATTTTCTTGGTCATCAATCGTCACCGCTCCTTGGTGCGCTAATTCTTCAATATACGCTTCCATCAGTTCACCTAGTTTGCTCTCCTCAATACTTAAAAACAGCTCTTGTTTAAGGAATGGATAAACCAGTGCCACATTGGCTTTGATTTGATCGAGTGGCAATTGCTGATATCGAACCAACATTTGCGCAATCAAAGATGGCAATGCGAATAGGTGAATGATGTTGTTGCGATAGTAAGTCATCAATATTGACTGGTTGCGATCCAGCGAAACAATTTCGCCAATACTGTCAGACTCAATAACAAACTTATCTAACGACTCGGCGTGTTTGACCAAGGCTTCAGCATCTTCTTCTGGAACCGTATAGGTTGATGAATACGGAACATTCTTCAGTAGAGAGAGATAGCAATCAATTTGATTCACTAAGCTGTCACGAGACAACGCGCGCTGACGTGACGCCAACAGAGCTGTGGCACATAACGTGAGTGCATTAGTCGCCGCCGCATCATTAATGTGGGTCATCATCTTAGTGGCCAAGCCATTGACCACTGGGTTGAGCCATTGTGGTTTGCTGGCACCCATTGGATCGATGTCTTTCGTCCACTCTGGAGCGTGCTCATTTAGGTAGTGATTCAGCGGGATAGGTTCGCCAAAGTTCACGTAGCCCTGACCAAAGTTACGCAGTTTGCGAATAGTGCGCAGTACCAGACCTGCGTTTTCTTTCTCTTTGCGCTTACCACGCAGCTCTTTCGCGTAAGTGCCCACTTCCATTACATGCTCGTAACCGATATAGACCGGAACTAACGTCACTGGGCGGTTTAGGCCGCGTAACATTGCTTGGATGGTCATGGCCAGCATGCCAGTTTTCGCTTGAAGTAGGCGACCAGTACGTGAACGACCACCTTCGCTGAAATACTCAACTGAGTAGCCTTTTGCAAATAGCTCAGCAAGGTACTCACGGAAAATTGTCGAGTAAAGCTTATTGCCTTTGAAGCTGCGGCGAATAAAGAACGCTCCGCCGCGACGGAAAATTGGACCCGCTGGGAAGAAGTTAAGGTTAATGCCCGCTGCAATATGTGGTGGAACCATCCCTTCGTGGTACAGAACGTATGACAACAATAGATAGTCCATATGGCTACGGTGACATGGCACATACACAATTTCGTGCCCGTCTTGCGCCAGTTTTCTCACAGTTGAGGCGTTGTTGATATTCAACCCCTGATAAATACGGTTCCATAACCAACTAAGAATGCGATCGCCATTTTTTACTAATGAATAAGAGAAATCAGCGGCAATCTCATCCATGATGTCTTGAGCTTCTTTACGTGCTTTCTCTATTGAAATGTTTTTCGCTTTTGATTCATCTTCGATCGCTTTTTCAATCGCTTTGGATTTCATTAAACGATTGAACAGTGCCTGACGGCTTGGCAGATTTGGGCCTGACGCGGCTAGCTTTTGGCGAGAGAAGTGGATACGTGCAACACGCGCAAGCTTGTGCGCAATTGACGCGTCTGTGCCGTGGGAGTCCGCCATGTAGCGAAGTGATACCACTGGGCTAATGCGTACCAAGCAGTCACGTCCTGAAAGGAAGACCGCCTTAGCTTTTTGCGGACCATTTAATGATTGCAAGTACGGTTTATTCTGACTTTCTTTACCTGGTTTACGTCCCCAAAGGACTGTCGTCGGAATGACTTGAACATCGAGCTCTGTATCAAGCTTATGCAATTCAAGCAGTTCCGAGAATAGCGCAATCGACTCACTCGGGGTGTTTTGATCTTTGCGCATCACTGTATCGCGAGATGTCGTAAAGACAAAGCGTTTAAAAGATTTACCGTTAATTTCAACAGGCTCAAAAGGATCGGGTAGACCTAACTCTAAAACCTGCTTTTGTAGTGTGACGAGGTCAACATTTGAGCGGTAAGGAAGTGCATATATAATAGGCTTACTGATATCAATACTAAGGTCGTCAATAGGATTCGCTGGAATGGCGGTTCCTTTCACAAGTACCGATAACGGCAATTTTAGTAATGAACTAGAAAATGATTGTCCGGAAGACATAAAGCTTCTGAGCCTCAAAATAGATAAATGGCGAGTGTCTCGTCTGTTCCAACATGCTGTACAGAGTTGACTTAGAGCAGATATTTTTAGTTTGCAAGGATATCAGAAACTGGTCGAACCTTTTACCTCTAATTGACTATGAATGCGCCAATATAGTCTGATTTTTTCACACCACTATTTTAAAAGAGAGTTTTCGTGTCTAGAAAAACACTACATGGATATAAACGCGTTCTTAATGCCACTCGCTACTCTTGCCAAGGATTAAAGGCAGCATTTCGAAACGAGGCCGCATTCAGAGAAGAGGTTCTACTCGCGCTGATCATGATCCCTGCTGCGGTATTAATAGACGTCACTCAGGTGGAGCGAATTTTACTGATTGCTACTGTTGTTCTGGTGCTGTTTGCCGAGTTAGTGAATAGTGCAGTAGAGGCTGTCGTCGATCGTATAGGAACAGAGCAACATGAGTTGTCTGGACGAGCCAAAGATATAGGTTCTGCCGCTGTGATGGTCACCATGCTACTTGCTGGCTATGTTTGGGTAGAGATCTTATTTCTATAGCGAAAACAGGCTGCTAATCAAAAAAGCAGCAATAGTCTTTTCATTTTATTGATTACTGGATATACTCACAGTTAACTGTATAAAAAGACAGGTGACTTATGAAGCCGTTAACGCCACGCCAGCAACAAGTATTTGATCTGATCAAAAGTAAAATTGATGACACAGGTATGCCACCTACGCGCGCCGAGATTGCGCGTGAACTCGGCTTTCGTTCTGCGAATGCAGCAGAGGAGCACCTAAAAGCCCTTGCACGTAAACAAGCCATTGAAATCATACCGGGCGCGTCACGCGGTATCCGTATATTGCTGGAAGACGCAGCTAATGATGATCAAGGGCTACCACTTATTGGTCAAGTCGCTGCGGGGGAGCCTATCTTGGCTCAAGAACATGTCGAAACACATTACCAAGTTGATCCTGGTATGTTTAAGCCTCAGGCTGACTTTTTGCTGCGTGTAAACGGTGAAAGCATGAAAAACATCGGCATTATGGACGGTGACTTGCTAGCCGTTCATAAGACTCAAGATGTTCGTGATGGTCAGGTCATTGTCGCTCGTGTTGATGATGATGTGACGGTGAAGCGCCTTGAGCGCAAAGGTTCGACAGTACTTCTTCATGCAGAAAACGAAGAGTTTGAACCGATCAAAGTTGATTTGACTTGCCAGCACCTAACTATAGAAGGATTAGCCGTTGGTATTATTCGTAATACTGACTGGATGTAATTAATACATGAGATAGATTCTCATTTATCTTGATGTTGTAATTGATATTCATTATCATCTTTCTCCATCACTACGGAAGGAAGATGATAATGGTTGCTGCCTCTAAAACTCCCCTACATCGCTACCAAATCCCTGCGAATCTTTTTCAGCCGCTATGGCTTCGTAGTCGAGAAAGCTTAGTCGACAATGGCTTAGTTTATGATCCTATCGCCGCTCGCGCGTGTCAGCGCTGCCATTTAGCGCCTGAGTGCCTTTCTGGGGACATTGACCAAAAACAACTATTGCATGTCACGCTCACCCAACTCTGCGATCTGCAAGTATCCCAGTTCATCAAATGCAACCCTGACGGATGGATTATTAATGTCGGTGCTGGGTTAGATACGCGTTTTTACCGCGTTGATAATGGGCGATGCAACTGGATTGAATTGGACGTAACAGAAAACCTATTGTGGCGGCAAAAGCTCTTCCACCGAAGTGAGCGTTACCATCACTTATGTGGCAGCGTGAATGAAATTGAATGGCTAAATTCATTACCGATACCCGACAAAGCGCCAGTGATGATTGTGTGCGAGCTCGCGTTGTTGGATTGTGATGAGCGTCAAGTCGCTCAATTTGTGCAGGCTTTGGGCTGCCATTTCGAAAGCGCTCGGGCGTGCTTGGTATTAGCGGGAGATTTAACACGCTCTAAGCTTGGTCAGAAGATGGGATCAGGACAATATGCCCATGGCTATCAAGCGCCGGGAGACACTGTTCTGGGATATCTGCCTTGGGCACGATCAGTAAAAACCTATTCGCCGTTGGGTAATGAGTGTGGTCGTTGGAAGTTATGGCAGCGATGGTTGACGAAGATATACCGGGTTAAAGAGAGATTAACCCCAGTGGTTGTTCAGCTTCGTTGGTGATCTGTATCGACACTATTACTACATAGATCGCGTTCGATCGGAATGATCACCGGTATCCTCGCGTGTACGAGCGAGTGTTATTTTATCTTCCTTACAGTATTCCTCTACTACCAATGTTGAAGGGATGAATTTTTTGCTTAACCGTTCAATGTCTTTAAACCGAGTCCAATATGGCTCGGTTTTTATTATTACACATATGTAAAAATCATTTTCAATCTGATGGGATTATCATCTAAATGAAAGCGTTTAGAATGGATACCAACAAAATGACGCAGCGATGACTTTGATCCTCAACTACGCTTATACCAACTCAGAGAAGGCGTGGATAAGAGGTTGCGTCAAATCTAACCCTACGTTTGAAAAGGAAAATCCAATGGCACTTGATATTAAACCAGGTCAAAAGTCGATTAAGTCTAAAGCAGCGGTTGCATGGGCGGCTGGCGAACCACTAAAAATGGAAGAGGTTGATGTTCAGCTTCCGAAAAAAGGTGAAGTTCTTGTTCGCATCGTTGCTACTGGTGTTTGCCACACTGATGCATTTACGCTTTCAGGCGATGACCCAGAAGGTATCTTTCCAGCAATTCTAGGTCATGAAGGTGGCGGTATTGTTGAGATGGTCGGTGAGGGTGTGACAAGCGTAGAAGTCGGCGACCATGTGATTCCGCTGTACACCGCTGAGTGTGGTGAATGTAAGTTCTGCAAATCTGGTAAAACTAACCTTTGTCAGGCAGTGCGAGAAACACAAGGTAAAGGTCTAATGCCGGACGGCACAAGCCGATTCTCGATCAACGGTGAAACCATCTACCACTACATGGGTTGCTCGACCTTCTCTGAGTACACGGTTTTGCCTGAAATATCACTGGCAAAAGTCAACAAAGCAGCGCCTTTAGAAGAAGTGTGTCTTCTAGGTTGTGGTGTCACTACGGGTATGGGCGCGGTACTTAATACAGCTAAGGTTGAAGAGGGCGCAACAGTTGCGATCTTCGGTCTGGGTGGTATCGGTCTATCTGCGATCATCGGTGCACGCATGGCTGGCGCGAGCCGCATCATTGGCATCGATATCAACGAAAGCAAGTTCGATCTAGCGAAGCAACTTGGTGCGACTGACGTGATCAACCCACAGAAGTTCGACAAACCAATCCAAGAAGTGATCGTTGAAATGACGGACGGCGGTGTGGATTACTCATTCGAGTGTATCGGTAACGTCAACGTGATGCGTCAAGCACTGGAATGTTGTCACAAAGGTTGGGGTGAGTCAGTCATCATCGGTGTTGCTGGTGCAGGCCAAGAGATCTCAACGCGTCCATTCCAATTAGTGACGGGTCGAGTTTGGCGTGGTAGCGCATTTGGTGGCGTAAAAGGCCGCTCTGAGCTTCCAGAAATCGTAAACCGTTACATGGCAGGTGAGTTTGGCCTGCAAGAGTTCATCACTCACACTATGGGCTTAGAAGACGTCAACAAAGCGTTTGACCTAATGCACGAAGGTAAGAGTATCCGATCTGTTGTCCACATGGATAAGTAATCCGCTTTGGCTTCCTTGAGGGGAAGCCAACTTTGTATTTGATTATTATTCTTTGAAGGACAACTCATGACGATTGAAAACGTTAGCCAAGCCAAAGTCTTTGGTGGTTGGCATAAGCAGTATACTCACGATTCAGCCGTGCTTAACTGCAATATGCGATTTGCGATTTTTTTACCGCCAAACGCGACTAAATCCAATCCTGTACCTGTGCTGTATTGGCTATCTGGATTAACCTGTACTGACGAAAACTTCATGCAAAAAGCAGGGGCGTTTCGTAAAGCAGCAGAGCTTGGCATTGCGATAGTTGCACCAGATACCAGCCCTCGCGGTGATGATGTCGCGGATGATGAAGGTTACGATTTAGGAAAAGGCGCGGGCTTTTATTTAAATTCGACGCAAGAACCTTGGTCTCGCCATTACCAGATGTACGACTACGTGACGCAAGAGCTACCCGCTTTGATAGAAGCTAACTTCCCAGTATCGGAATTAAAGTCGATTTCTGGTCACAGTATGGGTGGACATGGCGCACTGACCATTGGTTTGAAAAATGCTGCGGCGTATCGCTCAATCTCGGCGTTTAGCCCAATTAGCAATCCAATGCAGTGTCCTTGGGGACAAAAAGCGTTTAATGCTTATCTAGGCAGCGACTTCTCGACTTGGCAGCAGTACGACGCCAGCGAGTTACTCAAGCAGGCAAAAGCCGAATTACCTATTCTTGTTGACCAAGGTGATGCCGACGGGTTTTTGGTAGAACAGTTGAAACCGGAGGCGTTACTCGCTGCGGCTCAAGTGCATGGCTCGGATGTCAAACTGAGAATGCAACCGGGCTACGATCACAGCTACTACTTTATCTCTAGCTTCATTGACGAGCATTTGGCGTTTCACGCTAAGCACCTCAATAAATAGAATCTGTAGAAACAAAAACCGCAGCTCGATTGGGCTGCGGCTTTTTCTATTGGTTATTTATCAGAACAAACGGTTCAAACCATTCAACGCTGCTACGCGATACGCCTCGGCCATGGTTGGGTAGTTGAAGGTAGTATTGACGAAGTACTCTATCGTATTCGCTTCGCCTTTTTGCTCCATTATCGCCTGACCGATGTGGATGATTTCCGCTGCACGCTCACCGAAACAGTGAATGCCGAGAATCTCTTTGGTATCGCGGTGGAACAGAATCTTCAAGCTGCCGATGTCTTTACCTGCAATCTGTGCGCGAGCCAAGTGTTTGAACGACGAACGTCCGACTTCGTAAGGGACTTTCGCCGCCGTCAGTTCCTGCTCTGTTTTACCCACAGAGCTGATTTCCGGAATGGTGTAAATGCCCGTTGGAATATCTTCGATCAGATGACCGTCTGCTTGTCCTTTGTTGATTGCTTGAGCCACAAAGCGGCCTTGGTCATAAGCGGCACTTGCTAGACTTGGGTAACCAATAACGTCGCCAACGGCGTAGACGTGCTCAACTTCTGTTTGGTAGTTGCCGTCGACTTTTAGTTGGCCGCGAGAGTCAGCTTCTAGGCCAACAGCACTAAGGTTTAGCTTGTCGGTGTTACCTGTACGGCCATTCGCGTACAGCAGGCAGTCGGCCTTCATCTTTTTGCCGGACTGTAGGTGTACGATGACGCCATCTTCGGTGCCTTCGATTTTTTCATAGGTCTCATCATTACGAATGACGACACCACTGTTCCAGAAGTGATAAGAGAGCGCGTCTGACACTTCGTTATCAAGAAACGACAGCAAGCGATCGCGCGTATTGATTAAATCCGTCTTAACACCCAAACCACGGAAGATCGACGCGTATTCACAACCAATCACGCCTGCACCATAAATGATGATGTGGCGAGGGTCGTGCTTTAGGTTAAGGATAGAGTCACTGTCGTAGATACGTTCGTTAAGGAAGTCCACGTCACTAGGCTGGTATGGTCGTGAGCCCGTTGCAATAACAAATCGATCAGCGCTGTAAAGCTCATCCGTACCATCACTTTGTGTAACCGCGATAGTGTACTTGTCTGTGAAGCGCGCCGTACCAAAAATCATGCTGCAGTGGTTACGGTCATAGAATCCTTGGCGCAGACGAGTTTGCTTATCGATAACCGTTTTAGCGTGCCCAAGAATGTTGGAGAACGTTGAATGGATGCTGGTGTTGTTATTGCAGAAAAGGGGGTTGCTATTAAACTCGATAATACGGCTAACCGCATGACGTAATGATTTCGATGGAATGGTTCCCCAGTGGGTACAACCGCCACCGACACTACTTTCTTTTTCTACAATGGCGACGTTTAGACCGGCTTTGGTTAATCCCATTGCAGCCCCTTCACCTCCGGGACCACTACCAATAACGATTACATCAAAGTGGTTACTCACCGCCATAGTCTTATCCTTGTTATATATTCTTAACATTGCTTTATCGAGATTTTAACTGATTTGTCAAGGCGGTAAAAGAAAACCATACTAGAGAGTCGAACGGATCACGTAGAATCATACAATTACAATAAAGGGTATGCTGTGTGTCTCTAATTAGAGGCGAAAAGATTGAAAATTGATGCTAACTCGGTTTAATTGCCTCTCAGTAGTCACACTCAGTGATTTTTGGGTTATCTACTTAAGCCAATCGTTGTATATTTAGGGCTACCAAAACAAGCAGTAGATGAGTTGAGATGAAACCCATGGGAATCCGCGCACAGCAGAAAGAGAAAACGCGCCGTAGTTTGATTGATGCCGCTTTTAGTCAATTGAGTGCCGACAGAAGTTTCTCAAATCTGAGTTTGCGTGAAGTTGCACGCGAAGCGGGGATTGCGCCAACATCATTCTATCGACATTTCAAAGATATGGATGAGCTTGGTCTAACCATGGTTGATGAAGGTGGTTTACTCCTTCGTCAGTTGATGCGTCAGGCTCGTCAGCGTATTGTCAAAGAAGGCAGTGTGATTCGGACTTCAGTTGAAACTTTTATGGAATTCATCGAAAGTAGTCCTAACGTATTTCGACTATTGCTTCGCGAGCGCTCGGGCACATCAGCTGAGTTTCGTGCTGCGGTAGCAAGAGAAATCCAACACTTTGCAGCGGAATTGACCGAGTATTTAATCGGCACAGGG
Source organism: Vibrio japonicus (assembly GCF_024582835.1). Lineage (NCBI taxonomy): Bacteria > Pseudomonadati > Pseudomonadota > Gammaproteobacteria > Vibrionales > Vibrionaceae > Vibrio > Vibrio japonicus. Next base: position 150,668 of record NZ_CP102096.1, read on the forward strand.
ATGACACGTGAAGAAGCGTTTATACAAGCAGAAGCCTCCGTCACTCTAGTATTCAGCTCTGGTGCAGAAGCTTTAGATTTAGAAAGGCGCGCGCGTGATGAACTCGCCGAGCGTCTAATAATGCAATTGCGAGTGATAGCCAAAGGGGCTTATTGGTATCGCAAAGAACGTGAACGTAACCGATTAAAAGGTGGGATAGATTAATGTCTAATGAAACAAACCAAGTTGATCGTGGTTCTGAGAAGAAAACGCTAGTACTGGCTGTTATTGCTGGTATCTGTGGTGATGCTATGTTGTCATGGCTGACCATGAGCGACGTATCTTTCTCAATTTTTCCACTGATCGCTTTAGTCCTTGCTGTACAAGCACTTTACCAAGAGTATCTAAGTAAGCCAGTCTCTGAGGATATCCCTCTAGTTGGCTTGGCATGTTTTTTCGTCGGCGCATTTGGCCACTCAGCGTTTATTAAAGCGCAGTACCCAGAAGCTGGCTCTAACATGTTTGCTATTTTCGTGACTTTAGGTCTATTGGCATGGATAGGTAAGAAAGTTGGTTTTATGGAGCGCAAAGCTCAGACTGACTAAACTCAGTAATCCTATTATTAATAGTTAAGAGAAGGTCTGGCTTAATCGCTGGACCTTTTTGTTTATAGTGCCATGTCGTGAAAGGTCTGGCATTGTTACTGTTGAAGCTCAACAACCTATAATTGTGCACATACCGCTCAAATAGGAGGGAAGACATGATAGAGGTAAAATCTATCGACCACATTGTACTCCGAACATCGGATATCAACGCGATGCTCTATTTTTACCAAAATGTGTTGGGTTGCCCTGTAGAGCGAGAACTACCAGAACTCGGATTGACTCAGCTAAGAGCTGGAGATTCGATTATTGATTTAGTCTCAGTTGATAGTGAGTTGGGCAAGCTCGGAGGTAAAGCGCCCACACAAAATGGACGTAACCTCGACCATTTTTGTCTTCAAATAGAGGCGGTTGAAGAAAAAGAGCTCATTCGTTATTTAAACAAACACAATATTGAAGTGACGGAGTTCGAGACAAGATACGGCGCGCAAGGATTTGGACGCTCTACTTATATTGAAGATCCAGAAGGCAACGTGGTGGAACTCAAGCCGCGAATTTAAAGTGTCTGATTTCCGAAGGCAATAAAAAAGCGCTCATTACAAGCGCTTTAGAAATTCTAACTATGGGTTACGCTTTGCGTTCCAGCATCACACCCGCTTCCATGTGGTGGGTAAATGGGAATTGGTCAAACAGGGCAAAGCGTGTCACGTTGTGTGTTTCACACAATACGTCTAGGTTTTCTTTAAGTGTCTCTGGGTTACAAGAGATATACAGAATTCGCTCATATCCTTGCACCATTTTACAGGTGTCGATATCCATACCTGCACGTGGTGGGTCGACAAAAATCGTGTTGCAATTATAGCTCTTCAAATCTACCCCGGCGTCTTTTAGACGGCGGAACTCGCGTTTGCCTTCAATCGCCTGGGTAAACTCTTCCGCAGAAAGGCGTAGGATCTGTACGTTCTCAATCTTATTCGCAGCAATGTTGTATTGAGCCGACTCGACAGACGGTTTTGCTAACTCAGTAGCTAATACGCGGTCAAAGTTTTGTGCCAACGCCAGAGAGAAATTACCGTTACCGCAGTATAGTTCGAGCAGGTCGCCATTGCTGTCCTGCGTACAGTCGACTGCCCACTCCAGCATTTTTTCTGCTACTTTGCCATTTGGTTGAGTGAAGCTGTTTTCGACCTGTTGGTAGATGTATGGTTGACCATTTACATCCAGCTTTTCGATCACGTAATCGCGATCAAGAACAATCTTCATTTTACGCGCGCGACCAATGAGGTTGAGGTTAAAGCCTTCATCATTCAAACGCTGTTTTAATGCTTTTGCGTTTTTAGTCCACTCTTCATCAAGTTGACGGTGGTAAAGCAGCGATACCAAAATCTCACCGCTCAATGTTGACAAAAAGTCCACTTGGAACAGCTTGCGACGCAGTGAGTCATTGTCTTTCATCGCATCGACAAGAAGTGGCATTAAATCGTTGATCAAACGGCTAGCTGCAGGGAATTGGTCAACACGGTACTTTTCACGCGTTTCTTGGTTGAACATGATGTAGTAAAGATCTTCACCTTCATGCCATACGCGGAACTCAGCGCGCATGCGGTAATGCTGCTCTGGTGATTCAAACACTTCCAATTCTGGCACATTGTACTGAGTAAACATCTCGTTAAGACGTTCAACTTTCTCTGCCAGTTGTTCTTGGTAGCGTTGTGGATTTACATCAAGAGTCGCCATGATTATTACCTTTGGGTTGTTGCCTGTGCTTAGCGCGTTTTGTTTAAGAGCGCAGATTTTATTCAATCCTTGCCTGATGTCCAGCATTGCTTGGTCTTCACTATGCTACTCGTTGTAAAAACGATAGTTTATGTCAATCTAAACTAGACAAAATATCAATAGCTTAATAGTATCAGCGTCAAGCTGGTGCTATCTGGAAGTATGGATGGCTAAAAGGGAATCCGGTGAAAACCCGGAGCTGACGCGCAGCGGTGATAGAGAACAAACACCCACAAGACACTGCATAGATGACCAATGCGGGAAGTCGGGTTAGTAGGTTAACAGCTCTTAAGTCCGAAGACCTGCCAGCAGCTGAGCTCAATCACTTGGAAGCTTTTGCTTCAAGCTCGGTAGGATTTACGCGATTTAGGACAATACAATGAACCGATCTATTTTAGCGATTGCTGTGGCATCGCTGCTTCCTTCTACCTATTCCTTTGCTCAAGACGTCTCTGTCCAAGAAACTATGGTGGTCTTAGCTAAAAGTACCTTTAATAACTCTATAGAAGACATTCCAGCTAACGTGACAGTTATTACTTCTGAGGATATTGCTGTAAGTGGAGCGAAGAATTTAGCTAGCTTATTGCGTGCTCGTGCAGGCATCCAAGTTTCTGATACAAATAGTGGCCCAGTTTTCTCTCTTAGGGGCTTCACGGGTGCGCAAGGTGCTCACAATACTCTTATTTTAGTTGATGGTCGCCGTTTAAATAAGCAAGACCTGTCATCTCCTCAATTAAGTTCTCTTTTGATCTCTCAAATTGAACGAGTAGAAGTGCTGTCTGGCAGTGCAGGTGTTCTTTACGGTGATCAAGCTGTAGGCGGTGTTATTAATATCATCACTAAGAGTGGCCACCAAGATGGCGGTAACGCGTCTCTAAGTTTGGGTAGCTTTGACTCCGTGGCTGGTAGTGTTGACGTATCTAAGAGAATCAATGAACAATGGGGCGCGTTTTTTAGCGCTAGCCAAGATAACAGTGACAATTATCGCGATCATAATAAGCGTGAGACAGGCGTCTTACTTGGCCGACTGAACTACGAACAAGAGAATACAGAGTTCTTTGCTGAGGCTAGCTATTATGACAATAACCGTGAATATGCTGGCTCATTAACAGAAGAACAATATAAACAAGACCCAACTCAAGCTAGTTCGCCTAATCCAACCGATTACTCTCATGACATTACGAAAGCGCTTAGAGTTGGATATGAACGTTACTTAAGCGAAGAGTGGATTATTGGAACAGATGTTATTTACGATACTACATCTGGGTCAGGTTCTTCATGGGGTAGCTCAACCACTAGTAAAAGTAAGCAGCTATTTGGTGCAGTAAATATTGAAAATCAATTTGAAACCCAAGCTGGTCAAGGAAGTGCTCTAATAGGTGTAGAAGGGGCTGTTCGTGATCACTCATATCAATCATCTTTTATAAATAGAGATAACGAACAGAACAGCTATAGCTTGTATGGGCAGTTAAACTACCCGCTAACCACAAACCTGACGCTAGCAACAGGTGTGAGATATAGTTCTGTAGAGGACGAGTTGTATGATGTTAATACTTATCCTAGAGCAGAAAAATTATCTGAGTCTCAAGACGCGTATGAGCTCGGTCTAAACTACAAAATTAACGAGTCTCAGCGAGTATACCTGAGGGGAGAGACTAACTTTAGGTTTGCTAAAATTGATGAGCAAGCTTACACCTCACCGGGTGTATTAGGTTTAAAACCTCAAACGGGTAAATCAATTGAAGCTGGTTGGGGTATTTTGGAGAATGTTTATAGCTTAAAGGTTGATGTCTTTAATCTACAGCTAGAAGATGAGATTGTTTTCGATAGCAGTGCTCCTAAGCCTGTTGGTGGTTTTTTTGCAGGTGCAAACGTGAATGCTGATGAGTCTGAGCGAAATGGTATCAGTGTTAGCGGGGATATCTATGCAACTGAAGAGCTTTTACTTGGCATAGAATACAATCTTGTTGATGCAGAGTTTTCTAATGGTGCAAACAAAGGTAAAAAACTTCCATGGGTAGCTCGTAATACTGGTAGAGCATTTGCTAGTTACGATATTAGTTACGACTGGCAATTGTTTGTGGAGGGTGTTTATACCGGGACTCGATACAAGGATGGCGATACCTCGAATAGTCTTGATAAGTTACCAGCGTATTGGTTAGGAAATATTGCTCTTAACTTTACACAAGATGTATGGTCAGCGAGTCTGAGAGTGGACAATGCATTTGATGAGAAATATGCAGCAAATGCGAACAACTGGGGGGCGTACTTCCCAGGTGATGGTCGCAAAGTTGTACTGACAGGTACTTACCAATTCTAATCCTCCAAACCGCCTTCGGGCGGTTTTTATTTATCTGGATACTATGAAAAAGAACGTCATTATTAGCTGGTCGAGTGGCAAAGACTCAACACTCACGCTTGAAAGATTGGTCGAGAGCGATGAATACCATGTTGTAGGTCTTTATACGACTTTTGTTCGAGATGAAGTGCCATTCCAAGCGACGCCCATTGAGGTACTAGATCTCCAGTCGGAATTGCTCGGACTTCCACTGATAAAAATCGAGTTGCCAGAGGTATTCCCGAGTAACGAGATTTATCAATCGTCCATTGTGAACGCTTTGCAGAAAAGTGATTTAAGGATTGATGCTGTTGCCTTCGGTGATATGTTCCGTAATGGTATTGCCGAGTATAGAAAAAGTTATATAGAACCGGCGGGCTGGGAGTGTGTTTTTCCCTTGATGGGGCAGAGTAGTACCGACTTGGCGATGGAAATCATACAACGAGGTATCCAAACGCTGGTGGTCACCGTCGATGGTCAGTCTCTTACTAAAAGGTACTGCGGGCAGTGGTATGATCGCGCGTTTCTCGAGAGCCTTCCGGAATCTGCTGATCCGTGTGGTGAAAATGGTGAGTTTCACACTTTGGTTACGGAAACCGCTAGTTTTAATGGGAAAATTGCTCTTACTCTCACTCATATAGAAACGGGAGAGCGTTTTTCATATCAACGTTATATTGCGAAGAGATTGCCAAAAGAATCGTTCTGAGTATGATTGCCTCATCTAATTAAGTGGATTATTCAAGTGTCACATCAAGCTAACGTCCTTATCTTTGATTCCGGCGTAGGTGGTCTTTCAGTTTATAAAGAAATAGAGGTTCGTCTACCTCAACTGAACTACACCTACATCTTTGATAATGAGGCATACCCCTATGGAGAGCTTGAACATGACACTCTCATTCAAAGAGTCGAGAGGTTAATCACTCAATTAGTGTCTGAACACAATATTGACCTCGTTGTCATCGCTTGTAATACAGCAAGTACGATTGTTCTCCCAACACTAAGAGCCCATCTGAATATTCCTGTAGTAGGTGTTGTCCCTGCCATTAAGCCAGCGTCCAACCTTGCAAATAAAGCGGTAGGCCTGATCGCAACACCTGCAACTGTAACTCGAGAGTATACCCACGATCTTGTACGTGATTTTTCACAGAGCAAACCCGTTAAAATGCTGGGTTCTACGCGCTTAGTTGATATGGCTGAAGAAAAACTGCGTGGTAAAGTTGTGGATTTAAAAGAACTGGAGCAAGTGCTTGAGCCTATTGCCCATCATATTGATGTAGCAGTATTGGGCTGTACGCACTTCCCGATAATAAAGAGTGAGATCCAGCAGGTGTTGGGTGAGCATGTTGTGTTGGTTGATTCCGGAGAAGCTATTGCTCGAAGAGTACAAACGCTGCTTGAGTTAGAAAGCGCTCAGGGTGTAGGAGTTCGTGAAATTTATTCAACAGCTCCCCCTTGGGAAGAGAGAGCGTTGAATTGCGCATTAGCTGAATTAGGTTTTAATCCTGTCCTTCACTTTCATCTGGCGATTTAGGATCATTAGCAATACGCACTTTTAGGGTTCTTTGCATATATTCGTTTTCATTTAAAGCGTCTATGGCACTCTGCGTATCCTCAGCGGCCATGACCACAAAACCGAAGCCCCGCCTTTTTCCTGTTCGTTTATCTTTCATTAAACGTACAGCGAAAACTTCCCCATACTTAGAAAATAGTTCCTTAACATCAGACTCATTGGCTTTATACGGTAGGTTGCCGACATAAAGCGTGTTAGTAGAAGGATCAGTGTGTTGTTCCTCAACTGGATTGGTGTCCAAAAGTTTAATAATAAAAGAGCAAGAAAGAACACCGATAACAAAACTAATAGCAGAACTGATCTGAACCAGCGAAAAGATAATTCCGCCTAAAACAGCCAAGGCGACAATCGCTAAGATTGATTTATTCGAATTCATATTGGAATACAACTTTATAGTTTGCAAAAAAAGTAATGCCTATCTGTTAACAAAATAGACACAGAGATATTACGTATATGGTTGTTGTTTTTCCAACGTATTGATGTGACATGACTCAAATGTTGAAATTTTATTCTATTTTCAGCGTTTTGATTTCTTTTTGACCAAACGGAAAATAATTTTAAAAAAACACTTGTCATACTCTGAGACCTCCCTATAATGCCGCCTCACCGACACGGAGTGAGACGAAAGTCACAAAGCGAGTCGGGTGAGATAGAAAAGAAAGTTTAAAAAACTCTTGACTATCAAAATGGAAAGCGTAAGATACGCTCCCCTAACGACGAGGCGCTAAGCGAATCGGAAGTTAGAAAAAGCTCTTTAAAAATATAAACCTATCAATCTGTGTGGGCACTCGTTGATGATAATCCAATTAGATACCTCGGTATCAAATTAGGTTTCAATGATACGAAGTGACCATTGAATCTTAGGATTCAGCACAGTCAATTCATTATCGTTCTGTTGGAACGATAATAGCTTTAAAATTACATTAGTAGTTTTGAAGTCAGTATTCATTGAGCCGACAAAATCTTAAATTGAAGAGTTTGATCATGGCTCAGATTGAACGCTGGCGGCAGGCCTAACACATGCAAGTCGAGCGGAAACGAGATATCTGAACCTTCGGGGAACGATATCGGCGTCGAGCGGCGGACGGGTGAGTAATGCCTGGGAAATTGCCCTGATGTGGGGGATAACCATTGGAAACGATGGCTAATACCGCATAATAGCTTCGGCTCAAAGAGGGGGACCTTCGGGCCTCTCGCGTCAGGATATGCCCAGGTGGGATTAGCTAGTTGGTGAGGTAAGGGCTCACCAAGGCGACGATCCCTAGCTGGTCTGAGAGGATGATCAGCCACACTGGAACTGAGACACGGTCCAGACTCCTACGGGAGGCAGCAGTGGGGAATATTGCACAATGGGCGCAAGCCTGATGCAGCCATGCCGCGTGTATGAAGAAGGCCTTCGGGTTGTAAAGTACTTTCAGCAGTGAGGAAGGTGGTTGTGTTAATAGCACATTCATTTGACGTTAGCTGCAGAAGAAGCACCGGCTAACTCCGTGCCAGCAGCCGCGGTAATACGGAGGGTGCGAGCGTTAATCGGAATTACTGGGCGTAAAGCGCATGCAGGTGGTGTGTTAAGTCAGATGTGAAAGCCCGGGGCTCAACCTCGGAATAGCATTTGAAACTGGCAGACTAGAGTACTGTAGAGGGGGGTAGAATTTCAGGTGTAGCGGTGAAATGCGTAGAGATCTGAAGGAATACCGGTGGCGAAGGCGGCCCCCTGGACAGATACTGACACTCAGATGCGAAAGCGTGGGGAGCAAACAGGATTAGATACCCTGGTAGTCCACGCCGTAAACGATGTCTACTTGGAGGTTGTGGCCTTGAGCCGTGGCTTTCGGAGCTAACGCGTTAAGTAGACCGCCTGGGGAGTACGGTCGCAAGATTAAAACTCAAATGAATTGACGGGGGCCCGCACAAGCGGTGGAGCATGTGGTTTAATTCGATGCAACGCGAAGAACCTTACCTACTCTTGACATCCAGAGAACTTTCCAGAGATGGATTGGTGCCTTCGGGAACTCTGAGACAGGTGCTGCATGGCTGTCGTCAGCTCGTGTTGTGAAATGTTGGGTTAAGTCCCGCAACGAGCGCAACCCTTATCCTTGTTTGCCAGCACTTCGGGTGGGAACTCCAGGGAGACTGCCGGTGATAAACCGGAGGAAGGTGGGGACGACGTCAAGTCATCATGGCCCTTACGAGTAGGGCTACACACGTGCTACAATGGCGCATACAGAGGGCGGCCAACTTGCGAGAGTGAGCGAATCCCAAAAAGTGCGTCGTAGTCCGGATCGGAGTCTGCAACTCGACTCCGTGAAGTCGGAATCGCTAGTAATCGTGGATCAGAATGCCACGGTGAATACGTTCCCGGGCCTTGTACACACCGCCCGTCACACCATGGGAGTGGGCTGCAAAAGAAGTAGGTAGTTTAACCTTCGGGAGGACGCTTACCACTTTGTGGTTCATGACTGGGGTGAAGTCGTAACAAGGTAGCGCTAGGGGAACCTGGCGCTGGATCACCTCCTTATACGATGATTATTGCGATGAGTGTTCACACAGATTGATAGTTTTTGAAGCGAAAGCTTCGAGCTATTATTGCTCTTTAACAATTTGGAAAGCTGACAAAACAACAATTTATTGTTGTTTGTAAAGTTCTCAATGTTTGTCTTTAAAGACAAACACCAATACAACACATTCAAGTGTTCTTGGCTTTTTGTTTTCACTTTTATAAAAAGTAAAATAAAAAGAAATTGAGTCCGGCAAAATCGAAAGCTATCTCGCTCATTCAAATAATGAGATAGCAACTTTGGTTGTTTAAACAACATCCTCAAGATTCGCTCCGCGAAACTCTTTGGGGTTGTATGGTTAAGTGACTAAGCGTACACGGTGGATGCCTTGGCAGTCAGAGGCGATGAAGGACGTATTAACTTGCGATAAGCCCAGATTAGGCAGTAAAAGCCACTTGAGTCTGGGATTTCCGAATGGGGAAACCCACGTGCATAAGCACGTATCTTGTACTGAATACATAGGTGCAAGAGGCGAACCGGGGGAACTGAAACATCTAAGTACCCCGAGGAAAAGAAATCAACCGAGATTCCGAAAGTAGCGGCGAGCGAAATTGGACTAGCCCTTAAGCTTTATATGCGTTAGACGAACGGTCTGGAAAGTCCGGCGATACAGGGTGATAGCCCCGTAGTTGACAACGCACATTCAGTGAAATCGAGTAGGGCGGGACACGTGATATCCTGTCTGAATATGGGGGGACCATCCTCCAAGGCTAAATACTACTGACTGACCGATAGTGAACCAGTACCGTGAGGGAAAGGCGAAAAGAACCCCTGTGAGGGGAGTGAAATAGAACCTGAAACCGTGTACGTACAAGCAGTAGGAGCAGGCTTTGTCCTGTGACTGCGTACCTTTTGTATAATGGGTCAGCGACTTATATTCAGTGGCAAGGTTAACCATCTAGGGGAGCCGTAGGGAAACCGAGTCTTAACTGGGCGCTCAGTCTCTGGATATAGACCCGAAACCAGGTGATCTAGCCATGGGCAGGTTGAAGGTTGAGTAACATCAACTGGAGGACCGAACCGACTAATGTTGAAAAATTAGCGGATGACTTGTGGCTAGGGGTGAAAGGCCAATCAAACCTGGAGATAGCTGGTTCTCCCCGAAAGCTATTTAGGTAGCGCCTCGGACGAATACTACTGGGGGTAGAGCACTGTTAAGGCTAGGGGGTCATCCCGACTTACCAACCCTTTGCAAACTCCGAATACCAGTAAGTACTATCCGGGAGACACACGGCGGGTGCTAACGTCCGTCGTGGAGAGGGAAACAACCCAGACCGCCAGCTAAGGTCCCAAATTATAGCTAAGTGGGAAACGATGTGGGAAGGCTTAGACAGCTAGGATGTTGGCTTAGAAGCAGCCATCATTTAAAGAAAGCGTAATAGCTCACTAGTCGAGTCGGCCTGCGCGGAAGATGTAACGGGGCTAAGCTATAAACCGAAGCTGCGGCAATGCAGTTTACTGCATTGGGTAGGGGAGCGTTCTGTAAGCCGTTGAAGGTGAGTTGTAAAGCTTGCTGGAGGTATCAGAAGTGCGAATGCTGACATGAGTAACGATAAAGGGGGTGAAAAACCCCCTCGCCGGAAGACCAAGGGTTCCTGTCCAACGTTAATCGGGGCAGGGTAAGTCGACCCCTAAGGCGAGGCTGAAAAGCGTAGTCGATGGGAAACGGGTTAATATTCCCGTACTTCTTACAATTGCGATGGGGGGACGGAGAAGGCTAGGTGGGCCTGGCGACGGTTGTCCAGGTTCAAGTGCGTAGGCTTAAGAGTTAGGTAAATCCGGCTCTTTCTAAGGCTGAGACACGACGTCGAGCACCTACGGGTGTGAAGTCATTGATGCCATGCTTCCAGGAAAAGCCTCTAAGCTTCAGATTGTAAGGAATCGTACCCCAAACCGACACAGGTGGTCGGGTAGAGAATACCAAGGCGCTTGAGAGAACTCGGGTGAAGGAACTAGGCAAAATGGTACCGTAACTTCGGGAGAAGGTACGCTCTTGACGGTGAAGTCCCTTGCGGATGGAGCTATTGAGAGTCGCAGATACCAGGTGGCTGCAACTGTTTATTAAAAACACAGCACTGTGCAAAATCGTAAGATGACGTATACGGTGTGACGCCTGCCCGGTGCCGGAAGGTTAATTGATGGGGTTAGACTTCGGTCGAAGCTCTTGATCGAAGCCCCGGTAAACGGCGGCCGTAACTATAACGGTCCTAAGGTAGCGAAATTCCTTGTCGGGTAAGTTCCGACCTGCACGAATGGCGTAATGATGGCCACGCTGTCTCCACCCGAGACTCAGTGAAATTGAAATCGCTGTGAAGATGCAGTGTACCCGCGGCTAGACGGAAAGACCCCGTGAACCTTTACTACAGCTTGGCACTGAACATTGAGCCTACATGTGTAGGATAGGTGGGAGGCTTTGAAACCGGTACGCCAGTATCGGTGGAGCCGACCTTGAAATACCACCCTTGTATGTTTGATGTTCTAACTTAGCCCCGTCATCCGGGGTGAGGACAGTGCCTGGTGGGTAGTTTGACTGGGGCGGTCTCCTCCCAAAGAGTAACGGAGGAGCACGAAGGTGGGCTAATCACGGTTGGACATCGTGAGGTTAGTGCAATGGCATAAGCCCGCTTGACTGCGAGAATGACAATTCGAGCAGGTGCGAAAGCAGGTCATAGTGATCCGGTGGTTCTGAATGGAAGGGCCATCGCTCAACGGATAAAAGGTACTCCGGGGATAACAGGCTGATACCGCCCAAGAGTTCATATCGACGGCGGTGTTTGGCACCTCGATGTCGGCTCATCACATCCTGGGGCTGAAGTCGGTCCCAAGGGTATGGCTGTTCGCCATTTAAAGTGGTACGCGAGCTGGGTTTAGAACGTCGTGAGACAGTTCGGTCCCTATCTGCCGTGGGCGTTGGAAGATTGAAGGGGGCTGCTCCTAGTACGAGAGGACCGGAGTGGACGAACCTCTGGTGTTCGGGTTGTGTCGCCAGACGCATTGCCCGGTAGCTAAGTTCGGAATCGATAACCGCTGAAAGCATCTAAGCGGGAAGCGAGCCCTGAGATGAGTCTTCCCTGACTCCTTGAGAGTCCTGAAGGGTTGTTCGAGACTAGAACGTTGATAGGCAGGGTGTGTAAGCGTTGTGAGGCGTTGAGCTAACCTGTACTAATTGCCCGTGAGGCTTAACCATACAACACCCAAAGGGTTTTGATGGACTCAAAGTAAGAACATTGAATGTGTAGAGAACACAAAACAGCTTTCCAGATTTTCTCTAGAAATAGAGAGTAAGAATTTGCTTGGCGACCATAGCGATTTGGACCCACCTGATTTCCATGCCGAACTCAGAAGTGAAACGAATTAGCGCCGATGGTAGTGTGGGGTTTCCCCATGTGAGAGTAGGACATCGCCAGGCTTTAATTGCGTACTTGCTTAATCTTTAAGCAAGTCACCATAAAACTTTAAAAAAGCTTAGAGTTTTATGTTGACTTTCAACGCAGACAGCGTATTATACGCGTCCTGCCTAAGTGCTAAGGCACTGAAAGCAAAGCTCTTTAACAATATAAACCTATCAATCTGTGTGGGCACTCGTTGATGATAATCCAAATAGTTTCTTCGGAAACAATTTAGGTTTCAATGATACGAAGTGACCATTGAATCTTCGGATTCAGCACAGTCAATTCATTATCGTTCTGTTGGAACGATAATAGCTTTAAAATTACATTAGTAGTTTTGAAGTCAGTATTCATTGAGCCTCCCCTATTTATATAGGGAATCAAAACTTTAAATTGAAGAGTTTGATCATGGCTCAGATTGAACGCTGGCGGCAGGCCTAACACATGCAAGTCGAGCGGAAACGAGATGTCTGAACCTTCGGGGAACGATATCGGCGTCGAGCGGCGGACGGGTGAGTAATGCCTGGGAAATTGCCCTGATGTGGGGGATAACCATTGGAAACGATGGCTAATACCGCATAATAGCTTCGGCTCAAAGAGGGGGACCTTCGGGCCTCTCGCGTCAGGATATGCCCAGGTGGGATTAGCTAGTTGGTGAGGTAAGGGCTCACCAAGGCGACGATCCCTAGCTGGTCTGAGAGGATGATCAGCCACACTGGAACTGAGACACGGTCCAGACTCCTACGGGAGGCAGCAGTGGGGAATATTGCACAATGGGCGCAAGCCTGATGCAGCCATGCCGCGTGTATGAAGAAGGCCTTCGGGTTGTAAAGTACTTTCAGCAGTGAGGAAGGTGGTTGTGTTAATAGCACATTCATTTGACGTTAGCTGCAGAAGAAGCACCGGCTAACTCCGTGCCAGCAGCCGCGGTAATACGGAGGGTGCGAGCGTTAATCGGAATTACTGGGCGTAAAGCGCATGCAGGTGGTGTGTTAAGTCAGATGTGAAAGCCCGGGGCTCAACCTCGGAATAGCATTTGAAACTGGCAGACTAGAGTACTGTAGAGGGGGGTAGAATTTCAGGTGTAGCGGTGAAATGCGTAGAGATCTGAAGGAATACCGGTGGCGAAGGCGGCCCCCTGGACAGATACTGACACTCAGATGCGAAAGCGTGGGGAGCAAACAGGATTAGATACCCTGGTAGTCCACGCCGTAAACGATGTCTACTTGGAGGTTGTGGCCTTGAGCCGTGGCTTTCGGAGCTAACGCGTTAAGTAGACCGCCTGGGGAGTACGGTCGCAAGATTAAAACTCAAATGAATTGACGGGGGCCCGCACAAGCGGTGGAGCATGTGGTTTAATTCGATGCAACGCGAAGAACCTTACCTACTCTTGACATCCAGAGAACTTTCCAGAGATGGATTGGTGCCTTCGGGAACTCTGAGACAGGTGCTGCATGGCTGTCGTCAGCTCGTGTTGTGAAATGTTGGGTTAAGTCCCGCAACGAGCGCAACCCTTATCCTTGTTTGCCAGCACTTCGGGTGGGAACTCCAGGGAGACTGCCGGTGATAAACCGGAGGAAGGTGGGGACGACGTCAAGTCATCATGGCCCTTACGAGTAGGGCTACACACGTGCTACAATGGCGCATACAGAGGGCGGCCAACTTGCGAGAGTGAGCGAATCCCAAAAAGTGCGTCGTAGTCCGGATCGGAGTCTGCAACTCGACTCCGTGAAGTCGGAATCGCTAGTAATCGTGGATCAGAATGCCACGGTGAATACGTTCCCGGGCCTTGTACACACCGCCCGTCACACCATGGGAGTGGGCTGCAAAAGAAGTAGGTAGTTTAACCTTCGGGAGGACGCTTACCACTTTGTGGTTCATGACTGGGGTGAAGTCGTAACAAGGTAGCGCTAGGGGAACCTGGCGCTGGATCACCTCCTTATACGATGATTATTGCGATGAGTGTTCACACAGATTGATATGTTTATAGTTTAAGAGACGATACTGGGTCTGTAGCTCAGGTGGTTAGAGCGTTCGCCTGATAAGCGAGAGGTCGGTGGTTCAAGTCCACTCAGACCCACCAATCTTCCTCCCAGGAGATTGGCATACAGTATCGACACCTTGATGGGGCTATAGCTCAGCTGGGAGAGCGCCTGCCTTGCACGCAGGAGGTCAGCAGTTCGATCCTGCTTAGCTCCACCATCTTTAAGCATTCTTGCGAGTGTGTTTAAAAATGGTTCTTTAATGAATCTAGCTCTTTAACAATTTGGAAAGCTGACAAAACAACAATTTATTGTTGTTTGTAAAGTTCTCAATGTTTGTCTTTATGACAAACACCAATACAACACATTCAAGTGTTCTTGGCTTTTTGTTTTCACTTTTATAAAAAGTAAAATAAAAAGAAATTGAGTCCGGCAAAATCGAAAGCTATCTCGCTCATTCAAATAATGAGATAGCAACTTTGGTTGTTTAAACAACATCCTCAAGATTCGCTCCGCGAAACTCTTTGGGGTTGTATGGTTAAGTGACTAAGCGTACACGGTGGATGCCTTGGCAGTCAGAGGCGATGAAGGACGTATTAACTTGCGATAAGCCCAGATTAGGCAGTAAAAGCCACTTGAGTCTGGGATTTCCGAATGGGGAAACCCACGTGCATAAGCACGTATCTTGTACTGAATACATAGGTGCAAGAGGCGAACCGGGGGAACTGAAACATCTAAGTACCCCGAGGAAAAGAAATCAACCGAGATTCCGAAAGTAGCGGCGAGCGAAATTGGACTAGCCCTTAAGCTTTATATGCGTTAGACGAACGGTCTGGAAAGTCCGGCGATACAGGGTGATAGCCCCGTAGTTGACAACGCACATTCAGTGAAATCGAGTAGGGCGGGACACGTGATATCCTGTCTGAATATGGGGGGACCATCCTCCAAGGCTAAATACTACTGACTGACCGATAGTGAACCAGTACCGTGAGGGAAAGGCGAAAAGAACCCCTGTGAGGGGAGTGAAATAGAACCTGAAACCGTGTACGTACAAGCAGTAGGAGCAGGCTTTGTCCTGTGACTGCGTACCTTTTGTATAATGGGTCAGCGACTTATATTCAGTGGCAAGGTTAACCATCTAGGGGAGCCGTAGGGAAACCGAGTCTTAACTGGGCGCTCAGTCTCTGGATATAGACCCGAAACCAGGTGATCTAGCCATGGGCAGGTTGAAGGTTGAGTAACATCAACTGGAGGACCGAACCGACTAATGTTGAAAAATTAGCGGATGACTTGTGGCTAGGGGTGAAAGGCCAATCAAACCTGGAGATAGCTGGTTCTCCCCGAAAGCTATTTAGGTAGCGCCTCGGACGAATACTACTGGGGGTAGAGCACTGTTAAGGCTAGGGGGTCATCCCGACTTACCAACCCTTTGCAAACTCCGAATACCAGTAAGTACTATCCGGGAGACACACGGCGGGTGCTAACGTCCGTCGTGGAGAGGGAAACAACCCAGACCGCCAGCTAAGGTCCCAAATTATAGCTAAGTGGGAAACGATGTGGGAAGGCTTAGACAGCTAGGATGTTGGCTTAGAAGCAGCCATCATTTAAAGAAAGCGTAATAGCTCACTAGTCGAGTCGGCCTGCGCGGAAGATGTAACGGGGCTAAGCTATAAACCGAAGCTGCGGCAATGCAGTTTACTGCATTGGGTAGGGGAGCGTTCTGTAAGCCGTTGAAGGTGAGTTGTAAAGCTTGCTGGAGGTATCAGAAGTGCGAATGCTGACATGAGTAACGATAAAGGGGGTGAAAAACCCCCTCGCCGGAAGACCAAGGGTTCCTGTCCAACGTTAATCGGGGCAGGGTAAGTCGACCCCTAAGGCGAGGCTGAAAAGCGTAGTCGATGGGAAACGGGTTAATATTCCCGTACTTCTTACAATTGCGATGGGGGGACGGAGAAGGCTAGGTGGGCCTGGCGACGGTTGTCCAGGTTCAAGTGCGTAGGCTTAAGAGTTAGGTAAATCCGGCTCTTTCTAAGGCTGAGACACGACGTCGAGCACCTACGGGTGTGAAGTCATTGATGCCATGCTTCCAGGAAAAGCCTCTAAGCTTCAGATTGTAAGGAATCGTACCCCAAACCGACACAGGTGGTCGGGTAGAGAATACCAAGGCGCTTGAGAGAACTCGGGTGAAGGAACTAGGCAAAATGGTACCGTAACTTCGGGAGAAGGTACGCTCTTGACGGTGAAGTCCCTTGCGGATGGAGCTATTGAGAGTCGCAGATACCAGGTGGCTGCAACTGTTTATTAAAAACACAGCACTGTGCAAAATCGTAAGATGACGTATACGGTGTGACGCCTGCCCGGTGCCGGAAGGTTAATTGATGGGGTTAGACTTCGGTCGAAGCTCTTGATCGAAGCCCCGGTAAACGGCGGCCGTAACTATAACGGTCCTAAGGTAGCGAAATTCCTTGTCGGGTAAGTTCCGACCTGCACGAATGGCGTAATGATGGCCACGCTGTCTCCACCCGAGACTCAGTGAAATTGAAATCGCTGTGAAGATGCAGTGTACCCGCGGCTAGACGGAAAGACCCCGTGAACCTTTACTACAGCTTGGCACTGAACATTGAGCCTACATGTGTAGGATAGGTGGGAGGCTTTGAAACCGGTACGCCAGTATCGGTGGAGCCGACCTTGAAATACCACCCTTGTATGTTTGATGTTCTAACTTAGCCCCGTCATCCGGGGTGAGGACAGTGCCTGGTGGGTAGTTTGACTGGGGCGGTCTCCTCCCAAAGAGTAACGGAGGAGCACGAAGGTGGGCTAATCACGGTTGGACATCGTGAGGTTAGTGCAATGGCATAAGCCCGCTTGACTGCGAGAATGACAATTCGAGCAGGTGCGAAAGCAGGTCATAGTGATCCGGTGGTTCTGAATGGAAGGGCCATCGCTCAACGGATAAAAGGTACTCCGGGGATAACAGGCTGATACCGCCCAAGAGTTCATATCGACGGCGGTGTTTGGCACCTCGATGTCGGCTCATCACATCCTGGGGCTGAAGTCGGTCCCAAGGGTATGGCTGTTCGCCATTTAAAGTGGTACGCGAGCTGGGTTTAGAACGTCGTGAGACAGTTCGGTCCCTATCTGCCGTGGGCGTTGGAAGATTGAAGGGGGCTGCTCCTAGTACGAGAGGACCGGAGTGGACGAACCTCTGGTGTTCGGGTTGTGTCGCCAGACGCATTGCCCGGTAGCTAAGTTCGGAATCGATAACCGCTGAAAGCATCTAAGCGGGAAGCGAGCCCTGAGATGAGTCTTCCCTGACTCCTTGAGAGTCCTGAAGGGTTGTTCGAGACTAGAACGTTGATAGGCAGGGTGTGTAAGCGTTGTGAGGCGTTGAGCTAACCTGTACTAATTGCCCGTGAGGCTTAACCATACAACACCCAAAGGGTTTTGATGGACTCAAAGTAAGAACATTGAATGTGTAGAGAACACAAAACAGCTTTCCAGATTTTCTCTAGAAATAGAGAGTAAGAATTTGCTTGGCGACCATAGCGATTTGGACCCACCTGATTTCCATGCCGAACTCAGAAGTGAAACGAATTAGCGCCGATGGTAGTGTGGGGTTTCCCCATGTGAGAGTAGGACATCGCCAGGCTTTAATTGCGTACTTGCTTAATCTTTAAGCAAGTCACCATAAAACTTTAAAAAAGCTTAGAGTTTTATGTTGACTTTCAACGCAGACAGCGTATTATACGCGTCCTGCCTAAGTGCTAAGGCACTGAAAGCAAAGCTCTTTAACAATATAAACCTATCAATCTGTGTGGGCACTCGTTGATGATAATCCAAATAGTTTCTTCGGAAACAATTTAGGTTTCAATGATACGAAGTGACCATTGAATCTTCGGATTCAGCACAGTCAATTCATTATCGTTCTGTTGGAACGATAATAGCTTTAAAATTACATTAGTAGTTTTGAAGTCAGTATTCATTGAGCCTCCCCTATTTATATAGGGAATCAAAACTTTAAATTGAAGAGTTTGATCATGGCTCAGATTGAACGCTGGCGGCAGGCCTAACACATGCAAGTCGAGCGGAAACGAGATGTCTGAACCTTCGGGGAACGATATCGGCGTCGAGCGGCGGACGGGTGAGTAATGCCTGGGAAATTGCCCTGATGTGGGGGATAACCATTGGAAACGATGGCTAATACCGCATAATAGCTTCGGCTCAAAGAGGGGGACCTTCGGGCCTCTCGCGTCAGGATATGCCCAGGTGGGATTAGCTAGTTGGTGAGGTAAGGGCTCACCAAGGCGACGATCCCTAGCTGGTCTGAGAGGATGATCAGCCACACTGGAACTGAGACACGGTCCAGACTCCTACGGGAGGCAGCAGTGGGGAATATTGCACAATGGGCGCAAGCCTGATGCAGCCATGCCGCGTGTATGAAGAAGGCCTTCGGGTTGTAAAGTACTTTCAGCAGTGAGGAAGGTGGTTGTGTTAATAGCACATTCATTTGACGTTAGCTGCAGAAGAAGCACCGGCTAACTCCGTGCCAGCAGCCGCGGTAATACGGAGGGTGCGAGCGTTAATCGGAATTACTGGGCGTAAAGCGCATGCAGGTGGTGTGTTAAGTCAGATGTGAAAGCCCGGGGCTCAACCTCGGAATAGCATTTGAAACTGGCAGACTAGAGTACTGTAGAGGGGGGTAGAATTTCAGGTGTAGCGGTGAAATGCGTAGAGATCTGAAGGAATACCGGTGGCGAAGGCGGCCCCCTGGACAGATACTGACACTCAGATGCGAAAGCGTGGGGAGCAAACAGGATTAGATACCCTGGTAGTCCACGCCGTAAACGATGTCTACTTGGAGGTTGTGGCCTTGAGCCGTGGCTTTCGGAGCTAACGCGTTAAGTAGACCGCCTGGGGAGTACGGTCGCAAGATTAAAACTCAAATGAATTGACGGGGGCCCGCACAAGCGGTGGAGCATGTGGTTTAATTCGATGCAACGCGAAGAACCTTACCTACTCTTGACATCCAGAGAACTTTCCAGAGATGGATTGGTGCCTTCGGGAACTCTGAGACAGGTGCTGCATGGCTGTCGTCAGCTCGTGTTGTGAAATGTTGGGTTAAGTCCCGCAACGAGCGCAACCCTTATCCTTGTTTGCCAGCACTTCGGGTGGGAACTCCAGGGAGACTGCCGGTGATAAACCGGAGGAAGGTGGGGACGACGTCAAGTCATCATGGCCCTTACGAGTAGGGCTACACACGTGCTACAATGGCGCATACAGAGGGCGGCCAACTTGCGAGAGTGAGCGAATCCCAAAAAGTGCGTCGTAGTCCGGATCGGAGTCTGCAACTCGACTCCGTGAAGTCGGAATCGCTAGTAATCGTGGATCAGAATGCCACGGTGAATACGTTCCCGGGCCTTGTACACACCGCCCGTCACACCATGGGAGTGGGCTGCAAAAGAAGTAGGTAGTTTAACCTTCGGGAGGACGCTTACCACTTTGTGGTTCATGACTGGGGTGAAGTCGTAACAAGGTAGCGCTAGGGGAACCTGGCGCTGGATCACCTCCTTATACGATGATTATTGCGATGAGTGTTCACACAGATTGATGGTTTATGTAGTTTAAGAGAAAGAACATCCCCCAAGATGTTCAACTTAGTGTCCCGTTCGTCTAGAGGCCTAGGACACCGCCCTTTCACGGCGGTAACAGGGGTTCGACTCCCCTACGGGATACCATTGGGTCGTTAGCTCAGTTGGTAGAGCAGTTGACTTTTAATCAATTGGTCGCAGGTTCGAATCCTGCACGACCCACCATTTTCTCAAGATATGGGGCTATAGCTCAGCTGGGAGAGCGCCTGCCTTGCACGCAGGAGGTCAGCAGTTCGATCCTGCTTAGCTCCACCATTCTTGATTCGATGGGCGATTAGCTCAGTTGGGAGAGCACCTGCCTTACAAGCAGGGGGTCACTGGTTCGAGCCCGGTATCGCCCACCATCTTTAAGCGCATTAGTGATAGTGCTTTTAAAAATGGTTTCGAAAGAAATCTAGCTCTTTAATAATTTGGAAAGCTGACAAAACAACAATTTATTGTTGTTTGTAAAGTTCTCAATGTTTGTCTTTATGACAAACACCAAAACAACACATTCAAGTGTTCTTGGCTTTTTGTTTTCACTTTTATAAAAAGTAAAATAAAAAGAAATTGAGTCCGGCAAAATCGAGTCTGCATCATGTTTAAATAATTGCAGACAACTTTGGTTGTTTAACAACATCCTCAAGATTCGCTCCGCGAAACTCTTTGGGGTTGTATGGTTAAGTGACTAAGCGTACACGGTGGATGCCTTGGCAGTCAGAGGCGATGAAGGACGTATTAACTTGCGATAAGCCCAGATTAGGCAGTAAAAGCCACTTGAGTCTGGGATTTCCGAATGGGGAAACCCACGTGCATAAGCACGTATCTTGTACTGAATACATAGGTGCAAGAGGCGAACCGGGGGAACTGAAACATCTAAGTACCCCGAGGAAAAGAAATCAACCGAGATTCCGAAAGTAGCGGCGAGCGAAATTGGACTAGCCCTTAAGCTTTATATGCGTTAGACGAACGGTCTGGAAAGTCCGGCGATACAGGGTGATAGCCCCGTAGTTGACAACGCACATTCAGTGAAATCGAGTAGGGCGGGACACGTGATATCCTGTCTGAATATGGGGGGACCATCCTCCAAGGCTAAATACTACTGACTGACCGATAGTGAACCAGTACCGTGAGGGAAAGGCGAAAAGAACCCCTGTGAGGGGAGTGAAATAGAACCTGAAACCGTGTACGTACAAGCAGTAGGAGCAGGCTTTGTCCTGTGACTGCGTACCTTTTGTATAATGGGTCAGCGACTTATATTCAGTGGCAAGGTTAACCATCTAGGGGAGCCGTAGGGAAACCGAGTCTTAACTGGGCGCTCAGTCTCTGGATATAGACCCGAAACCAGGTGATCTAGCCATGGGCAGGTTGAAGGTTGAGTAACATCAACTGGAGGACCGAACCGACTAATGTTGAAAAATTAGCGGATGACTTGTGGCTAGGGGTGAAAGGCCAATCAAACCTGGAGATAGCTGGTTCTCCCCGAAAGCTATTTAGGTAGCGCCTCGGACGAATACTACTGGGGGTAGAGCACTGTTAAGGCTAGGGGGTCATCCCGACTTACCAACCCTTTGCAAACTCCGAATACCAGTAAGTACTATCCGGGAGACACACGGCGGGTGCTAACGTCCGTCGTGGAGAGGGAAACAACCCAGACCGCCAGCTAAGGTCCCAAATTATAGCTAAGTGGGAAACGATGTGGGAAGGCTTAGACAGCTAGGATGTTGGCTTAGAAGCAGCCATCATTTAAAGAAAGCGTAATAGCTCACTAGTCGAGTCGGCCTGCGCGGAAGATGTAACGGGGCTAAGCTATAAACCGAAGCTGCGGCAATGCAGTTTACTGCATTGGGTAGGGGAGCGTTCTGTAAGCCGTTGAAGGTGAGTTGTAAAGCTTGCTGGAGGTATCAGAAGTGCGAATGCTGACATGAGTAACGATAAAGGGGGTGAAAAACCCCCTCGCCGGAAGACCAAGGGTTCCTGTCCAACGTTAATCGGGGCAGGGTAAGTCGACCCCTAAGGCGAGGCTGAAAAGCGTAGTCGATGGGAAACGGGTTAATATTCCCGTACTTCTTACAATTGCGATGGGGGGACGGAGAAGGCTAGGTGGGCCTGGCGACGGTTGTCCAGGTTCAAGTGCGTAGGCTTAAGAGTTAGGTAAATCCGGCTCTTTCTAAGGCTGAGACACGACGTCGAGCACCTACGGGTGTGAAGTCATTGATGCCATGCTTCCAGGAAAAGCCTCTAAGCTTCAGATTGTAAGGAATCGTACCCCAAACCGACACAGGTGGTCGGGTAGAGAATACCAAGGCGCTTGAGAGAACTCGGGTGAAGGAACTAGGCAAAATGGTACCGTAACTTCGGGAGAAGGTACGCTCTTGACGGTGAAGTCCCTTGCGGATGGAGCTATTGAGAGTCGCAGATACCAGGTGGCTGCAACTGTTTATTAAAAACACAGCACTGTGCAAAATCGTAAGATGACGTATACGGTGTGACGCCTGCCCGGTGCCGGAAGGTTAATTGATGGGGTTAGACTTCGGTCGAAGCTCTTGATCGAAGCCCCGGTAAACGGCGGCCGTAACTATAACGGTCCTAAGGTAGCGAAATTCCTTGTCGGGTAAGTTCCGACCTGCACGAATGGCGTAATGATGGCCACGCTGTCTCCACCCGAGACTCAGTGAAATTGAAATCGCTGTGAAGATGCAGTGTACCCGCGGCTAGACGGAAAGACCCCGTGAACCTTTACTACAGCTTGGCACTGAACATTGAGCCTACATGTGTAGGATAGGTGGGAGGCTTTGAAACCGGTACGCCAGTATCGGTGGAGCCGACCTTGAAATACCACCCTTGTATGTTTGATGTTCTAACTTAGCCCCGTCATCCGGGGTGAGGACAGTGCCTGGTGGGTAGTTTGACTGGGGCGGTCTCCTCCCAAAGAGTAACGGAGGAGCACGAAGGTGGGCTAATCACGGTTGGACATCGTGAGGTTAGTGCAATGGCATAAGCCCGCTTGACTGCGAGAATGACAATTCGAGCAGGTGCGAAAGCAGGTCATAGTGATCCGGTGGTTCTGAATGGAAGGGCCATCGCTCAACGGATAAAAGGTACTCCGGGGATAACAGGCTGATACCGCCCAAGAGTTCATATCGACGGCGGTGTTTGGCACCTCGATGTCGGCTCATCACATCCTGGGGCTGAAGTCGGTCCCAAGGGTATGGCTGTTCGCCATTTAAAGTGGTACGCGAGCTGGGTTTAGAACGTCGTGAGACAGTTCGGTCCCTATCTGCCGTGGGCGTTGGAAGATTGAAGGGGGCTGCTCCTAGTACGAGAGGACCGGAGTGGACGAACCTCTGGTGTTCGGGTTGTGTCGCCAGACGCATTGCCCGGTAGCTAAGTTCGGAATCGATAACCGCTGAAAGCATCTAAGCGGGAAGCGAGCCCTGAGATGAGTCTTCCCTGACTCCTTGAGAGTCCTGAAGGGTTGTTCGAGACTAGAACGTTGATAGGCAGGGTGTGTAAGCGTTGTGAGGCGTTGAGCTAACCTGTACTAATTGCCCGTGAGGCTTAACCATACAACACCCAAAGGGTTTTGATGGACTCAAAGTAAGAACATTGAATGTGTAGAGAACACAAAACAGCTTTCCAGATTTTCTCTAGAAATAGAGAGTAAGAATTTGCTTGGCGACCATAGCGATTTGGACCCACCTGATTTCCATGCCGAACTCAGAAGTGAAACGAATTAGCGCCGATGGTAGTGTGGGGTTTCCCCATGTGAGAGTAGGACATCGCCAGGCTTACATTTCGTTTTTAGATTTTAGAAAAATCTAAAGGCAAAAACTTAGACTTAGAGTCTAACCAGTGCGGAGCGGTAGTTCAGTTGGTTAGAATACCGGCCTGTCACGCCGGGGGTCGCGGGTTCGAGTCCCGTCCGCTCCGCCACTTATTCAGAAGCCCTGCTAGCAATAGCAGGGCTTTCTTCATTTATGGTATTTTGAAGTCATAATACCAATCTGGAAAATAATACCAATCTGGAAAATTAACTGGTCAGGTCTGCCCATTCTCTCGAACACATCTTGGTGACTCTGTTGGAGCATGCCAAAAAACGATTCCAAGCCCTACACACTTTGGAGACAATGTCTTCGTAATCCGCAAAAGACTGATTGGCGAGATAGTGTTGTCTCATCCAGCTCCATACTTGTTCTATAGGGTTTAGCTCTGGAGAATAGGGGGGAAGTTTGATGACACTGATGTTCTGAAAGCCATTAGCGATATCTTCTGTATGCCATCCTGCGCCATCCATAATGATGACGGCATGACGTCCTTTTTCAGTGACCGCCGATATTTGCTTTAAATGCTCAATCATGAGGTCTTTATTGACCCATGGGACAACGATAGCCTCACCAATACCTTTTTGAGGACAGACAGAACCAAATAGATACGCATATTCGAACTGTTGTTGCTTCACTGCTCTGGGACGTGTGCCTCTTTCAGCCCATAACCGTGTTGTTGTATTTTGTTGCCCAAATCGAGCTTCATCCTGAAACCAGATATCGACATGCTTTAAAGCGACATGACCTGGGATCTTAAGGATCGTTTCGTCTTGGAGTTTTTTTAAAATCTTCCTGTATCGCTTGGGATTGTTGTGGGTGTTTTGAACGGGAAGTGACCCATGAGAAACCCATATGCTCGAGTAGGTAATAGATAGAATCAGGATGATAATGCTGGCCAAATTCTTTCACAATATAGGCATGGATATCGGCGCCGGTCAGTCGCCCACCTTGAGTATCATGAGCTTTATCTTTGATGTATTGGCTCAATTGCTCCCTTTGTTCAGAAGTTAATAATGGTGGTCTTCCCGTTCTTGGCTTTTCCTTCAGCCCTTCTAATCCTTCTTCAAGAAAGATTTGAACCCATCGATTAACACTGGTTCGGCTCACCTTAAGAAACTTGGCGATTTGGGTACGAGAGTGTCCATCTTTGAAATGAGCAAGTGCGAGCAATCTCATTTTCATCTGGATGGATTTCTGCTGGCTTGCGAGCTTTTTAAAATCAATATTCTTGAGGCTATCCATAGCGAATACATTCTATTGTTGAATGGCCTTAAATTAGATCATATTTTTTCTTAGATTGGTATAATACCAATCTGGAAAATTAACTGGTCAGGTCTGCCCATTCTCTCGAACACATCTTGGTGACTCTGTTGGAGCATGCCAAAAAACGATTCCAAGCCCTACACACTTTGGAGACAATGTCTTCGTAATCCGCAAAAGACTGATTGGCGAGATAGTGTTGTCTCATCCAGCTCCATACTTGTTCTATAGGGTTTAGCTCTGGAGAATAGGGGGGAAGTTTGATGACACTGATGTTCTGAAAGCCATTAGCGATATCTTCTGTATGCCATCCTGCGCCATCCATAATGATGACGGCATGACGTCCTTTTTCAGTGACCGCCGATATTTGCTTTAAATGCTCAATCATGAGGTCTTTATTGACCCATGGGACAACGATAGCCTCACCAATACCTTTTTGAGGACAGACAGAACCAAATAGATACGCATATTCGAACTGTTGTTGCTTCACTGCTCTGGGACGTGTGCCTCTTTCAGCCCATAACCGTGTTGTTGTATTTTGTTGCCCAAATCGAGCTTCATCCTGAAACCAGATATCGACATGCTTTAAAGCGACATGACCTGGGATCTTAAGGATCGTTTCGTCTTGGAGTTTTTTTAAAATCTTCCTGTATCGCTTGGGATTGTTGTGGGTGTTTTGAACGGGAAGTGACCCATGAGAAACCCATATGCTCGAGTAGGTAATAGATAGAATCAGGATGATAATGCTGGCCAAATTCTTTCACAATATAGGCATGGATATCGGCGCCGGTCAGTCGCCCACCTTGAGTATCATGAGCTTTATCTTTGATGTATTGGCTCAATTGCTCCCTTTGTTCAGAAGTTAATAATGGTGGTCTTCCCGTTCTTGGCTTTTCCTTCAGCCCTTCTAATCCTTCTTCAAGAAAGATTTGAACCCATCGATTAACACTGGTTCGGCTCACCTTAAGAAACTTGGCGATTTGGGTACGAGAGTGTCCATCTTTGAAATGAGCAAGTGCGAGCAATCTCATTTTCATCTGGATGGATTTCTGCTGGCTTGCGAGCTTTTTAAAATCAATATTCTTGAGGCTATCCATAGCGAATACATTCTATTGTTGAATGGCCTTAAATTAGATCATATTTTTTCTTAGATTGGTATTAAGGATCGTTTCGTCTTGGAGTTTTTTTAAAATCTTCCTGTATCGCTTGGGATTGTTGTGGGTGTTTTGAACGGGAAGTGACCCATGAGAAACCCATATGCTCGAGTAGGTAATAGATAGAATCAGGATGATAATGCTGGCCAAATTCTTTCACAATATAGGCATGGATATCGGCGCCGGTCAGTCGCCCACCTTGAGTATCATGAGCTTTATCTTTGATGTATTGGCTCAATTGCTCCCTTTGTTCAGAAGTTAATAATGGTGGTCTTCCCGTTCTTGGCTTTTCCTTCAGCCCTTCTAATCCTTCTTCAAGAAAGATTTGAACCCATCGATTAACACTGGTTCGGCTCACCTTAAGAAACTTGGCGATTTGGGTACGAGAGTGTCCATCTTTGAAATGAGCAAGTGCGAGCAATCTCATTTTCATCTGGATGGATTTCTGCTGGCTTGCGAGCTTTTTAAAATCAATATTCTTGAGGCTATCCATAGCGAATACATTCTATTGTTGAATGGCCTTAAATTAGATCATATTTTTTCTTAGATTGGTATGACGTCCTTTTTCAGTGACCGCCGATATTTGCTTTAAATGCTCAATCATGAGGTCTTTATTGACCCATGGGACAACGATAGCCTCACCAATACCTTTTTGAGGACAGACAGAACCAAATAGATACGCATATTCGAACTGTTGTTGCTTCACTGCTCTGGGACGTGTGCCTCTTTCAGCCCATAACCGTGTTGTTGTATTTTGTTGCCCAAATCGAGCTTCATCCTGAAACCAGATATCGACATGCTTTAAAGCGACATGACCTGGGATCTTAAGGATCGTTTCGTCTTGGAGTTTTTTTAAAATCTTCCTGTATCGCTTGGGATTGTTGTGGGTGTTTTGAACGGGAAGTGACCCATGAGAAACCCATATGCTCGAGTAGGTAATAGATAGAATCAGGATGATAATGCTGGCCAAATTCTTTCACAATATAGGCATGGATATCGGCGCCGGTCAGTCGCCCACCTTGAGTATCATGAGCTTTATCTTTGATGTATTGGCTCAATTGCTCCCTTTGTTCAGAAGTTAATAATGGTGGTCTTCCCGTTCTTGGCTTTTCCTTCAGCCCTTCTAATCCTTCTTCAAGAAAGATTTGAACCCATCGATTAACACTGGTTCGGCTCACCTTAAGAAACTTGGCGATTTGGGTACGAGAGTGTCCATCTTTGAAATGAGCAAGTGCGAGCAATCTCATTTTCATCTGGATGGATTTCTGCTGGCTTGCGAGCTTTTTAAAATCAATATTCTTGAGGCTATCCATAGCGAATACGTTCTATTGTTGAATGGCCTTAAATTAGATCATATTTTTTCTTAGATTAATGGAATGGACCCTCTCTACCTAATCGGCTTCAAATGAGCCATATTGATTGATGAAAAGGCAATCAATAACAGTAAGAGAGGGTCCTATGACAAGCGTAACAGTCGGTTTAGATACAGCCAAATCTATTTTCCATGTTGTTGAGAAAAATGGATCTGGGCTCATACTCAAAAAGGCCAAACTATCGAGAAACAAATTGGTGAACTACTTCGCCAATAAAGAAGCTTGCACGATTGCGATTGAAGCATGTGGGGCGTGTCATTATTGGTATCGAGTCTTTAGTCAACTAGGGCATACCGTAATGATTATTGCACCTCAATATGTTGCTAAGCATCGTATCGGCAATAAAAATGATTTCAATGATGCAGATGCTCTTGCCGATGTTGCACAGCGTGAAGATGTAAAAACTGTTCCTCCAAAGAGCATTGAACAACAAGATATTCAGCTCTTACACTGAGTGCGCGAAAGATACGTGAAACAAAGAACAGCGTTAGGAAATCAAATTCGTGGTTTATTGGCAGAATATGGCGTGGTAATCCCAAGAGGATTATCTTCACTGAGAAAAGCACTGCCTTTTGTCTTGGAAAATCCAGAGAATGAACTAAGTCCCCTTGTTCGAAAAATTCTAAGTGAGCTTAATAATGAACTAAGTCATTTGGATGGCAATGTAAAAGAAATCGATAAGCAGTTTATTCAGCAAGGTCAAGTGAATGAACAGTGCCAAAAGCTTCAGACAATGACAGGCGTCGGACCATTAATTTCAAGCATCCTCTGTGTGGTGCTTGGTGATGGAAAAAGCTTTAAAAACGGTCGCCACTTTGCCGCGTGGTGTGGCCTTGTACCGAAGCAGCATTCCACAGGTGATAGGGCTCGCTTGTTAGGCATAAGTAAGCGGGGAAATGCCTACCTACGAACCCAACTTATCAATGGTGCAAGAAGTGCTTTGAAGCATGCAAAGAGCAAAGATGACAGGCTGAGTATCTGGGCAGTAAATTTAGAAATGCGAGCAGGGTTTAACAAAGCTTGTGTAGCCCTGGCCAATAAGATGGCAAGAATTGCTTGGGCAATGGTCAGTAAGCAAGAAGTTTACAAAACCCAAGCAGCCTAATAACTATAAACCAGCAATAGAAAACTAGAGGTTCCTTTTCAACAAATTGCTAAAGAAACAATATGATGATTGAAGGCTCATAACCACCTAGCTCTAATCAGGTTATACCAAGGGCTCCTTGAAGCCGTGGCGATTGATATGAAAGCTAGGTTCGGATATCCATCAAGGCGGGTTAATTTGATACCCAAAGCCGAATATATGGGAGCAATTGAGTATCAGAAGTTGTCACATTGTCTCTTGCAATAAGAGAGGGTCCATATATGGTATAACTACCTATCGAAAAGCCATACCTTGTTCTCCAAAATTTTCCCACGTTATTTATGACATAAAAAAGCCAGCATAGTTGCTGGCCTTAAAATAAAGTAATGAGGTTAAAGGATGTGTTCTCTTACTTCTGGATCTTTGCGATCTAAGTAGTGAATAGATTTAATTCTGCGAATAGTGCGGCAACGACCGCGGATCAGTAGAGTTTCTGTTGTCGCTATGTTGCCTTGTCGCGATATACCTTCGAGTAGATCGCCTTTAGTGATACCTGTTGCCGAGAAGATAACGTTGTCGCTACGAGCCATATCTTCCATCTTGAGGACTACATTTGCCTCAACCCCCATTTCCGCACAGCGTTTTAGCTCAGCAGTACCGTAAATTCTATTTTCCTCTGTGTCCCCTTTTACTTCGTGTCGAGGAAGAAGGCGACCGTGCATATCACCATCTAGTGCACGTATAACAGCAGCAGATACAACACCCTCTGGTGCACCACCAATACAATACATAGCATCTACTTCACTGTCTGGCATACAAGTCAGAATTGAAGCGGCGACATCGCCATCAGGTACCGCAAATACACGAACTCCCATTGCTTGCATCTCTTTGATGACTAGGTCATGGCGCGGTTTAGCTAAAGTGATCACTACGAGTGTGTCTAGACTTTTGTTTAACGCTTTAGCAATGTTCTCTAGGTTTTCTTTAAGTGGTTTGTTGAGGTCAATACATCCTTTTGCCCCTGGTCCTACGACAAGCTTTTCCATGTACATATCTGGTGCTTTAAGGAAGCTATCCTTTTCGCCAGCAGCTAGTACAGCTAGAGCATTTGATTGCCCCATCGCAGTCATACGAGTGCCTTCTATTGGGTCTACAGCAATATCGACAGCGTCGCCACCTAAGCCAACACTTTCACCAATATAAAGCATCGGCGCATCATCAATTTCGCCTTCACCAATTACAATCTCACCACTGATGTCAGTTTTGTTGAGTAGTGCACGCATGACTTCTACCGCTGCACCGTCAGCAGCGTTTTTATCACCTCTGCCAAGCCATTTATAGCCTGCCAGTGCAGCACCTTCTGTTACCCTTGAAAATGCCATTGCTAAATCGCGTTTCATGATGACTCCAAAATAGGAAAAAATAAAAACGGCAGAATTCTAACACAACGAAAGGTAAACGTTTGCTATTTTGAGCGAATGGACTTGAACTCGATCAAAACCGTGTTTAAATATTGATGAAAGAAGCGTTCAATTAGGTTTCGTCAAGATAATGTTAAACTGTGATGTTTTTTTGACCGAATGGTGCAAAATATCGAATATAGGGCGTGTCTATAATTCTCTGGCTGAGTAGAATGAAGATATAGAGTGAAGACTTCTTCACATTAAGCGAATAACTAAAGGTAGGCGACAATGTCTTTTGAAGTACTAGAAAAATTAGAAGCGAAAATCCAAACTGCGGTTGATACGATTGCACTTCTTCAAATGGAAGTGGAAGAGCTAAAAGAAGAGAAAGAAAAGCTTTCAGCGGAAGCAACTGAACTTCGTGCAAGCCGTGAAGAGTTAGAGAGCAAGGCGCAGCAGATGCAGCAAGAGCACTCTGCATGGCAGGAGCGTATCCGTAGCCTACTTGGTAAAATGGACGAAGTAGAATAATCTATTCGCTTAGTAAAAAGGTTGGCCAATGCCAACCTTTTTCGTTTCTATGGATAGCCTAACATTTTTCTTTTGTTGGGCGGACACCTAATGTATGGCAAAGAGCGTATGTCATTTCTGCGCGGTTTAGGGTGTAGAAGTGAAAGTCTTTTACACCTTCACGGCTAAGTACTCGTATCATATCGATAGCTTGGCTTGCACCAACAAGCTGGCGTGTTGTTGGGTCGTCGTCAAGGCCTTCAAATTGCTTAGCCATCCAGCTAGGAATTCTGACGTTGTTTTGTGCGGCAAAACGAGAAGCTTGCTTAAAGTTCGATACCGGAAGGATACCAGGTACAATTTCCACATCGATGCCCGCTGCTACGCAGCGATCGCGAAAACGTAGGTAGCTTTCTACATCGAAGAAAAACTGGGTGATTGCACGATTAGCACCTGCGTCTACTTTGCGCTTCAGGTTTAGAAGATCGGCTTGTGCACTTTTCGCTTCAGGATGAACCTCTGGGAAAGCCGCCACAGAGATATCGAAATCATGACGAGATTTTAAAAGCTCTACAAGGTCAGACGCATACATATCGGGCTTGCCGCCACCTGGTGGGATGTCGCCACGCAGGGCAACGATATTTTCAATACCATTACCCCAGTAATCATCTGCAATTTGAATCAGCTCTTCACGGCTAGCGTCAATACACGTTAGGTGAGGGGCGGCAACCAGCCCGGTTTCGGTCTTTATCTCTTTGATGATGGAATGAGTACGGTCACGCTCTCCTGAGTTTGCGCCGTAAGTGACTGAAACAAACTTTGGCTTTAGAGTTTTAAGACGGTGTACTGAACTCCACAATGTCTCTTCCATTTTTTCATTGCTTGGCGGAAAAAATTCAAATGAAACATTTATGTTGTCAGAAAAATCAGCAATATTCTGGTTTAAAGCGTCAATATGACCAGCGTGTGTGTATCCCATCTTACTCTCTCCCTGTGGTAGCCCTGCCCACAAATGTCTTAATCCTTGTGTTGACGTTTAGACGTCTATATGTCCACAGAATGAATTGAATACGATTTAATGTCAACAGTGTGATTATGAATTTTTCTCAAGTTGATTATGAGACATATTTGAGTTGAGGTTGGGTGTGCTAATCAGAAACGGCTTAATACAATATACTCTTTACTAAGCCGTTGATTACAATTGTTAAAAAATCATAGGAAGCTTGAGAGCAGGTTCAGATCTGATTGAATAGCTCCTGACGTCACCTCTCTACCAGCCCCTGGGCCGCGAATCACTAAAGGGTTGTCTTTGTACCATTTACTTTCAATAGCGAAGATATTGTCACATGGGAGAAGATTCGCTAGCGCATGCTCTTTACTTAATGCCTCAACTCCAACTGTGGCTTTGCCATTTTTCTCCAGGCGCGCGACATAGCGTAGGACTTTATCTTCACGCTGCGCTTTCGCTAATCGCTCTGCAAGCAGTTCACTGAGTCGTTGGCTTTTATCTAGGAAGTCGTCCAAGGAGATTCCTGTCAGATCTTCAGGCACTAGGCTTTCAACCTTTACAGATTCGGGCTCTAGGTTGAGTCCGGCCTCTCTTGCTAATATCACCAGCTTACGCATAACGTCAGAACCATCAAGATCGTGACGTGGATCAGGTTCGGTTAAGCCTTGTTGCCATGCCAAATCGATTAACTCGGCAAACGGTACAGAGCCGTCATACTGTTGGAATAACCAAGAGAGTGTTCCAGAAAAAATGCCTGATAGCGCTTGAATTTCATCGCCACTCTCGCGCAAGTCTCTGACTGTATGGTTAATAGGAAGTCCAGCTCCAACTGTTGCGTTGTATAACCAATAGCGGTTGATTTTAGAGAAGGCATCTTGAACTTGGTGGTAGTAGTGACTCGGAGCTGAGCCAGCGACTTTGTTCGCCGAGATTAAATGCATCCCTTGCTCTGCTATTTCTAAATATCTTTCGGCTAAATCCTTACTCGCTGTTACATCTAGAACAACGACATCGTCGTAGCCTTGAACGGAGCCAAGTTTTTTAATCCACTCACCTTCACTGTATGCAATAGATTCATCATCAAAGCGGTCGCTAACGGTTGATGGGTCTATACCTTCTGAGTTAAACCAGTAAGTTTGGCTGTCTACGACAGAGATAAGTTCGAAACTCATGCCTCGACGCTTCTCAAGCTCTGATTTCTGTTCGGCAAACAATGTCAGCCAGCTAGAGCCAATATTGCCTTTACCGCATAGTGCGATACCTATGCGTTTTTGAGCTTGGAACAATTGACTATGAATCGATGCAACCAGAGTAGCGGTGTCGGTTCGTCTAAGCACTGCGATAAGGCTGAGTCCCGATGGAGATTCTGAAACAAACTCAACGGGTGCAGCTTTCAGCTTTTGGTAGAAGCCATAGCAATGGTTGGCATTTTTCGTTACGCCTGCGCCAACAACGGCGACAAGGGAATAACCTTCTTTGAGCTTGATTTCAGCTTCAATCGCTGCATCTTGTAGATACTCTAACGCTCCGCCGGCAATCTCTGCCGTATATGCAAGTCTTAAGCTGTGTTTATCTTTTTGGACTTCATAGGTCAGCGGTTCTAGTTGCGCGCGTTTAAGGTTCGCAAGCACTTCTTTTTCTAGTCGATCGAAGTCGTGGCCCGATGCAAAAATGAGCTTTACAATTAATACTTCATCAAGTGAAGAAATAATCTTTGCACCGCGTCCAGATGCTAATACTCTTTCAATACGGCTAGAGCCAGATTCTGGTGCATAGCTACAACGTAGGTGTAGATCCATAGAACTTTGCGCGACGGGCTGTAATGTTCGGCTGTGCAATACAGGCGCGGCCAGTCGTGCTAGTTCGCTCGCTTCATCAAGTCGAAGTAGAGGCAACAAACATGCATCCGACACTATGCGAGGATCTGCACTAAACACACCTTCTACGTCACTCCAAATCGTCACACGTGAGACTTCCGCTAACGCACCGATCACTGTTGCAGAATAGTCAGAGCCATTACGGCCGAGTAGCACCGTTTGCCCTGCAGCGTTTTGAGCCATAAACCCGGTAATTACGATTCTATGATGAGCATGCTGAGCAAGTACTTCTTTAGCCAGTGGATACGAAGTACCGTAATCGACCTCTGGCTGCGCACCGGATTCCGCACGTAAGAAAGCGCGTGCATCTTGACTGACAGCAGGCAACTCAGATTGCATCAGTAGTGCGGCTAATAGGCGAGAGGACCATACTTCACCGTGTCCTAATACTGCTGCTTTTTGAGCGTTGGTAAGAGGGGCGGTTAACTCACCTAACGTTGAAAACTCATCGTGCAATGCAGCAAGTAATGCTTCTTTTTTTTCATCTTCGATAAGTTCATCGACTAGTGATAGTTGGAACTGCCTGAGAGATTGCAAAACTTCGTGAGCGATTCGTCCATCTTTGTTCAGCGCATCTAAGAACTCCAATAATCGATTCGTTGTTTTTCCTGCTGCAGAGACAACGATAAGATCTTCAGTATTTGAGTATTCTTTTAGGATGTTGACGACTCGGCGGTAGCACTCAGGATCGGCTAGGCTACTACCTCCAAACTTGTGAAGCTGACGGGCTAAGGTCATTAGATACTCTCCTTAGCAATAAGGAAGGCTTGCTCTAGATCTGAGATAAGATCTTCTGCGTCTTCCAAGCCTACAGACAGGCGCAAGAGCAATTGTGAAACGCCAGCCTCAGCAAGCGCCTCTTCACCCATCGCACGATGCGTCATAGATGCAGGATGGCAGATAAGGCTTTCTACGCCACCTAAAGACTCAGCTAAAGAGAATAGCTCTAATTTTTCTACGAAGACTTTCAGTTGCTCAAAACTGCCAGAAAATTCGAAGCTAAGCATGGAACCAAATCCAGATTGCTGTTTTTTCGCGATATCGTGCCCAGGGTGCTCTGGGAGGCTAGGGTGGTAGATCGTACCAACAAGCTCTTGGTCTTTAAGGAAGTTCAGGATCTGCGCAGAGCTTTCTTCATGTACACGCATACGGGCACCCAATGTACGGATACCACGTAAAGTCATGTAGCTATCAAAAGGAGTACCTGTCGCACCGATACAGTTTCCCCACCATGAAAGTTCTTCCGCGTGTTCTTCTGTTTTGGTGACGATGACACCACCGATCACATCAGAATGGCCATTAATGTATTTTGTCGTTGAGTGAATAACAAAGTCTGCACCAAGCTCTAAAGGTTTTTGGAATACAGGTGTCAAAAACGTATTGTCTACTGCTACCAAAGCGCCGATTTTTTTCGCTTGGGTACATATTTTCTCAATGTCGACCACGCGAACAAGTGGGTTAGAGGGGGTTTCTAGAAGAACAAGCTTAGGCTTTTGTGCCAAAGCGTCAGACAATGCCTGCTCATCTGATTGATCGATAAACAGAACTTTAAAATCACCTTTCTGAGCGCGTGTATTAAACAAGCGGTAGGTCCCACCGTAGCAGTCATGTGGTGCGACAATCAGATCATCTGGACCAAGAAATGCGGATACCCAAAGGTTGAGTGCTGACGTTCCGCAATTTGTAACCACGGCTCCTTTGCCTGATTCTAACTCGTATAGTGCCGTTTCAAGTAATCCTCTGTTGGGGTTACCTGAACGGGTGTAGTCATATGTTGGGACTTCTCCAAACGCAGGAAATCCATAGTTGGTCGAAAGATAAATTGGGGGGACAACAGCATGATGTTGTGTGTCTGACTCGATACCAGTACGTACCGCGATTGTGGCTGGCTTGCGGGCGCTCATAAGTGTTTCCTTTCGCACAGTGGTGACAACTTGCAGGGATTACGCTATATCTGTGTTAGATAGAGATAATCCAGTTCCATACTTAGATACTTTACTTATCATCCTTTGAGACGTCAACACTTCTGGACGTCCATATGTCTTTGCTTATGGCCATAAATCCCGCTAAAATTACGCCTTCTGATTTTTATCCATCAAAAATTATTAAAGGTGCGCAATGGCAGACTGGAATGGCGAATACATTAGCCCGTACGCTGAACATGGAAAGAAAAGTGAACAAGTAAAAAAAATTACTGTTTCGATTCCACTGAAAGTATTAAAGGTACTCACTGACGAGCGTACACGCCGTCAGATTAACAATCTACGCCATGCGACAAATAGTGAGCTATTGTGCGAAGCATTTCTACATGCCTACACTGGCCAGCCACTTCCGACGGATGAAGATCTACGTAAAGACCGCCCAGATGATATCCCTGCAGAAGTGAAGCGTCTGATGACGGAAATGGGCATTGAGTTCGAAGCGTTTGACGAAGAATAAAAATCTCTTGTCACATAGAGTGTCGAGAGCAGAAAAGCAGTAACAAACGCACCATTATTTTCGCTGATGCTGGCTACCGTGAGATAAAAAAGCCGCTGATTGATATCAGCGGCTTTTGTTTGAGAGTAGGAAATTAACCTTCCATGTATCCTTCAGGCATTTCGATACGAGCGACACCTGAATCAACGGCCGCTTGCGCGACGGCTTTAGCTACGCGCGGAAGTAAACGAGAGTCCATAGGCTTTGGAATGATGTAGCCAGGACCGAATTCTAGGCTATCCACGCCTGCTGCTTTTAACACTTCAGCTGGAACGTCTTCTTTCGCTAGCTGACGAATTGCTTCAACCGCTGCCAGTTTCATTTCATCATTAATTTCACTAGCACGAACATCCAATGCCCCGCGGAAGATGAATGGGAAACAAAGAACGTTATTGACTTGGTTAGGGTAATCACTGCGGCCAGTACCCATGATGAGGTCATTGCGGACTTCATGTGCAAGTTCTGGTTTGATCTCTGGATCTGGGTTAGAACACGCAAACACAATAGGCTTATCGGCCATGAGTTTTAGTGCTTCTGGTGGTAATAGGTTTGGACCTGATACACCAAGGAATAGGTCTGCGCCTTCGATTACGTCTTCAAGAGTGCGTTTATCTGTATTGTTGGCAAAGAGTTGCTTGTATTCATTTAGGTCGTCGCGACGAGTGTGGATAACGCCTTTGCGGTCAAGCATGTAGATTTTTTCACGCATAGCGCCACACTTAATCAGTAGCTCCATACATGCGACAGCGGCTGCACCCGCGCCCAAACAAACAATGGTTGTTTCTTCAAGCTTTTTACCTTGCAGCTCAATTGCGTTCAACATACCTGCTGCAGTGACGATAGCTGTGCCGTGTTGATCATCGTGGAAAACAGGCACGTCACAGCGTTCAATAAGCTGTTTTTCAATCTCAAAGCAATCAGGTGCTTTGATATCTTCTAAGTTAATACCACCAAAAGTGTCTGCGATGTTTGCTACTGTATCAACAAACTCGTCAATAGTGCGGTGCTTTACTTGAATATCAATAGAATCTAAGCCGGCAAAACGTTTGAACAGAAGTGCTTTACCTTCCATAACAGGCTTAGATGCCATTGGACCTAAATTACCTAAACCAAGAATTGCGGTACCGTTAGAGATAACAGCGACCATATTGCCTTTGGCAGTGTATTTGTAAATATTCTCTGGATTTTGCGCGATTTCACGAACTGGCTCAGCGACACCTGGGCTGTATGCCAGTGCCAGATCACCAGCTGTTTCTGCTGGAGTGGTGAGCTCAACTGAAATTTTACCCGCCGTTGGGTATGCATGATAGTCAAGTGCTTGCTGGCGGAATTGTTCTTCAGGGGATAATTCTTCGCGATTGTCTTCTGACATGGATGTGGGTACTCATTAATAATTATAAGGAAAGGGGAAATCCATTTTAGAGTAACTAAGTCAAGCTGCAAAGGTTGTAATGCGACGGATAATCACAAAATATTGGAATTGACTGGAGATAAGACCAGATAGGGAGAGATGCCTCTGAATATGACAATCATTGTCATCATAAACTGCTGTTTTAAAGTCAGAAATAAAAAAGGACGCCGTAGCGTCCTTTTTAAATTTGCTTACAAAGAAGAGATTACTTCTTGCTTGATAGAGCACCGAAACGCTTGTTGAAGCGATCAACACGGCCGCCTGTATCAACGATACGTTGCTTACCAGTGTAGAATGGGTGACATTTGTCACAAACGTCTAGGTGGATAGAATCTTTCGCTAGAGTTGAGTTGAACTCGAAAGAGTTACCACAAGAACAAGTCGCTTTGATTGCTTTGTATTCTGGGTGGATACCAGTTTTCATGGGAGAACCTCTAAATATAGGCCGCGTCGCTATCCGAGTCTTAGCCGGACACCACACGTAGTTAATAAAATTATCTTGGATACCGCTGCTCAAAAAGCAAGCCATATCACTAAGGCGCGATATATTAATGAATACACTGGCTAGGATCAACCTATTTACCGCAGAAAGTGATACTTTTTTGTCCATTTCTAACCAACGGTCTTGAAAGCGGGCTTTGCAATAAAGCGCATTGGATGAGGCTTTTACGCCTCTTGCTTTTCCCTTAGACTAATTATGTTCATTTTCCTCACTTCCAATGGCTTGTATGCGACCAAAGATTGCCCGAGTAGCTTTACCTGTTCCACTTGATAAACAATTTGATTACCTCATTCCTCCGCATCTGTTTCCGATTATCGGCGGCCGTGTTTCTGTGCCTTTTGGACGCCAAACGCTGGTGGGAATTGTGACTGCATTGGTGAATCATTCGGAGTTCAGCGAAGCGCAACTAAAGTCAATTAAGCAAGTGTTAGACAATCAGCCAGTTTGGCCTGAAAGTCTTTATCAACTTTTACAATGGTGCAGTCAGTTTTATCAGTATCCGTTGGGAGAAACGTTACTCAATGCGATGCCAAGTGCTTTACGCAAAGGGAAAGACGCTGACTTTGCTGCATTAGTAGAATGGCAACTGACAGAGGCGGGGCGAGATCAGTTCATGATTGGTTTTGGTCGAGCAGTGAAACAGGCGAAAGTGATGCACATGCTCGAAGTAGGCCCAGTCCCTCATCAACAGTTTATTGATGAAGAAGTCAGCTCGAGTGTACTCAAAACGCTTTCAGATAAGGGTTGGATAGAATCTGTTGAAAAGAAACCGCTGATTCGTCGCTGGAGTGGTGATGTTGAAGCAAGCGTTGACAAACCTAAGTTGAATACTGAACAGGCTGTGGCGATTGCGACAGTGAACAGTGCTCAAGGGTTTGGATGCTTTTTGTTGGAGGGGGTGACGGGCTCTGGTAAAACAGAGGTGTATCTGAACCTGATAAAACCCGTTTTGGAGCAAGGGAAGCAAGCTCTGGTATTGGTGCCTGAAATAGGTCTGACTCCACAAACCATTAACCGATTTAAGAAGCGTTTTAATGTTCCTGTTGAAGTGATTCATTCAGGTTTGAACGACACAGAGAGGTTGAACGCTTGGTTATCTGCCAGAGATAAAGCGGCAGGGATCGTGATTGGTACGCGTTCAGCACTACTTACGCCGTTTGCAGACTTAGGTATCATCATCGTCGATGAAGAGCACGACACCTCTTATAAGCAACAAGATAGCTTACGTTATCATGCACGAGATGTTGCCGTTATGCGCGCCAATAAAGAGCAGATCCCGATTGTTCTCGGATCTGCAACACCGGCATTGGAAACGCTGCACAATGCGCTCGTTGGAAAGTACCATCATTTAGTTTTGTCTCAGCGTGCAGGGAGCGCTGTACCCACAACCAATAAAGTACTGGATATAAAAGGCGCCTATCTTGAGAGTGGATTGTCTGCGCCATTGATTGCAGAAATGCGCAAGCATCTTCAAGCGGGGAACCAAGTCATGTTGTTCCTCAATCGAAGGGGCTTTTCTCCTGCATTGATGTGTCACGAATGTGGATGGATTGCTGAGTGTAAGCGCTGTGATGCGTATTATACCTATCATCAAAACAGCAACGAAATTCGATGCCATCATTGTGGTTCTCAACAACCTATTATCCACCAGTGCCAAGGATGTGGTTCAACTCATTTGGTCACAGTTGGAGTGGGGACGGAGCAGTTGGAAAAGCAGCTCGGTGAATTGTTTCCGGAATTCAAAGCCATTCGTATCGACCGAGACAGCACAAGAAGAAAGGGGAGTTTAGAGAGTGCGTTAACTTCCATCCGCAACGGTGAATACCAAATCCTGATTGGTACGCAAATGCTGGCGAAAGGACACCACTTTCCAGACGTAACGCTGGTGGCGCTATTGGATGTGGATGGTTCGCTTTACAGTAGCGATTTTCGCGCCTCTGAGCGCCTCGCACAGCTATTTATTCAGGTCGCAGGGCGAGCGGGCAGGGCGAGTAAACCGGGGGAAGTGGTATTACAAACGCATCACCCTGAACATACCTTATTGCAAGCTTTACTCACAAAGAGCTATCGCCATTTTGCAGAGACGGCACTGCAGGAGCGCCAGTTAGCCATGTTGCCTCCATACGCATTTTTAACGATGTTTCGAGCGGAGTCGAATCACAGTGGGTTAGCCGAGGAGTTTCTTCGACAGGTTCGTCATACACTTGAGGCGCATCCACTGTTTGATGAATTTTGTTTAGTGCTTGGTCCGACTCCTGCGCCATTGGCTAAAAGAGCAGGGAAATATCGCTGGCAATTGCTGCTCCAAACTCAACAGCGTTCGACAATGCAGAAGCTACTTTCAAGTGCAAAGCCAGCCATTCAGATGTTACCCACGGCAAAAAAAGTCCGATGGACCTTAGATATTGAGCCTCAAGATCTCAGTTAAACAGCTTTCCTAATGAGGCTTGTCGCGTGAGTAAGTGTGACTTTAATGGGCGTGCTTAGCTTTCAAATTTCACATTTTTCATTTATTTGTGAATTAGATCTTACTACGACTGCGAATTTTGTTAATTCTCCCGTAACTTTGTGTCACGAAATGAATAAACTAGGAAGTGAATTTTTTAAGCAAACGTTAGTGTTTACGTAAGGTTAAACGTTTGCCTTCGTAAGCAAAATATAAGAATGAGCCCGAGCTCATCAACGTCGTACGTATTATTGGATTTATGTACGGTTTAATTAAGGTTTAGGTGGCTATTGGCTACCAGTTTTGGAAATTGAAGAGGGTTAAAAATTTATGGCGACAATGAAGGATGTTGCCCAGCTAGCGGGAGTTTCGACAGCGACGGTATCTAGAGCGTTGATGAATCCGGAAAAAGTGTCTTCAACCACAAGAAAGAGAGTTGAAGATGCAGTGTTAGAAGCTGGATATTCACCAAACTCTTTGGCGCGAAATCTGCGTCGCAACGAATCGAAGACTATCATTGCCATTATTCCAGATATCTGTGATCCGTATTACACCGAGATCATTCGCGGCATCGAAGACGCGGCAATGGAGCATGGTTATATTGTTTTGCTTGGTGACAGTGGCCAGCACAACAAACGTGAAAGTTCATTTGTAAACTTGGTCTTCACCAAACAAGCTGACGGCATGCTTTTGTTAGGTACGGATTTACCATTTGATGTGAGTAAACCTGAACAAAAAAACCTACCACCTATGGTCATGGCTTGTGAGTTTGCACCGGAATTGGAACTTCCAACTGTTCATATCGACAATCTGACTTCTGCTTTTGAGGCGGTAAATTACTTGACTCAAATGGGGCATAAACGTGTTGCTCAAATATCTGGACCTGAGCCAGCGGTATTATGTCAGTTTCGTCGCCAAGGGTATCAGCAAGCGTTGCGTCGTGCAGGCGTAACAATGAACCCGAACTACAGCGTTTTCGGTGACTTTACCTTTGAAGCTGGTGCGGCGGCCATTCGACAACTATTGGCCCTACCTGAGCCGCCTACTGCTGTTTTTTGTCACAATGACGCGATGGCAATAGGAGCGATTCAACAAGCCAAAAAACTAGGCTTACGAGTCCCTCAGGATTTATCGGTCGTAGGTTTTGATGATATACATTTTGCGCAGTACTGTGATCCACCGCTTACCACTATTTCCCAGCCCCGTTATGAGATTGGTCGCCAAGCGATGCTTATGATGTTGGAGCTTCTGCGTGGGCATGATGTCCGAGCGGGTTCTCGATTGCTGGAAACAAAGCTGGTTG
Source organism: Vibrio japonicus (assembly GCF_024582835.1). NCBI lineage: Bacteria > Pseudomonadati > Pseudomonadota > Gammaproteobacteria > Vibrionales > Vibrionaceae > Vibrio > Vibrio japonicus. The sequence continues at coordinate 192,126 of NZ_CP102096.1, forward strand.
TGCGCGAAAGTGCAGCGCCCCCTCGCATGATTTAACCTCGAATAATAGCGATGCAATTTAGCATCGCTTTCATTTCAACTCTGTCATCCGATGACAATCTGCATTAACATTATGGCAGTGCTAACAAACGATTGATGTACAACAGTGGCAAACAGAGATTATGTAAAACGTGGTCGGGGAAATAGCCGTCGAACACCCGCTAAAAAAAAGCCTGCTCCGCAAAAGAAACCGTGGCGTAGTGGGTTACTCGCTATCATATTGGTAAGTGGTTTTGGCTATGGTTTATATACGTTAAGCAGCGATCCAGAGCCGCCAGCACCAGTCGTGCAGACGAGCACACCTAAAGCCAAGCCTAAGCCGCAAAATACATTACCACCACCTCCAGAAGAAAAGTGGGACTACGTCGAGTCGTTGCCGAGTCGTGAAATTGAAGTACAAGCTAAAGCGCAAGTGGTATCCGACATCCCTTATGTCATGCAGTGTGGTGCCTACAAAACAGCACAGCAAGCAGACGCTCGCAAACTGGACATCGCCTTCCAGGGTATAAAAAGTCAAATCCGCAGGAAAGAAGGCAGCAGTTGGTATCGAGTGGTACTGGGTCCGTATAAGTTTAAGCGTGATGCTGAACGTGATAAGCACAAACTTCAGCGCGCTAAAATCGAACCTTGCGCAATCTGGAAAGAGACTCAGTAGATAGAATAAGAAATAAGCCCACAGTATGAATGACATAATGTGGGCACATTCTGAAGATTTGACTCCCCTTGAATTATCCTCCTTAGAACCTCATATACTTTCTAACACTGACATTTAAATAATTATGAGGCCCTACTCGTGACTACCATTGTATCTGTACGTCGTAATAACAAAGTCGTCATCGCTGGTGATGGACAAGTATCTCTAGGTAACACAGTAATGAAGGGCAATGCGCGCAAAGTGCGTCGCCTCTACAATAACAAAGTACTGGCTGGCTTTGCTGGCGGTACAGCGGATGCGTTTACCTTGTTTGAACGCTTCGAAAGCAAACTTCAGATGCACCAAGGTCACCTAACAAAAGCGGCGGTTGAACTGGCAAAAGATTGGCGTAGTGACCGAGCGCTACGAAAACTAGAAGCCCTTTTGGCTGTTGCTGATGAAACGGCATCACTGATTATTACTGGTAACGGTGATGTGGTTCAGCCAGAGAATGATCTCATTGCCATTGGCTCTGGTGGTAACTTTGCTCAGGCAGCGGCAACGGCTCTACTTGAAAATACGGATTTAGATGCGCGTGAAATCGCAGAAAAGTCACTCAAAATCGCTGGTGATATCTGTGTGTTTACCAACCAGTTCCACACTATTGAAGAACTAGAAATCCCAGCGGATAAAATCGCTGAATAAAACCAAAGATAGTGGCTAAATAGATTTAAAGGAAATTGATTATGTCTGAAATGACTCCTCGCGAAATTGTTCACGAACTTAACCGCCATATCATTGGTCAGGAAAACGCGAAACGCTCCGTTGCGATTGCGCTACGTAACCGCTGGCGTCGTATGCAGCTAGAAGAAGGGTTGCGCGCTGAAGTTACACCAAAGAACATTCTGATGATTGGCCCTACTGGTGTCGGTAAAACTGAAATCGCACGCCGATTAGCTAAATTGGCGAACGCACCGTTTATCAAAGTGGAAGCGACCAAATTTACCGAAGTGGGTTATGTTGGTAAGGAAGTGGAAACCATTATTCGCGATCTGACTGATGTCGCGATAAAAATGACTCACCAGCAAGAAATGGAAAAAGTGAAGTTCCGTGCCCAAGAGCAAGCAGAAGAGCGTATTCTGGATGCGCTTCTCCCACCGGCACGTGACGCTTGGGGTCAGAACGAGCAGTCAGCAGAAAGCTCAAATACGCGTCAGGTGTTTCGTAAGAAATTACGTGAAGGCAAGCTAGACGATAAAGAGATCGAAGTGGATGTCGCTGCACCACAAATGGGTGTTGAAATCATGGCTCCTCCTGGTATGGAAGAGATGACTAACCAACTACAAGGCATGTTCCAAAATTTAGCTGGCGACACCAAGAAGAAGCGTAAGCTAAAGATCAAAGATGCGTTTAAAGCGATTACTGAAGAAGAAGCAGCGAAGCTGGTCAATCAAGAAGAGCTAAAAGAGCGTGCTATCTACAACGTAGAAAACAACGGTATCGTATTTATTGATGAGATCGATAAGATCTGTAAGCGTGGTGAAAGCTCTGGTCCAGACGTATCCCGTGAAGGTGTACAGCGTGATCTACTTCCATTGATTGAAGGGAGTACGGTTTCAACGAAGCACGGTATGGTTAAAACAGACCACATCTTATTTGTGGCGTCTGGTGCATTCCAAGTTGCACGACCGTCAGACTTAATTCCAGAGCTTCAAGGCCGTCTACCAATCCGTGTCGAGCTAGAAGCGTTAACTAGTCACGACTTTAAGCGAATCCTAACGGAGCCTAAAGCGTCGCTAACAGAGCAGTACATTGCTTTGATGAAGACAGAAGAAGTGGACATCGAATTTACTGAAGATGGTATCGTGCAAATTGCAGAAGCGGCTTGGACCGTGAACGAAACGACAGAGAACATTGGTGCTCGTCGTCTTCACACTGTGATGGAACGTCTGATGGATGAAATTTCTTTTGAAGCGACAGAAAAACCAGGTGCTAAATTAACGATTGATGCAGCGTATGTGAAGGATCGTCTGGGCGAATTTGTTGAAGATGAAGATTTAAGCCGCTTCATTCTATAACGTCTAAATATACTATTTAAGCCGACCTCTGGGTCGGCTTTTTTATATCCCAAACATATGCATCACTATTTATAATATTTAGGAAATACATCACGCAGATTGCTTAGCGCGTACTTATTTATTGTTCAAATAATCTGTTACATTTCTATTGACTGATAAGTGCTTATAACGGAAGACTTTTTTTGTTCTAAGTATTTTATTCAGCATTAAATGGAGAAAATAACAATGAATAATATTGGCTTAGGACGTGGGTCGAGCGTTGAAAAGAGACGTAAGTTACTGCATCAAGGTTTAAAAGTGGCGGTCTATGGTATTCCGCTGTTGGCGTTGGGATTAACCATCAATAGCTCGGTATTGATGACAGATGCCGGTTATAGCTATGTACACCAGAATAATATTACTGGTGAACTCGATGTATTCACGGAACCAGGTATTCATTTTCGAATGCCATTTTTGTCCAAAATTACGCAATACGACCAAGTCATCACCGTTTCTTTTGGAAACAGCAAAGGGGAAGATTTTTATCAGCGCCTTGACCCAGTGCAGGTGAGATTTGCCGATACGTACATTGGTCAGATTCCGGTTACTTTCCGCTTTAAGTTGAGTAATGATCCTGAAGCCGTTGAAAAAATGCATAAAGAGTTTCGTAATAACAGCAACCTCATCGATGCTCTATTGGTAAAGAACGCGCGTAACGTAACCGTGATTACGGCGACCCAATACACGGGTGAAGAGTTTTTCCAAGGCGGATTGAACCAGTTTAAATCGAAGTTGGGCGATCAACTCCGAGAAGGGATTTACCTCACTGAGCGCCGACAAGTAGAAGTTGAACAGCTCGATCTTGCTCCTGTTGGTGTCGATCAGGCGAATGCCAATCAACTTCAACGCACGAATCAACTTATATGGAAAACGGTTCCTGTCACGGATAAAACAGGCCAGCCAATTCGCCAAGACAACCCTCTACAACAATACGGTATTCAGGTTACGCAGGTCACCATTGGAGACCCACAACCAGAGAAACAACTGGATCAATTGCTAGCGGATAAGAAGCGACTGGTTGCCGATCGTATTCGTGCTATTCAAGAGCAGGAAACGTCAAAAGCTCAAGCCGAGACGGAGCAATTACGCAAAGAAATTCAGCGTACACGCGAAGTTCAAGATGCTCAGCGCCAAAAAGAATTGGCTATTATCTCGCAACAAAAAGACGTGGAAGTGGCACGCCAGATTGCTGAACGTGAAATCGTTGAAGTAGAAAAGACGAAGCGATTAGCGGAAGTAGAAAAAGAGAAAGAGTTGGCGATTGCAGAAGCAAACTTAGCAATTCAAAAGGCTAATGCATTGTCGGCAGAATTCGAAGCAAAAGCGATTTTGGAAAAAGGCCGTGCAGAAGCGGAAGTTCTGAAAGCGAAGTATGCTGCGTTGGGAGCAAACCGCGAAGTCTACTTAGCTGAGTTAAACCGTGAGGTGGCAAATTCGCTCTACAACAACTTACAAAACTTCCAAGTTCAGATGCCACAAAACTATATCGGTGGCAGTGATGAAACCGGTCTAAAAACCAATTTGGATGTGATTACGGGATTTGGTGCGCTGGGTTTGATGGAGCAAACTAAGAAGGTCGCAAAGCAATAAGATCATTGGTGACCAAAAGCTAAAAAAGCAAAAAGATCATGGGTGGTCAAAAAGTCTAAGTGACAAATAAATAATAAAAAAAGCTGGTATCTAACCAGCTTTTTTGTTTTTTTAATCAATAGATTAAAGCATAAAAATAAATATGACCGATAAAGCTGAGATGAGTCCAGCGAAGGCGTAGCATGCGACTTTACCAGCCACACCTGTGTGGAATTTCAAATCGTGCATACCGTGGTGAACACGGTGCATCGCATGCCACATAGGGAGTGCAAGAGTAGCAATGATAAACAGCGCGCCGATAATGCTGGTGGCGAACTCAGACACACGTTCATAGTTCAATGCATCGGCATCAATGATGCCAAGTGGTACGAGCACACCCAACAGCAAAATTGTGACGGGAGTGATCATGGCAAACCAAGTGCCGCCTGCACCAAATAGGCTCCACCATACAGGCTCATCTGAACGTTTTGGCGCTCTATCTACAGAGTAATTCGGTTTCATAGTTAAAGCTCCTTACACCACGATAAGTACAATCAGTGAGATAAACGCGACCGCTGCCCACTGCGTTAAAACGACCACTTTCTTATCGACAGTTTTGCCTTTCAAACGAATAGGCATAACCTGTGGCATCATGCTGAAAAACGTTTGTGCGTGGAATAAACTGCCTGCAAGCGCCACAATATTAATGGCAACCACAAGAGGATTTGCCATGAAATTTAGCCATCCCTGCCATGCATCAGCACCTTTTACCAATGAACCTAAACCGAAGGTAAGGAAAATAGTAAAGAGAATGAGTGGTAGCACCGTTGCTTCACGCAACATATAGAAACGGTAAAAAGGGTGATCTTTCCACCAAGTTCGTTTCATTTCACGAACGTAAGGTTTACGGTTACTCATCCTTATGCCTCCTCTTTTGCTGGTGTGCCATCTGGCTTCAACATAGCGATGACGAAGTCCATTGAAGACTCCACTTTGCCTTGGTTAACTGCGGCAGCCGGATCCACGTTTTTCGGACACACTTCAGAACAGTAGCCGACAAATGTACAACCCCAAGCGCCGTTTTCGCCATTGATCAGCTTCATACGCTCAGCCTTGCCGTTGTCGCGGCTATCTAGGTTATAACGGTGTGCTAATGTGAGTGCAGCGGGGCCAATAAACTCCGGGTTTAGTCCAAATTGAGGACAGGCTGCGTAGCAAAGGCCACAGTTGATACAGCCAGCGAATTGCTTGTACTTCGCCATTTGCTCAGGTGTTTGTAAGTTGGTGCCATCTTCTGGCTTACGGTCGTTACCGATAATGTAAGGTTTGATGGCTTCCAGACGCTCAATGAATGGCGTCATATCAACGATCAGATCTTTCTCGATAGGGAAGTTGGCTAAGGGTTCAATCTTCACGCCCGTTGGGTAGTCGCGTAAGAAGCTTTTACACGCCAGCTTAGGCACACCATTGACCATCACACCACATGATCCACAGATAGCCATTCGACAAGACCAACGATAAGAAAGCTCTTTGTCTAAGTTATCTTTGATGTAACCAATGGCATCGAGTACTGACATTGTTTCATCAAAAGGTACTTCGAACGTTTGTAAGTGTGGTTCTGCATCATGCTCAGGGTCATAACGCAGGATGTCGACTTTTTGAATGCGATTTGCTGACATTATGCTTGCTCCTCTGCGTTGTTCTGTGACGCTTTTTGCGCTTCTTCTGCCGCTGCTTTCTCTGCTGCTTCGCCGTACAGGCGGGCTTTTGGTTGCGACTTAGTGATGGTGACATTGCTGTAGTCGATGCTTGGCGCCGCGTCTGGCTGGTAGAAAGCCAGTGAGTGTTTCAGGAAGTTCACGTCATCGCGTTCGTTGCAGCCCTCATCTAGGCGCTGGTGAGCACCACGAGACTCTTTACGCAAAATCGCTGAATGAACCATGGCCTCTGCCACTTCTAGGCCGTATCCGACTTCGATGGCATACAGAAGATCGGTATTAAACACTTTGCCTTTGTCTTTAATGCTGATTCGTTTGTAGCGCTCTTTTAGCTCTGTTAACTTTTCGATCGTCGCTTGCATCAGGTCTTCTTGACGGTAGATACCACAGCCTGCTTCCATGGAATGACCCATTTCAGTGCGGATATCTGCCCAATTTTCATCACCTTCTTGAGCCATCAGGGATTGAATGCGCGCTTCCACGGCTTTTACTTGCGCCGCAATCGCATCGTCGTTCCAGCCTTTGAACTCAGCGGCACGTTGCACAGCCTGCTCACCTGCAACTCGGCCAAAGACAACAAACTCAGCCAAAGAGTTGGAACCTAAGCGGTTAGCACCATGTAGCCCTACAGACGCACATTCGCCTACTGCGAATAGACCTTTAATGCGAGTTTCGCACTGTTTGTCTGTTTCAATACCGCCCATGGTGTAGTGAACGGTTGGACGGATAGGGATAGGCTCTTTTGCTGGGTCAACGTTCACATACGCTTTGGCCAGTTCACAAATGAACGGAAGACGCTCTTGCAGATACTCTTCTCCCAAATGGCGAAGGTCCAGATGCACGACGTCACCGAGTGGATGTTTGATGGTGTTGCCTTTCTGTTGCTCATGCCAGAAAGCTTGCGAAACTTTGTCACGTGGACCCAGCTCCATATATTTGTTCTTAGGTTCCCCTACTGGCGTTTCAGGGCCCATACCGTAATCTTGTAGGTAACGATAGCCGTTTTTGTTGACGATGATACCGCCTTCACCACGACAACCTTCAGTCATGAGGATGCCAGTACCTGGCAAGCCTGTTGGATGGTATTGCACGAATTCCATATCACGCAGAGGAACGCCATGACGATACGCCATCGCCATGCCATCACCTGTCACAATGCCGCCATTGGTATTACAGTGATAAACTCGACCCGCACCACCAGTTGCAAGTACGACGGACTTCGCCTTGATGGTGATTAGCTCACCTTCAGACATGTGGATCGCGATCAAACCCTGAGCCTCGCCCTCATCCACAAGAAGATCCACTACAAAGTACTCGTCAAAGCGTTTGATGTTTTCGTACTTCATAGAGGTTTGGAATAGGGTATGAAGCATGTGGAAGCCCGTTTTATCCGCAGCAAACCACGTACGTTCAACCTTCATGCCACCGAAACGGCGCACGTTGACTTCGCCATTCTCTTTACGGCTCCAAGGGCAACCCCATTGCTCCATTTGGATCATTTCGCGAGTGGCATTTTCTACGAAGTACTCAACAACATCCTGTTCACACAACCAGTCGCCACCGCCAACTGTGTCGTTGAAGTGGTTATCTAGGCTGTCTTCATCCTTGATAACGGCTGCAGAGCCACCTTCCGCAGCAACCGTATGGGAGCGCATTGGGTAAACTTTTGAAATAAGAGCGATTTCTAGTTCAGGGTTTGCTTCAGCTGCTGCAATAGCCGTTCGAAGACCAGCGCCGCCAGCGCCGATGACTGCGATATCTGTGGTAATTGTTTTCACAGTTATCCTCCAGTGTGAATGTGCGGTCATGCCCGCTTGTTATTGTTAATTCGGGGCATAACTCCCCAAAAGTGGTAGAGCTAGTGTAGAAGAGCCACTTTATAGAAAAGTTGATGTATTTAGGTTTTTGCTTCGGAAATGCATGCAAGAGCATAAAAAATATAGGATGTGTGATAGTTGTCACGGTGGTGCTCTTAATGCACAAAATTGAGCGCAACAGTAAGTGTTACCAAGGTGTTGCCGATCATGGCGGCTCATTTACCCCTTCTATTAATATGGGTAACAATTATTATCTGTAGAACGTTACTGCTGCGCTGGGAGTGTAGAAAACTCCACTTGCAAAGGCAGTAAATAGTGGTAATTTTGCCGGAATTTGAAAGGTCGAGGCACAGAAAAAAGATGAACTGGCAACCCACAGCAACCATTGAACAGCTTAAACAAAGAGCGAATACCGTTCAGGCTATACGTCAGTTTTTTGCCAGTAGGAATGTGCTGGAAGTCGATACGCCTGCCATGAGCCATGCGACGGTAACAGACATCCACCTACATACATTCCAAACCGAATTTGTTGGTCCAGGCTACGCAGATGGTCGCAAGCTGTACTTTATGACCAGTCCAGAGTTTCACATGAAACGTCTTCTTGCGGCAGGCAGTGGTTGTATTTATCAGATCTGTAAGTCGTTCAGAAATGAGGAAAATGGTCGTTACCATAATCCCGAATTCACCATGTTGGAGTGGTATCGAGTCGGCTTTAACCATCATCAACTGATGGAGGAGATGGATGAACTGCTTCAGTTGATACTGGGGTGCGGCCAAGCAGAGCGACTGACTTATCAACAAGCCTTTTTGAATGTACTAGGTGTGTGTCCGCTAGAAGCATCAATGAGTGAGTTAAAAACTGCTGCGGCTTCGCTCGGTTTGAGTGATATTGCCGAGCCAGAAGAAGACCGTGACACGCTATTGCAACTTTTGTTCAGCATCGGTGTGGAAGCAAAGATTGGTCAGGACGCTCCTGCTTTTGTGTATGACTTTCCGGCATCTCAAGCGGCGCTGGCAAAAATTAATGCTCAAGATCCGCGAGTTGCAGATAGATTCGAGGTGTATTTTAAAGGGATAGAATTAGCGAATGGGTTCCATGAACTAGACAACCCAAAAGAGCAACTTAAGCGATTTGAAGAAGACAATGCGAAGCGAGTAGAGATGGGATTACCCACTCAACCAATTGATCATCATCTTATTGCCGCGTTGGAATCAGGATTGCCAGAATGTGCCGGGGTTGCACTTGGGGTTGATCGTTTGATTATGCTTTCGCTGGGTTGTGATCATATTGATCAGGTAACCGCGTTTCCGTTTCCAATAGCCTAAGGAATAGCATGAGGAAATGTGCAACAGATTCTTATTCTGAGTGCTTTTGGCTCGCGTAGCCTCATTATCCTCGTTATACTCCCAACTTGAATTTTAGCCTAGAGCTGCCTTCCACCTAGGGTGTGATAGATAGCTCTATTATCGAAGAGCACAGGACATGCAAGAGTACATCGCATTTTTTCAAGAGAACATGATTCTTTCTCTATTATGGGTAGGTCTATTAATTGCCCTTATCATGAGCATCGTTAAGTCAGCGACAGCGGCATATAAAGAAATTACAGTCACGGAAGTAACAACGTTGCTAAACCGTGAGAATGGTGTGGTGGCTGATATCCGTACTCAAGATGAGTTCCGTAAAGGTCATATTACCGATGCAGTTCACATTTTACCTTCTGATATTAAAGCGGGTAACTTTGGTAGCCTTGAAAGCCGTAAATCTGACCCAATCATTGTAGTATGCAAATCAGGTCAGACAGCTCAAGAGAGCGCGAACCTTCTAGCAAAAGCTGGCTTTGAAAAAGTAAGCTTGCTTAAGAATGGACTGATTGCCTGGAACGAAGCAAATCTACCGCTTGTAAAAGGTAAGAAGTAATAGACTCGCAGATTACTCGAAACGCTGATTGAAAAATCAGCGTTTAACCCAGATTGATGTGAACACTTCCACGAATTTTGGTGGAACCCTAGTCTTAGTTACATCTCTCGGTTAGTCTCGAAACAGACAAATGAATCAAGGACTAAAGGATTTTTAAAATGGCTGAAGCAGCACCACAACAAGAAGCGCAAAACTTCGCAATTCAACGCATCTTCCTAAAAGACGTATCATTCGAAGCACCAAACTCACCTGTTATGTTCCAAAAAGAGTGGAACCCAGATGTGAAACTGGATCTTGATACTCAAAGCCGCGAGCTAGGTGAAGGTGTGTACGAAGTGATTCTTCGTCTTACTGTTACAGTGAAAAACGCAGAAGAAACTGCGTTCCTATGTGAAGTACAACAAGGTGGTATTTTCACTGCTGAGAAGATGGAAGCTGGCCAATTAGCACATTGTCTAGGTGCGTTCTGCCCGAACATTCTATTCCCATACGCTCGTGAAACCATTTCTAGTCTAGTGGTTAAAGGTACGTTCCCACAGCTAAACCTAGCACCAGTGAACTTTGATGCTCTGTTTATGAACTACCTACAGCAACAAGCACAGCAAGGCGAAGGTCAAGCTGAGGCATAATTAGCTTTCTCTGAGTCATCAGAGAGTGAAGAAATGCACAGAGCATCTACTATTACGGTGCGATGTGCATTTTTTGTTTTAAATTCACGTGTAGAACCTAATTCTTACTGTCCTTAAAAAAGGGCGATAAGAACTGGATTCTAGTCAATTACACGACAATCGGGCGAAACAATGACAGATAAACATACCAATAATGCTTACGGAAAACAGATTTCGATGACCGTTCTCGGCGCGGGTTCTTACGGTACTTCGTTGGCGATTTCGTTGGCGCGTAATGGTGCTAATGTTGTGATCTGGGGACACGATCCTAAGCACATGGCACGCCTTGAGAGTGATCGCGCTAATCACGAGTTTCTACCTGGGATAGAGTTTCCGGAATCATTGATCGTTGAGTCTGATCTAGAGAAAGCGGTTCAGGCGAGTCGTGATCTACTCGTTGTCGTTCCAAGTCATGTGTTTGGCATCGTATTGAATAATGTTAAGCCGTTTTTGCGTGATGACTCTCGTATTTGTTGGGCGACGAAAGGTTTAGAGCCTGAAACAGGAAGACTACTAAAAGATGTGGCACATGATGTCTTAGGTGAAGGCTACTCATTGGCTGTACTGTCAGGTCCAACGTTTGCGAAAGAATTAGCGATGGGGATGCCAACCGCTATATCAGTGGCTTCGCCTGACTCGAAATTCGTCGAGGACTTACAAGAAAAAATCCACTGTAGCAAAACTTTCCGTGTGTATGCCAACAGTGACTTTATCGGTATGCAACTTGGTGGCGCGGTGAAAAACGTCATTGCAATTGGTGCAGGGATGTCCGATGGCATCGGCTTTGGGGCCAATGCGCGTACTGCGTTGATTACTCGTGGATTAGCAGAAATGACTCGTCTTGGTGTCGCGCTTGGTGCGCAAACAGAGACCTTTATGGGCATGGCTGGTTTAGGCGATCTCGTACTAACATGTACAGATAACCAATCACGAAATCGTCGCTTTGGTTTAGCTTTAGGCCAAGGGAAAGATGTAGAGACCGCCCAGACTGAAATTGGACAGGTTGTAGAGGGCTATCGTAATACGAAAGAAGTCTGGCTACTGTCTCAGCGTATGGGTGTAGAGATGCCGATTGTTGACCAAATTTATCAAGTGTTGTATCAAGAAAAGGATGCAAGATTAGCAGCAAAAGATCTGCTGGCACGAGATAAAAAAGCGGAAGCTTAACAGCAAACGCGACATCTAGGGATTAGGGATATTGATGAAACATTGCGAGAAACAGAAAGTTTGGCAAGCGATAGTACGAGAAGCTCGTGAGCTGTCAGAGCAAGAGCCAATGCTGGCCAGCTTTTACCATGCGACCATTATTAAACATGATAGCTTAGCCTCTGCGCTGAGTTACATTCTTGCCAACAGACTCAATACTGCGTCTATGCCAGCGATGGCGGTGCGTGAAGTGGTCGAAGAAGCCTTTAAGGCTGATATCACGATTACCGAAGCCGCAGCTTGTGATATCTGTGCAACGGTAAATCGAGATCCTGCCGTTTCTATGTATTCGATGCCTTTGCTGTATCTAAAGGGATACCATGCACTTCAAGGTTATCGTGTCGCAAACTGGCTTTGGGGTCAGGGGCGTATCGCATTAGCAACGTATCTACAGAACCAAATCTCAGTCGCTTGCCAAGTGGATATTCACCCAGCAGCTCGGATTGGTCGTGGCATTATGCTTGACCACGCAACGGGCATCGTTATCGGTGAAACGGCAGTGGTTGAAAATGACGTGTCGATATTGCAGGACGTTACGCTTGGTGGTACGGGTAAAGAGTGCGGTGATCGCCATCCTAAAATTCGCGAAGGTGTCATGATCGGTGCGGGCGCAAAAATACTTGGAAACATCGAGGTTGGAGAAGGCGCGAAAATTGGTTCTTGTTCAGTCGTGCTTCAGCCTGTACCAGCGCATACCACCGTTGCTGGTGTTCCTGCTAAAATTGTTGGCCGACCTCAGACGGATAAACCTTCACTGGATATGGATCAGCAGTTCAACGGGAAATCTCAAACCTTCGTTGGTGGGGATGGTATCTAGTTGATAGGCTAGTTTTGAAAAAAGAGCTAACTTTTCGGTTAGCTCTTTTTTTATGGTGTGACTTATCACTCAGTCATAAAGACAAATAAAACGTCGTTGAATTAACGGCAACTTGTCTTTATCACTTGGATTTATGCCAGTGAATCCAGTTCAGCTAGAACTTCTTCTGCCCAAGTTACCCAAGCCTGACGAACCAGCAAGTTGCGTCTTAACGTGAGTCGCTCAAGGCGTTGCTGCTTATCTAACGTCGTAGGTGTTGGGTAATAAGCGTTTTCAATATCTTGGTAATGCGCGACCAGTCTACGGGACTCTTCAACCAATTCTGCCAGCTGTAATCGGAAAGGTTCTGAAGGTTGAACGGCACATGCCATTAATTTGGCTGAAAACTCATCGCGCACGGTCGGGTGAGCGGTAGGTTGATCAAACCATTCGCCAAGTGCCGTACGTCCAGCGTCAGTAATTGAATAAACTTTACGGTCAGGTTTCCCTTCTTGAGGTTCAAGCACGCAAGTGACTAAATCGTGCTGAGCCATTTTGTTTAGCTCACGATAAACTTGCTGGTGGCTTGCTTTCCAGAAGTAGCCGATAGTTGCGGAAAATTCTTTGGTGATATCGTAACCAGTTGCATCGCGTGTGCTCAGAACGGTTAAAATTACGTGTGGTAATGACATGTCTTCAATCCAAATTGGTCAATAAACTTCAAATAAAACTGCTTAGATACTGTTGTGCTTCTTTGGCACTTATCATCAGTAAAAGAAAGTTTAAGCAGCGCCAACATATGTTGGTCATGTCACCTTAAAAGCCGTTTATCACCTAGGTCGAGACACTGGATAACTCGAAACGCTGTAATGTTGTTTTTGTTAATAATCTTTCAGCGGAGGAGTAGTATATCTAAATAATAAGCATAAAGTAGAATAGACGAGAGAAATACATTTAAAAAATTATAATTATCTAAAAATTATAATTATGTGGATTTAAATTTTGTATTTTGAGTTTAAATGTCTCCTTCATCGGTCGTTGTATCTAGAGTTGTGATGGTTGAAAGAACGCAAGGTTGGTATATATACCAACCTTGCTCATTTGGAAGTCAGCGAGTGGTTAACCAGTGTTACGCATGCCAGCTGCAATACCCGCAATGGTGACCATTAATGCTTCTTCAAGCTCGTTTGAGGTCTCTTCCGTTTGACGCGTACGGTAAAGAAGCTCCGCTTGTAACATATTCAACGGCTCGACATAGATATTACGCAGACGAATAGATTCTTGTCCCCAAGGGTCGCTTTGCATCAGGTTCTCGTTATTCTCTACGTTCAGTACCGCTTTGATATCTTTCTGTAGTTGCTCGCGAAGACGATCGCCCAGTGGTAGCAACTCAGGATCAGCGAGTCGCTCATCATAGTATCGAGAAATGTCGATATTACACTTGCTGTAAACCATTTCTAGCATACCAAGACGAGTGGAGAAGAATGGCCACTCGCGGCACATCTCTTCTAGTAGAGCCTGATGCCCTTTATCGACAGAATATTGAATTGCCTCACCAGCTCCTAACCAAGCAGGAAGAACTAAACGGTTTTGGCTCCATGAGAAAATCCAAGGAATAGCACGTAAGCTCTCAACGCCACCTTTCGGGTTACGTTTGGCTGGGCGAGAGCCAAGAGGTAGTTTTCCAAGCTCTAGCTCAGGTGTTGCTTGGCGGAAGTAAGGAACGAAATCAGGTTCACCACGCACTACCTTGCGGTAAGCTTCGCAACTTACTTCAGATAATACATTCATCAGATCGCGCCATTCCTGCTTTGGCTCTGGTGGTGGCAGTAGATTCGCTTCAAGGATCGCGCTCGAGTACAAGTTAAAGCTATTCACAGCAACTTCAGGTAAACCAAGCTTAAAGCGGATCATTTCGCCTTGCTCTGTGACTCGTAGACCGCCTTTTAGGCTCTTAGGTGGCTGAGAAAGTAATGCTGCGTGCGCTGGAGCACCACCTCGACCTATGGTACCGCCACGGCCATGGAATAGCGTAAGTTCAATGCCTGCTTCTTCAGCCACATTCACCAGAGATTCCATCGCGTGGTATTGGGCCCAACCCGCAGACATCACACCTGCATCTTTGGCGGAATCTGAATAACCAATCATGACCATTTGGTGATTTTGGATAAAGCCTCGGTAAAGATCGATGCTCATCAGTTGCTTAATCACAGACTCCGCATTGTTTAAGTCATCCAATGTTTCAAACAGTGGACATACATCCATGCGGTATGGACAGCCTGATTCTTGGAGCAGTAGATGGACGGCCAGAACGTCAGAGGCGGTTCTCGCCATCGAAATAACGTAGGCACCGAATGCTTCACGCGGTTGAAGAGCGACAATCTTACAGGTGTCCAAAACCTCTTTGACTGGCTCTGATGGTTCCCAATCACGCGGAAGAAGAGGGCGTTTTGACGCCAATTCGTTAGTCAAAAAGGCAATCTTATCTTGTTCGCTCCATTGGTCGTAGTCACCAATGCCAAGGTAGCGAGTTAGCTCTGACAGTACGTCTGAGTGGCGTGTGCTTTCTTGTCGGATATCGAGGCGGACAAGGTGTACACCAAACGCTTTGATTCGGCGTAGAGTATCGAGCAGAGAACCATCGGCGATAATACCCATGCCACACTCATGCAGCGATTGATAACAGGCATAAAGGGGTTCCCAAAGCTGCTCTACGCGCTGTAGAGGAGCTTTAACAGCAAGCTTTTGGCCGTTAATTTTCGCGTCGAGAATCTCTTTTGTTTCGTTTAAGAGTGAGCGAAGCCCTTTCAAGATTGCACGGTAAGGTTCGTGTTCGTCATTACCCGCTAGTGCACGAACTGCATCGTTACAGCGAGTCATAGACAATTCGCTGATCAGTTCGTTCACGTCATTGAGGTAAAGATCGGCCGCTTTCCAGCGTGATAGCAGCATCACTTCACGCGTGACGGTATGAGTCACAAACGGGTTACCATCACGGTCACCGCCCATCCATGATGAGAAATGAACAGGTCGAGCATCAATTGGCAAGCCTTCACCGAGATAGTCCTTTAGGCGTACATCCATTTCACGCAGGAAGTCTGGCACGGCTTCCCACAGAGAGTTTTCCACAACCGCGAAACCCCATTTGGCTTCATCCAGAGGAGTAGGGCGCTGCTTACGGATAGTATCTGAGTGCCAACTTTGGGCGATAAGTTGTTCTAAGCGACGCTCTGTTTTTTGACGCTCTTTTACCGATAAGTCGCTAAGCTCAAGTTTTGAAAGGCACTCGTTGATTTTGACCAGTTTATTGATCATCGTGCGACGGGTAATTTCTGTCGGGTGAGCGGTAAGAACAAGTTCAATATTTAGATCACGAACGGCTTGTGCGGTATCCAATTTGCTGACTTTGTTTTCGCTAAGTTTTGAAAACAGAGAGTTGATGGAATCTGGCTCACAAACGTGGGCATCACAGTGGCGAGAAATCGTGTGATATTGCTCTGCCATGTTGGTCAGGTTTAGAAATTGGTTGAAAGCATGAGCGACAGGGGTGAGTTGCTCATTAGGCAGGTTTTTAATTTCTTCGATTAAGCTCTCTCGGTCATCCTTATTCCCAGCTAGGGCGGATTTGGAAAGCTTACGAATTGTTTCTACTTTCTCTAGAAGTTCCTCTCCATGTGCATCCTTGATGGTGTTACCGAGCAAATGTCCAAGCATGCTCACATTACTTCTGAGTGCAGAGTATTTCTCATTCATTGTCGTCCTGCCTTGTAAAAAAATTACATCCAATGTTCTTTTGTCAGGTTCCCAATCTAGCGAAAAATGTCGCTTCGAGTCAATTATCGTATGCAAAGTTTGCAGATATAGTTCAATTCGAACGGATTTATAGAGTTCAGTACATAGATGGGTTGTATTGAAAATTTATTACAAAATCAGACTGATTGCAGCGTACAAAGCACGACTAGGGACAAATCGTTGTCCCTAGTCTCAGAAGTTTAAAAGCAGTACTTATACATGGCTTTGGAGAGAATATTAACCGTTGGGTCAATGAACTCAAAAGCTAAGAATTCGTCAGGTTGATGTGCTTGATCGATGGAGCCCGGCCCAAGCACAAGTGTAGGACAAAGTTCTTGAAGGAATGGCGCTTCCGTACAGTAATTGACCGTTTGAGAGTCCGTGCCGCATATCTCTTCAACACCACCGATAAAAGGATGATCATGTTGGCATTCATACCCTGGAATGGGTTCATGAAGCGGAGTGACTTCGATGCGTCCTGGCCATTTTGCCTCTACTTCTTTTAGTGCTCCCCTCAACAAGTTGTCGAGTCCGTCTAAACTAATGCCAGGAAGTGGGCGGACATCGTAATGAAGTTCGCAGCAACCACAGATTCTATTTGCGCTATCGCCGCCATGAATATGCCCCAGGTTCATGGTTGGGTTTGGGATGGCGAACCCAGGGTGATGGTACTCTTTTATCAGCTTGTCTCTTAACTGCATTAACGCAAATAACACTTCATACATAATTTCGATGGCATTAACGCCTAATGCCGGGTCCGACGAGTGCCCCGATTTCCCTGTAATTCTAATGGCATTACCAATGTGACCTTTGTGGCCGCGAATCGGCACCAAACTTGTCGGTTCACCAATGATGCAGTAGTCGGGTTTAAAAGGTGCATTTTCAGTAAAGTGGCGCGCACCCAACATTGTGGTTTCTTCGTCACACGTTGCCAAAACATAGAGTGGTTTCGTTTGCTTACTCCAGTCCACCTTTTTCACCGCTTCAATGATAAAAGCGAAAAAGCCTTTCATATCGGCGGTTCCCAAACCATAAAAGCGATTATTGGCTTCGGTTAGGGCGTGCGGGTTGAAGCTCCAACGGCCTTCATCAAATGGCACGGTATCGCTATGTCCTGAAAGCAATAAGCCACCTTCACCGCTTCCTTTCTTCGCGATTAGGTTTTGTTTGCCTGGTGCTACGTCTTGTATCTCGACATCAAACCCAACATCTTTTAACCACCCAGCCAGCTTTTCAATGACTTGAGCATTACCTTCATCCCAACTTGGATCAGTAGAGCTAATAGACGAGGTGGAAATTAGGCCTCTATAGACCTCTTTGAAACTAGGCAATTGCATATTTAGTTTACGTTCCCTGTTGACATAAATTCATTAAGAAGGTAAAACACATAATAAATCAGTTTTAATGAATAAAAAACCGTTAAATCTGTATTTTGGTAAATTTGTAGTCACTATGAAGGTGGCTAGTTTCAACGAAAAACGGATGTCTGAAATGCTGAAAACCACCATCATTGGCGCGAGTGGATACACAGGAGCAGAATTGGCTCTTATGGTTCACAAGCACCCTGAACTTACGCTAACAGGTTTGTATGTGTCCGCCAATAGCGTGGATGCAGGAAAAAGCATTTCCGAGTTGCACCGTAAGCTGGCAGGGATTGTTGATGCTCCGGTTCAGCCCTTAACAGATGTCGACAATGTCGCGAAGAATTGTGATGTTGTCTTTTTGGCAACGGCACATGAGGTCAGTCACGACCTCGCTCAGCAGTTTTTAGCTCAAGATTGTCAGGTTTTTGATCTGTCAGGTGCGTTTCGTGTAAAGCAAGACGGTTTCTATCCAAAATACTACGGTTTTGAACATAAACATGAAGTTCTACTGGATAACTCTGTATATGGATTAGCGGAGTGGAATTCAGAAGCAATTAAACAAAGTCAGTTGATTGCAGTACCAGGTTGTTACCCGACCGCATCTCAGTTAGCGATTAAGCCGCTATTGACGAGTGGCTTGGTTGATACAGCGCAATGGCCAGTCATCAACGCAACCAGCGGGGTTTCAGGTGCAGGCAGAAAAGCAACGCTGAACAACAGCTTTTGCGAAGTAAGTTTAAAACCTTACGGCGTGTTCAATCACCGTCATCAGCCGGAAATTGCGAGCCATTTAGGCTGTGATGTCATCTTCACACCGCATTTAGGCAATTTCAAAAGAGGCATTTTGGCGACCATCACGATGAAACTGGCCCAAAATGTCACAGAGAAACAAGTACAAGAAGCGTTTGAATCAGCATATCAGGGTAAACCTGCGGTACGTTTACTAGCGGATGAATTACCAAGCATTCAAAACGTTGAAAATACCCCTTTCTGCGACATTGGCTGGAAGGTACAAGGCGAGCACATCATCGTAGTGTCCGCGATTGACAACTTATTAAAAGGTGCATCGAGTCAAGCGATGCAGTGTTTAAACATCCACTTCGGATTTCCAGAACTAACTGCCCTTATTTAAGTAAGTAGGCAAAGGAAAAAGTGATGACAGATAACAATCAAACTCCATTAGTGATCAAATTAGGCGGTGCTGCACTGTCGTGTACTGAGACTCTAAGTAAAGTATTTGGCGCAATTGCTGATTACCAAGCACAGGCTCAGCGACGAATTGTGATCGTCCACGGGGGAGGTTATCTGGTGGACGATCTCATGACGCAACTTCAACTGAAAACAGTGAAGAAAGATGGGCTACGCGTAACACCTTACGACCAAATTGGTGTCATCGCAGGTGCGCTTGCTGGAACAGCGAACAAAATGCTGCAAGGCCAAGCGATCAAAGATGGTTTGAATGCGGTGGGATTGAGCCTAGCTGACGGTGGTTTATGCCAAGTGTCGGAACTTGATCCAGAGCTAGGAGCTGTGGGTAAAGCGTCACCAGGCAAGTCAGATGTTGTACAGGCAATTTTGTCAGTGGGGGCTTTACCGATCATCAGCTCAATTGGCCTTACGGCTGACGGGCAAATGATGAATGTGAACGCAGACCAAGCTGCTGTGGCTGTTGCGGGAGCGTTAGATGCAGAGTTAGTTCTGCTTTCGGATGTCAGCGGCGTGCTGGACGGTAAAGGGCATTTGATTAAGAGACTGAATCAGCAAGAAGCTGAGGCTCTAATTAAAGGTCACGTCATCACCGATGGGATGATCGTCAAAGTCAATGCAGCTTTGGAAGCGGCGAACGATTTAGGCCGCCCAATCGAAGTGGCAACATGGCGTTATCCAGAAAAGCTGACTGAGCTATTCGCTGGACAAAGTATTGGAACACAATTCTTACCGCAATAGGCGTTAAGAAAATAAAACAAATAGGATGTACCCATAGCACTGACCGCCATGCGCAGCGCTGGGATTTTTGGAGAAAAGAAAATGAGCAAAGCAAAAGTAAATAAAGTAGTTGTCGCGTACTCTGGCGGTCTGGATACTTCAGTCATCATTCCATGGTTAAAAGAAAATTATGACTGTGAAGTTATCGCGTTTGTTGCAGATGTTGGTCAGGGTGATGAAGAACTGATTGGCATTGAAGATAAAGCCAAAGCGTCAGGCGCATCAGAGTGTTATGTTGTCGACCTTAAAGAAGAAATGGTGGCAGATTATATTTACCCAACACTAAAAACGGGTGCGTACTACGAAGGTAAATACCTACTAGGTACGTCTATGGCGCGTCCAATCATCGCTAAGGCGCAAGTAGAAGTAGCACGTAAAGTTGGCGCAGATGCGTTGTGCCACGGTTGTACAGGTAAAGGTAACGACCAAGTGCGTTTTGAAGGTGCGTTTGCCGCATTAGCACCAGACCTACACGTGATTGCGCCGTGGCGTGAGTGGGATCTTGTCAGTCGTGAAGAGTGTCTGGATTACCTAGCTGAGCGAAACATTCCTTGTAGTGCATCACTGACAAAAATCTACTCGCGTGACGCAAACGCATGGCACATTTCAACAGAAGGTGGCGTGCTAGAAGATACATGGAATGCGCCAAACGAAGATTGCTGGGTTTGGACTGTTGACCCAGAGCAAGCACCGAATGAAGCAGAATATGTCACACTCCAAGTTGAGAAAGGTGAAGTCGTCGCTGTTAATGGTGAAAAGATGACGCCATACAACGTATTGGTTAACCTAAACGAGATAGGTGCAAAACACGGTGTTGGTCGTATTGATATCGTGGAAAACCGTCTAGTGGGTATGAAGTCTCGTGGATGTTACGAAACTCCGGGAGGCACGATTATTATGGAAGCGCTGCGTGCGGTTGAACAACTTGTGCTAGATAAAGCGTCTTTTGAATTCCGTGAAGAGTTGGGCGTAAAAGCCTCTCACCTTGTTTATGATGGTCGCTGGTTTACGCCTCTATGTAGTTCAATTCTTGCGGCTACAGAAGAGCTGGCGAAAGACGTGAACGGTGAAGTGGTTGTGAAGCTTTACAAAGGTCAGGCTACGGTGACTCAAAAACGTTCTGAAAACAGCTTGTACTGTGAACAGTTTGCAACCTTTGGGGAAGATGAAGTTTACGACCAAAGTCACGCAGAAGGCTTTATCCGTCTTTACTCTCTGGCTAGCCGTATCCGCGCGTTAAACAGTCAAAAGAAGTAACGCTCAGTCACTGCTGATTTCTTCCTAGTAATCAAAGCCCACCTATTTTCAGGTGGGCTTTGATGTATTTAGCGTACAGAAAATGCAACAGTGCGACCATGAATAAATATGTAAAAATAATGAATTAATACTTTATTTTTGTTTGGAATTACCGTAACTTTGAACCATCAAAAAAATACTGAATTCGATTCAGAGATTGTATAGTCAAAATCGCTGTTATTAACAACAGTGAACACTGGTAATCAGGAGAAACGCGATGGCATTATGGGGCGGAAGATTTACCCAAGCAGCAGACACTAGATTCAAAGAGTTCAACGATTCATTGCGCTTCGATTACCGATTGGCTGAGCAAGATATTGTTGGTTCAATTGCATGGTCTAAGGCACTGCAGTCTGTTGATGTGTTAAGTGAAGAAGAGCAGCAAAAACTTGAGTTAGCTTTGAATGAGCTGAAACTCGAAGTGATGGAAGACCCACACCAAATCCTACATTCTGACGCGGAAGATATTCATTCATGGGTAGAGCAGCAGTTGATCAGCAAAGTTGGGGATTTAGGCAAAAAGCTTCACACTGGCCGTTCACGTAACGATCAAGTCGCAACAGACTTAAAACTTTGGTGTCGCCAGCAAGGTCAACAATTATTGATGGCGCTCGACCGTCTGCAATCCCAGATGGTGTTTGTTGCTAAAGCACATCAAGAAACGGTATTACCAGGGTATACACACCTACAACGTGCTCAGCCAGTGACATTTGCTCATTGGTGTTTAGCTTACGTTGAAATGTTTGAGCGTGATTACTCTCGCTTGCACGACGCAATCGAGCGTTTAGATACGTGTCCTCTAGGTTCTGGTGCATTGGCGGGTACGGCTTATCCTATCGATCGTGAGACGTTAGCGCATAACTTAGGCTTCCGTCGTGCCACGCGTAACTCTTTGGATTCTGTCTCTGACCGCGACCATGTGATGGAGCTGATGTCGGTGGCGTCTATCTCGATGATTCACCTTTCGCGTCTTGCAGAAGATATGATTTTCTACAACTCTGGCGAATCTAACTTCATCGAATTGGCCGATACGGTCACATCGGGTTCATCGCTGATGCCACAGAAGAAAAACCCAGATGCCCTAGAGTTGATCCGTGGTAAAACGGGCCGAGTCTATGGCGCTCTATCAAGCATGATGATGACCGTCAAAGCCCTTCCTCTTGCTTACAATAAAGATATGCAGGAAGACAAAGAAGGCTTGTTTGATGCGCTAGATACATGGAACGACTGCATGGAAATGGCAGCACTCTGTTTTGATGGCATTAAAGTGAACGGTGAACGTACGCTCGAAGCGGCGAAGCAAGGTTATGCGAATGCCACAGAACTTGCAGACTATTTGGTTGCGAAAGGGATTCCATTCCGTGAAGCGCACCATATTGTTGGGGTTGCTGTTGTCGGCGCTATCGCTAAAGGTTGTGCTTTGGAAGAGTTGTCCATTGCTGAGCTAAAAGAGTTTTCTGACGTTATTGAATCAGATGTCTACGATATTCTAACGATTGAATCGTGCCTGGAAAAACGTAGTGCTTTGGGAGGCGTGTCACCGAAGCAAGTGGCTCATGCGGTAGAGCAAGCTGAATCGCGCTTAATGAAACGTGATACATCAGCGGTCAAGGTTCGCCCCGCTCGCTTAACGGATATCGAAGCGTTAGAAGGCATGGTCGCTTACTGGGCCAACTTGGGTGAGAATTTACCGCGCTCCAGAAATGAATTAGTGCGAGATATTGGCTCGTTTGCAGTAGCAGAGCACCACGGAGAAGTCACAGGCTGTGCATCGCTCTATGTTTATGATTCTGGCTTAGCTGAAATTCGTTCTCTGGGTGTAGAGGCCGGGTGGCAGCACCAAGGGCAAGGAACGGCTATTGTTCAGTATTTGGTGAATAAAGCTCGTCAGATGGCGATTAAGAAAGTGTTTGTTTTAACTCGCAATCCAGAGTTTTTTATGAAGCAAAGTTTCTTGCCGACGTCGAAGTCTCTACTCCCTGAAAAGGTTTTAAAAGACTGTGAACAGTGTCCGCGTCAGCATGCATGTGATGAGGTCGCACTGGAAGTGAACTTGGTAGAGAAAGCGATTGTGAGAACAAACGTAGCGTAACTTGTTGAGTTGGAAGGGGCTAAAAAAAGATCAAAAAAGATCGTATATTTTTTGGAACCTTCATGAAAAAGCAGAGTCTATAAATATACCACTGCTTTTTCTTAGACAAATCTAAGAGAGCCCCGGAACCGAAGTTGGTTTTGGGGCTTTTTTCTATCTATCGCTTTTTCCTTTATCCCTTATTTTACTCTCCCCTAGGCTTTCACTTTGCCTTTACGCCAAGGCAAAATGACGTAATGCATCCAAAGGTGGAGCGCCAATAAGGAGTGAAACGCAATTCCTGCAAAGATAAGCGTAATAGACTCAATACTTTTAGGGTCACTTCTACAAAACCACCACCATACTACCCAGCAAAGGACGGAAAGTACGGTAAGTTGGTTCATACAACGTCGGCATCGCCCAATTTTTTCCCGAAACCAATGATGTTTCTCACAGTAATGACATGTCATGGTGATTAAATATTCTGTAACATACCCAGTCTTAGAACATCCTAACCCAACGTGAAAGTGAGAAAAATGATCGAACGTCAACAAACTAAACAGCGTATGAGCCGTATCGTAAAACATAACGGAGTGATCTACCTGTGTGGTCAAGTGTGTGCAGATGCGACACAGGGCATTACAGAGCAAACACAAACTATGCTGGATAAAGTGGAAGAGCTACTGCTAGAAGCGGGCAGTGACAAAGAGCACATGCTTTCTGCGACAATCTATCTAAAGGATATGCAGGACTTCCAAGAAATGAATGCGGTATGGGATGCGTGGGTTCCTGAAGGTCACGCACCTGCACGTGCATGTGTAACGGCTGACATGGCGCGTGACGCTTTGTTGGTTGAAATCTCAGTGATCGCTGCAGAGAAATAAAAAAAGAAACGAGCCAATTCGTTGGCTCGTTTTTATCTTTTTGTGTCTGAGGATTGGTTTAGCAACCTGGACCACAGTCTAAACAATGTTTGATCATCTCCGGCCCCAAATGAAGCTTCGCGTTCAAGTCTCTTAGTGCTGTTCGTACCCCTTCCTCAATGACGGGATGGTAGAAAGGCATGTCTAACATTTCAGATATGGTCATCTTGTTTTGGTGTGCCCAAGCTAGCAGGTGTGCAAGGTGCTCTGCGTTTGGCCCCATCATTTCTGCACCTAAGAAGCGACCTGTACCATGCTCACCATAAACATGAAGAATCCCTTTGTTTCTTAGCATCACTCTTGAACGCCCTTGGTTCTCGAACGATACTTCACCCGTTTCAAAACAGCCACACTCACCAAAACGCACTTGAAGTTGTTTGTAAGTTTCACCAACCATTGCAATCTGTGGGTCAGAGAAGACAGCCGAAATCGGTGAACGGCGCAGACCTGCTCGAATATCTGGGAAGCGGCCAGCATTGTCACCAGCAATTTTCCCCTGATCGGCAGCTTCATGCAGGAGCGGAATTTGGTTGCTTGCGTCACCGGCAATGAAGATATTTTCGACGGATGTTTGTAGTGTGTAGTGATCCGCTTTTGGCACACCGCGCTCATCTAATTCGATATCTGTATTTTCAATGGCTAACTTGTCTACATTCGGGCGTCGTCCAGTCGCGGCAAGCACGTAATCAACGATAAATGTCTCTAACTCTCCGCTGTGATTAATGAACTGGATCTCGACTTTGTCCGTGCCTTCGATGCGTTTCATACTTTCAACCTGTACGTCCGCATCTAGGTAAAACTCTTCCTGAAACGCTTTGTCAGCATACGCCATTACTTCAGGGTCAGTAAGTGGGCCGACTTGACCACCCAAGCCGAACAATTTCACGTGCACACCAAGGCGGTGCAGTGCTTGACCGAGTTCTAATCCAATAACACCAGGACCAAATACTGCGACAGATTCCGGTAAGTCATCCCAGTCAAATACATCGTCATTAATGACCAGGCGATCACCTAACTCATTCCATACTGCTGGGTAGGCAGGACGAGAACCAGTCGCGATGACGATACGCTTTGCTTTGATTTCTGTATGGTCATCAACGATAAGCGTGTTGTTATCAACAAACTTCGCGTAGCCTGAAATTTTGTCTTCAGCCGGGATCTCATCGACGCCTTCTAAAACAAACCCGACAAAACGATCACGTTCTCGTTTCACACGATCCATCACTTCTGGGCCACTAATCTTGATATCACCTTGTGGGTACACGCCAAAGCCCGGCGCTTTTTCGATTTGGTGAACACTTTCGGCAGCCGCAATAAGTAGCTTAGATGGCATACACCCAACTCGCGCACACGTTGTGCCGTATGGGCCACCTTCGATCATCACGACATTGGCCGCATGAGCTTTTGCTGCTCGATACGCGCCAAGTCCTGCTGTACCACCACCAATAACGGCTACATCAACGTTTAACTGTTTCATATTTGATTCTCGTTTTGTATTCCCAAGCCGCATCAAGAATTGCTTGGAGGAGTGAATGGGATATAAGAATTTTAGATGAGATCCGCCGACCCATTGCTGGGCCGGAAGACCGAGGGTGTTCTTAACCTAGGAAAACTTCTAGCTCTTCGCTGCCACCGATGTGCTTACCACCGATGAAGACTTGAGGTACAGTCGTGCGACCAGTAATAGCGCGTAAGCTGACCGTTGTTGCATCTTTACCCAGTACCACTTCTTCGTATTGCAGACCTTTGTCGATAAGGTTCTGCTTCGCCTTAGTACAGAACGGACAACCTGGCTTAGTGAATACAGTGATCGATTCTTGCGTTTTGTAATCTGGCGCGATGTAGTTCAGCATAGTGTCCGCATCTGACACTTTGAACGGGTCGCCCGGCTCATTTGGTTCAATGAACATTTTTGCTACTACGCCATCTTTAACCAGCATGCTGTAACGCCATGAGCGCTTGCCGAAACCCAACTCGTTTTTATCCACTAACATACCCATACCATCAGTAAATTCGCCGTTACCATCTGGAATGAAAGCAATGTTTTCTGCTTCTTGGTCTTGTTTCCATGCATTCATCACAAATGTGTCGTTGACCGAAACGCAGAGAATTTCATCCACACCGTGGTCCTTAAATACTGGGAACAGCTCATTGTAGCGAGGTAAATGGCTTGATGAACAAGTTGGCGTAAATGCGCCTGGAAGGCTAAATACGATAACAGTTTTGCCTTTGAACAGCTCATCCGTTGTTACGTTAACCCATTGGTCGCCTTGACGAGTTGGGAAAGTAACTTGAGGTACGTTTTGGCCTTCTTTTGATTCGAACATAAATGATTTCCTTTTAATTTTTAGATATTTCGTTTGAGTGCTAAGCGCTTTATGCTGCTCTCTTTCGTTTTGTTGAGCCTATTATTGAAAAAAAACTTTGATAGCTCTAATCGTTTGATGCTATGGTTTTGATAGTTAATTTCTATTTTTACCCTGAGTGGAAAGTGAAATGAATATTCGTGATTTTGAATATCTGGTTGCGTTGGCTGAGCATAAGCATTTTCGTAAAGCCGCTGAGGCATGCTTCGTTAGCCAACCGACATTAAGTGGTCAGATTCGTAAGTTGGAAGATGGGCTAGGTACTGCTTTATTAGAGCGAAGTAGTCGTCGCGTATTGTTTACTGACTCTGGTTTGCAGCTGGTGGATCAAGCGAAGCGCATTCTGAATGAAGTGAAGACGTTTAAGGATATGGCCAATGGTCAAAGCGGTGAGATGACGGGACCAATGCATATCGGCTTTATTCCGACCGTTGGTCCTTATCTTTTGCCTCGTATTGTTCCTGCTCTAAAAGAACAGTTTCCGGACTTGGCACTGTTTTTACATGAAGCGCAAACCCAGCAGCTTGTGAGTCAGCTCGAAGAAGGAAAGTTGGACTGCTTAGTCCTTGCTTCTGTTGCGGAAACCGCACCATTTAAAGAGATAGACGTGTACAACGAACCGATGAGTGTGGCGGTTCCGAGTGATCATGAATGGGCGAATTTGGCAGAAGTGGATATGCTTTCTCTGAAAGGGCGTACAGTACTGGCTCTTGGTGATGGTCATTGTTTACGCGACCAAGCGTTGGGTTTCTGTTTTGCGGCTGGAGCAAAAGATGATGAGCGCTTTAAAGCGACCAGTTTAGAGACTCTGAGAAATATGGTGGCGGCAGGAGCTGGCATTACGCTGTTGCCGGAGTTGTCGCTACCTAAAGAGAAGCAGAAAGATGGGGTGTGCTATATCAAAGCGATTAACCCAGTTCCTTCACGTCGAATTGTCTTGGCGTATCGCCCGGGTTCTCCGCTAAAAGCGCGATTTGAAAAGCTAGCGGATGCTATTCAATCTCAGTTGATGGCGTCTTAGTCTTCGGTGAAAAGAAAAATTAAGGGGGATGTTCTTACATCCCCCTTATTATTTTATATCTCAGGCTAGAATAGCTCTTCGCTACCATCTTCCGACATGTAAATACTGTCTGGCGTTTCGCGTGAGACGTACTCCGTTGGCTCTGTACCCTCTTTAAAGTACTCAACCATTGAGCTTCCATCTGTTTTTTTAGTCAGTAAGCCTGACTCTCTATCGATGCGAGCACGCACAATACCGGATGGAACCTGTTTGCGCTGTTCCTCTACGCCATCCAGAGCGGAGCTCATAAAGTCAATCCAGCTTGGTTGTGCCGTTTTAGCTCCTGCCTCGCCACCAGTAATTTGTTGTTTGCCCAAATTACTGTTGTATGTGCTTCGTCCTAGAGTACGGTTATGAGCGTCAAAGCCAACCCAAGAAATAGCGACAACGCCAGGGCCATAACCTGCGTACCAAGCGTCTCGGGTGTCATTGGTCGTTCCTGTTTTACCACCAATATCATGGCGTTTAAGCTTACGAGCGCGCCAGCCTGTACCGTTCCAGCCTGAGCCTGAACGCCAGTCACCGCCACCCCATACGTTGCTGTACATCATTTCGCGAACTAAGAAGGCAGTCTGTGCTGAGATCACTTGAGGCGCATAGGGAGACTCTGTCGTATTCACATCGACATCTACTTCTTGGAACTCATTCTCATCCAAATCGATCGGGGCAGGGCAATTCGTCTTACAGATCGTTTTTGGGTTTGCTTCAAATTCAACATCGCCATACGGACTTTCTACTCTGCTGATATAGAAAGGCTCGACATAGTAGCCACCATTGGCAAATACAGAGTAACCCTGAGCCACTTTCATTGGCGTCAAGCTTCCTGCGCCCAGTGCAATTGTGTCTGAATGAGGCAGGTCATCTAGGTTAAAGCCAAATCGCGTTAAATATTGACGTGTTTCTTGAAGGCCCACTTCACGTAGTACACGAACGGCCATGACGTTTTTCGATTGAGCTAGACCAACACGTAAGCGCGTAGGGCCAACATAAGTAGGTGGTGAGTTCTTAGGACGCCATGCCTTACCTTGGCTTTCATCCCAATGGTGGATTGGCGCATCGTTAATCAGACTTGCCAGAGTCAAACCGCTATCTATTCCCGCTGCATAGATAAAAGGCTTAATGCTTGAACCGACCTGGCGAACAGATTGAGTTGCACGGTTAAATTTGTTGTGTTCAAAGTTAAAACCACCGACAAGAGAAACTACCGCACCGTTCTCTGGGTTCATAGCGATGAATGCAGTGTTGGCACTAGGGATTTGGCTTAAATACCATTTTTCTGCTTCCTCATCGTTGGCTTTCTTCAGGCGTACCCAAACCAGTTCGCCCACAGCAAGAACGTCACTGGCTTTTTTCGGAGCAGAGCCTTGGCGCTCATCTGAAATAAACTTTCTCGCCCATTTAATCGCGTCCCAATCAAGCGATTGGCTACCTTGTCGCTTCACCCACACAGTGGCATCTTTTTGATTAACTTGCGTCACGACGGCAGGAATTAATCCACCATAGCTAGGCGTATCATCTAGAGCTTTTTCAATTTTCTCTTGGTCAAATGGAGTATCACCGGCTTTCCAAAGTACTTTTTCTGCCCCTCGGTAACCATGACGCTCATCGTAGCCAAGCAGGTTGTTGATCGCGCTGCGGTTCGCGGCTTCCTGAAGTTTTGAATCGACCGTGGTGTAGATGTTCATTCCTGAGGTATAGGCATCTTCACCGTAGCGAGAGACCATCCATGCACGCGCAAGTTCGGCAACGTAAGGTGCACTCACTTCAATTTCAGCGCCGTGATAGCGAGAGATAATTTCCTCTTCTTTCGCTTGGTTATACTCGTCTTTCGTAATGTACTTCTCGTCCAACATACGCTTCAAAACGACGTTACGGCGTTCGGTGGCACGCTTAAGAGAGTAGATAGGGTTTAGCGTAGAAGGCGCTTTTGGCATACCCGCTAAGGTGGCAATTTCACTCAGGGTTAATTCTTGAAGTTCTTTGCCAAAGTAAACTCTAGCAGCCGCACCAAAACCATAAGAACGATAGCCAAGAAAAATCTTGTTGACGTACAGCTCCATGATCTCTTGTTTCGTCAACAGTTGTTCAATGTGGATCGCAATAAAAATCTCTTTGATTTTACGCATAATCTTTTTCTCATTAGATAAGAAAAAGTTACGAGCAAGCTGCTGAGTGATGGTACTTGCGCCTTGTTTGGCTGATCCAGACATGGCAACCACAATAGCAGCACGAGTAATACCAATAGGGTCAATGCCCGGGTGATCGTAGAAGCGGCTATCCTCAGTGGCGATAAGAGCTTCGATCAGGTGTTGAGGAATCTCATCATACGTCACCGGAATGCGACGCTTTTCACCAAACTGAGAGATCAGTTTTCCATCCTGACTGAACACCTGCATCGGCGTTTGTAACTCTACTTCTTTTAAAGTCGCTACATCTGGTAGGTCTGGTTTTACATGCAAATAGAAGCCGAAAATTGTACCGACTCCAAGAATCATGCAAACCAATGTAAAAATGAACAATCGCTTTATGAACTTCACCGGAGAATCCCTGATTGATTAGGTTTACTTTATGCAAACCCTTGTACTTTAAGCTAAAAACTTAGCTCTCTTGGTTAATGTGCGGATAACACTTCGATTTACGCGCATAGAGCTAGGCAACACTAAGGAACAAAGCGGTATGGGTAAATCTCAAGTCATAGGCGTTGATATTGGTCACCACAGTATTAAAGCTGTCGCTCTCAAACTATCAAAGGGCACATTTAATCTTGTTGGTTACCAAGAGATCAGAATTGAATCAGACATTATCTCTGACAACCATGTGTTAAATTATCAGAAAATTGTAAAGAAACTCAAAGAACTAAGAAAGTCTTTGCCGCTATTTAGTCAAAAAGTTGCATTAGCGATTCCCGACAATGCGGTAATAAGCAAAGTATTACAAATAGATAGCGGACTAGAAGGTCAGGAACGGGAGTTCGCCATCGCTCAAGCATTTTCACACCAATCTCCTTTTCCGGTAGAAGAATTGAGTCTCGATTTCGTTGAGCTAGGTAAATCTGGCATGAATCAGTCTATGGAAGGGTATCAGGTTTATGCAACCAAACTCGATGTTGTTGAGAGTCGAGTACAAGCCGTTAGTAAAGCGGGGTTTAAACCAGTATTGCTCGATGTACAGGCACACAGTTTAGTTCATGTTTGGCAGCTCGCTTCTATCTTGTATGACCGACCTGACTGGTTACTGCTGGATGTTGGCTCAACCCAGTCGTCCGTCTGTATGGACTTTCAAAATAAAGCGCCTTTTTGTAAAGAGATAGCGTTAGGCACTCATCTTATTGATTCTTCATCGGAAATGGAGAGCAGAGTGCATGGCGATACTGAACGCTTTATTCACGCTTTAATTGAAAAGCTTCAAAGAAACATTCAATTACTTTCATCGGTGAATGGTGCTGATGTTAAAGGCATTTGGCTGTCCGGAGGGGGAGCATCAACCCCAATGTTAGCGGAAGAGATCAGTCGTCGTTTAAATCTCCAATGTGAATTATTGAATCCACTTACTCTTTTTGGAACCCTCAAATTAAAGAAAAGCGCCAACCTCTCTTCGAGTCATGCTTTTACGACGGCGACAGGGCTAGCATTACGAGGATTAGATTGGATGGAGCGTTCCCATGTTGCATAGCGTCAATTTACTCCCTTGGCGCGAAGAGTTAAGAGAGCGCCACAAACGACGATTCCTATCTATGTTGATACTCGGTGTGCTCATCGCGGTATTGATCCAATGGGCGATAGGCCTATATCTGCAAGAACAAAAACACACTCAGCAAGATCGCTTGGAATATCTCAACTCGTATATTAAGCAGCAAGATATGGAAATTGCTGCTCTAAAAAAAGTGGAGCAAGAACATAAAGCGCTACTCACTCGCTTGAGCGTGGTAGAGAAGTTACAAGAAAAGCGTAACAAGGCGGCCGACATCATGAATGTCATACCGACTCTGATACCTGAAGGTGTGTATGTCGACAAGATCAAAATGAACGGCCTGCATATTCAAATTTCTGGTATCAGCGACACGACCTCTCGCCTTGCAACGATGCTGGACAATCTTGAAAGCTCTCCTGTCATCCGTAACGTTGAAATGCACTCAATTGTGCATGATAAACCGAGATTCGGTAAAAAATTCCAGACTTTTAAGGTTTCCTTTTCTTTTGCACCAGATGCGGCAGCAGTGAATGAGGAGCAGCAGCGTGGCTAAATATAGTGAACTCGATATTGAAGAAATGGCTGAATGGCCCATTCTTCCCCAGCTTGGGCTGATTTTGCTCATCGGCTTGCTTCTTCAGGGAGTGGGCTATTGGTTTTATTTAAAACCGAAAGTCGAAAACCTCGATACTTTGGTTCAAAAAGAGCAGGAATTAAAAACGACGGTGATGATTAAAGCGAATAAAGTCGCGACATTGCCGAAGCTAAAAGCGCAGTTAGATGAGCTTTCAGAGCGCTATGACTATTTGTCGCGACAGCTCCCTGTTCAAAAAGAGCTGGCAAGTATGCTGGCGTCGGTGAATGAAGTGGGTTTGAAGAACTCTTTGACCTTTACCCGTATCGATTGGGGTGAAAGACAGAATCAAGAATTTCTCTATCGACTGCCTCTGAACATCGAACTCACAGGTGATTACCACAACATAGGTGATTTCACTCAAGCGATTGCCGAACTGCCGAGAATCATCAATTTTGATGATATTGATTGGCAGAGAGTCAGCCAAGAAAGTAGCACTCTCCATTTCCGTGTGCGCGCTTATACCTATCAATTTAAGCCGGAGGTCGAAGATGAAAAGTAAGAGCCTTATGGCGCTTTCCATCGCCCTCCTTCTTGTAGGGTGTAAAGCCAATCAAGAACCATTAGACGAGTACGTTGCTCAAGTTGAGCGTAAAGCCCGTAAGGATGTCGTTGACCTCAAGCCTGTCATTGATTTTCAGACCGCTCGATATACCGCGCATAAAGAGCGTGAGCCGTTTGTGCTGCCTCAAGCCGCCTTGGTGCTGAATCAACCGATTGCAAAGCAAGATTGTTGGCAACCAGCGAAGCGAAGAAAGAGCGATAAGTTAGAGCGGTATCCTTTGAGCAAGTTGCGTTTGACGGGCGTGATGAGTGGGAACGGAACGATCTCTGCCTTGGTACAAACCCCAACAGGAAATGTGGTCAAGGTTAATGCTGGTCATTATATCGGTTTGAATAATGGAAAAGTCACCCGCGTGACGGACAAGTATTTGCAAATTAATGAAACCCTTCCAGATGGATTAGGTTGTTGGAACAAACGTAACGTCAAGTTAGCACTTAAATAGATTAGATGTCGTAGATTGAGATGAAATCATGGAACAAGGAATGAAACAATTAGCTAGATTTACCTCCCTGGGAATGTGTCTGGCTATAGGTATGTTATTTACGACCGCCGCTGCGGCGCAGGAAGACGTAAGTAACAAATTGGAAAATATAGACTTTAGAGTTGATGGGGAGCAAAACGCACAAATTGTTGTTCAGTTAGCCAATCCAAGAGTGGCCGTGGATGTGCAAAAAGCTCAAGAAGGGTTGAGTATTGAGTTACTTAATACCGATGTAGCAGATGAAAAAGTCTATCTCCTCGATGTAAAAGACTTCTCTACAAATGTGGAATCAATCGAAGTCTTTCGAAAGGAACCAAGTACGCTTTTGGTTGCCGCTATCGAAGGTGAATATAACTATGACTACACATTAAACGGCAACTATCTCGAAGTTATCGTTAAAAAAGTCTCTAAAGATGAGGCGCCAAAGCAGAAAAGTATTCTAGAAGGGGAAGGGAAAAAAATCTCGATCAACTTCCAAGACATCCCTGTGCGTAATGTGTTGCAATTAATCGCTGATTACAACGATTTTAACTTAGTGGTTTCAGACTCTGTCTCGGGCAATTTAACCTTACGACTGGATGGCGTACCTTGGCAGCAAGTACTCGACATTATCCTTAAAGTGAAAGGTTTGGATAAGCGTGTTGATGGCAATGTTGTACTCGTTGCCCCAAAAGCGGAACTTGATCTCAGAGAAAAGCAATCACTTGAACAAGCACGCATGGAAGAAGAGTTAGGGGACCTCTACTCGGAAATCATTAAAGTGAATTTTGCTAAAGCGTCTGAAATTGCGGAACTGATCGGAGGCGATGGCACAGTGAGTATGTTGTCCGAGCGTGGTTCATTGAGCGTGGATGAACGTACTAACGCTTTGTTAATCCGTGATTTGAGGGAAAACATTGATGTTATTCGTGACATCATTGAGACGCTGGATGTGGCCGTAAAACAGGTTCAAATTGAAGCGCGAATCGTCACGGTCAGTGAAGGTAACTTAGATGAGCTTGGTGTTCGCTGGGGTTTTACCTCGACCAACGGTAACAATACAGTCGGTGGTTCGATTGAAAGCAATTTATTCCAAGCTGGATTATACGAAGGTAGCGGTGATGGCTTGCCAATCGATGAATTCCTCAATGTGAATTTAGCTGCTGCTTCTTCAAATGCGTCATCGATTGCCTTTCAGGTTGCTAAACTAGGTTCAGACTTACTGCTGGATTTAGAGTTATCTGCACTTCAGCGTGAATCGAAAGCGGAAGTGATTTCTAGCCCACGTTTGATTACGACGAACAAGAAACCGGCTTATATTGAGCAGGGTACAGAAATTCCTTATCTGGAATCTTCTTCAAGTGGTGCGACAACGATCGCCTTTAAGAAAGCCGTCCTTAGTTTAAAAGTGACACCGCAAATCACGCCAGATAACCGTTTAGTGCTTGATTTAAGTGTGACGCAAGACAGACCGGGCGAAGTGGTGAAAACAGGTCATGGTGAAGCGGTAGCGATCAAAACTCAGCGTATCGGTACGCAAGTTCTGGTGAACAATGGTGAAACTGTCGTCTTGGGAGGTATATTCCAACACAATGTGACCGACACCGTTGATAAGGTGCCTTTGTTGGGTGATATCCCTCTTTTAGGGGCATTATTCCGTCGAAGTTATCAACAAATGGGTAAGAGTGAACTGCTAATTTTTGTTACGCCAAAGGTAGTGATTCAGTAGGAAACCATACCCAGAAAAAAATAAATTTGCATTAGTGGCACCATATCTAGATAATTTCGGGTCTTATCACGAATTATCTGTGAGGAATAGGTGCCACAAGCATTTCTAACCACCAGTGACATACTGGCTGTTCTTGTGGCGATGTCATTGAATTAACGTTGTAAATTACTGCTAAACATGGCTGAGAAACGTAATATTTTTCTTGTTGGCCCAATGGGTGCCGGCAAAAGCACAATAGGTAGACATCTAGCTCAACAGCTTCATATGGAGTTTGTCGATTCTGATACTGTGATCGAAGAGCGCACAGGCGCAGATATCGCTTGGGTATTTGATGTTGAAGGTGAAGAAGGTTTCCGCATTCGCGAAGAGAAGGTGATTAACGATCTGACCGAAGAGCAGGGGATCGTACTAGCGACAGGCGGCGGCTCAATTAAGAGCAAAGAGAACCGTAATCGTTTATCTGCTCGTGGCATAGTTGTGTACCTTGAAACAACTATCGAGAAGCAACTTGCGCGTACTAACCGCGACAAGAAGCGTCCTCTGCTACAGACTGACGACCCACGCGAAGTTTTGGAAACTCTAGCGGGTGAACGTAATCCACTTTACGAAGAAATAGCGGATTACACAGTACGTACAGACGATCAAAGTGCAAAAGTGGTAGCCAACCAGATTGTAAAAATGCTAGAAGAACGTTAATACGTAATTTTTAGCAACTGGAGAAGTACCATGGAACGGATTACGGTCAGCTTAGGTGAACGTAGCTATCCCATTTCAATTGGTGCCGGATTATTTAATGATCCGGCCCACCTTTCATTTCTTAACCGCTCTAATTCATCAGCAAAACAGAAAGTTGTCGTGATCAGTAATGTCACTGTCGCCCCACTTTATGCTGAGAAAATTATCTCGCTACTCGAACAACAGGGTTGTGAAGCATCACTGCTTGAACTGCCTGACGGTGAGCAATACAAGTCTCTCGATACCTTCAACACAGTCATGAGCTTCTTGTTGGAAGGCAACTATGCCCGAGACGTCGTGATTGTTGCGCTTGGTGGCGGTGTTATTGGTGATTTAGTTGGCTTTTCTGCTGCTTGTTACCAGCGTGGCGTCGACTTTATCCAAATTCCAACCACACTTCTGTCCCAAGTCGACTCATCAGTAGGCGGCAAAACCGCAGTCAATCATAAATTGGGTAAAAACATGATTGGCGCATTCTACCAGCCGAAATCTGTGATTATTGATACCGAGTGCTTGGCAACGCTACCTGATCGTGAGTTTGCAGCAGGTATTGCCGAGGTGATTAAGTACGGCATTATCTACGATCAGGCGTTCTTTGTTTGGCTCGAAGAGAATCTAGAGAAGCTTTATCAACTTGATGAGCAAGCGCTAACATTTGCGATTGCTCGATGCTGCCAGATTAAGGCTGACGTTGTCGCTCAAGACGAAAAAGAATCAGGTATTCGTGCTTTACTCAACTTAGGCCATACATTTGGTCACGCGATCGAGGCGGAGTTGGGTTACGGAAATTGGCTTCATGGAGAAGCTGTCGCGGCTGGCACTGTCATGGCTGCAAAAACAGCACAGCTGCAAGGTTTGATTTCTGACGATCAGCTTGAACGCATCATTACCATTCTAAAAAGAGCGCATCTGCCTGTTCATACACCAGCAGAAATGACCTTTGCTGACTTTATGAAACACATGATGCGAGACAAAAAGGTGTTGGCAGGAGAGCTTAGATTAGTGCTGCCTACCGGCATAGGTAGTGCTGAAGTAGTGAAGGGCACTCCAGAATCGGTTATTGAACAAGCCATTGATTTTGGCCGCGATCTATAATTTCCAAGTCTAGCGCTACCAGCTTAACAGTGAGAGCCTACTGCGCCTCTGGCCGTTAAGCTGGTAAATCTAAATTCTTTTAAGGATGATGAAATGAGCATGGATCGTGATTCACATGTGTTGGAGTTGGATTCTCAGTTAGAACTGTTGGAACGTTTGCAGCTTCTGACTAATTTTGGTTCCAATTTAGTGACGGTGTCAGGCGGTAAAGGCGCGGGCAAAACGTGGCTTGTTCAGCGCTATCTTGAAGTTTGGGCTACGGATAAAAACCAAGCTCTGTTAATGAACTTCTCTGCGCTGGATGAGGCTCAGCGTCGTTTCACGATACTCTCACAACTCGTTTCAGAACCCCTTTTTAACCCTGCCGATAGTTTAGCTGAATCCTTTTCCCACTTAATGGGGGGGGAGAGCTGCGACATCGTTATTGCGATAGATGACGCGCACCTGCTCTCTGAGTCTTTTGTTTCAGAGCTTTGGATGTTGGTGTTAGAAGCACAGCATTCCCAGTTGTGGACGGTTAATGTTTTACTGTTTGCCGAGTCTGGCGCTAATGAAAGGCTGGACGCGGTGTTAGCTCGTTTGAGTTACGGACAAGAGCAGAAGCCAATCAGTCTTGACATAGAGCCACTGAGTGAGCAGGAAGCGGATCGTTTCTTTGAGCGCTTAGTGATCCGATATGTCGATGATGATCTAGAAAAGCGAGTTCGCCATGCTTATCGGACGGTTGGACGTCGTCCGGGAGACATTATGGCCTTGGGGGATTACAAAGTGGAAAAACAAATTATTATCCGATCGATCGTCGGGTCTCCTGTCAACATAGCTTTGGTTGTCCTGATCCTGTTGCTCATCATTGGTGGTGGTTATGCATGGTTAATACTGCAGCCCTCTCCAGACGATAAAGCCAACAGAATCACACAATCCACTGAGCAGACAGTGATTCCAACTTTGCCGCAAACAGAAAGCCAGACGGCAACGTTTGAAGCGGAAGATGACTCAGCATCGCTGCCACCTTCGGTCACTGATGAAGTCACCAGCGTTGGCGACTCCGCTAACCAACAACAGCGTGTGGTGATCAACTCAGAAGTGGTGGATGCGCTTCTAGAGGGAAGAGAAGACGAGGTGGATACCAGTGCGATAAACCAGGTTGTTGAGGCGTCGGCTCAAGAGCAAGCTCCAGATTCAGAAGCTTCCGATGTTCAAGCTAAAGAAACTCAACCCGAAGAAGCCATGCCTGAGTCTAAAGAAGCGAAACCTGAAGTCACGCAAGCCGAAGAGATTGAGACTTCAAATGAGCTAAATCCAGAAATCGAGGTTTCATTTACTGAGGAAGCGTTAAAGAACTTTTCGCCAAGCAGTTACACGCTGCAATTGGCGGCGGTCACGAGTGTGGACGATGTGAGAGATTTTCTCCAAGCCCATAGCCTTACCGAGAAAGTCTATATTTATCCGACAATTCGAAATGATGTTGAATGGTTCATTGTGACCTTTGATAATTTTACGACGATTCAAGGGGCTCGAGATGCCGTGGGAACACTTTCTAAAGAGTTACAAAGTCTTGAGCCTTGGGCTAAATCCTTACGCCAGGTACAGAGTGAACTTGAGCGCGGAAAATAGTCTGAGATTCGTAGCAAAATATGTTACATTCCGCAGCCTTGATTTTGGTTGATAGATAGAGCAGTAGATGAAGAAGCAGCGAGCCTTCCTTAAATGGGCGGGGGGGAAATACGGACTTGTCGAAGATATCCAGCGTTATTTGCCGCAAGGGCGCAAGCTGGTAGAACCGTTCGTAGGTGCTGGTTCGGTATTTCTCAACACGGATTACGATCAGTACTTATTGGCTGATATTAATCCTGATCTCATCAATCTCTATAATCTCCTTAAAGAGAACCCAGAAGAGTACATCTCAGAGGCCAAACGCTGGTTTACCCCTGAGAACAACCGAAAAGAAGCCTATTTGCATTTCCGAGCTGAATTTAATGCGACCGATGACGTCATGTTTCGTTCATTAGCGTTTTTGTACATGAACCGATTTGGTTTCAATGGTCTATGTCGCTATAACAAGAAAGGTGGCTTTAACGTACCATTCGGCTCTTATAAAAAACCGTATTTCCCAGAAGCTGAACTAGAATTTTTTGCAGAAAAAGCCAAGAAAGCTACTTTTGTCTGTGAAGGATACCCAGAGACGTTTTCACGTGCGCGTAAAGGCAGCGTTGTTTATTGCGATCCTCCTTATGCACCACTGTCTACGACCGCTAATTTTACTTCTTATGCTGGAAACGGGTTTACGCTTGATGACCAAGCCGCACTGGCAGACATTGCAGAAAAAGCGGCAACAGAGCGCGGTATTCCAGTTCTCATATCTAACCACGATACGACCTTAACGCGTCGCCTGTACCACGGTGCAGACTTAAATGTCGTGAAGGTAAAACGCACGATCAGTCGCAATGGTGCGGGGCGTAATAAGGTTGATGAACTGTTAGCTTTGTTTAAGCCTGCAAACAACGGATAGTCACATTTCTCTTTCTCAACCTACCATCTGACTCTCAGCTTAGGTAGAATTGCGCTCAACTCTTATTCAGTGCAATGATGCCAATTAATTTTAGAGGTCAGGTATGAAAGATTTCCTTATCGCTCCATCCATTCTGTCTGCAGACTTTGCTCGCCTTGGTGAAGACGTGGAAAAGGTGCTCGCAGCAGGCGCGGATGTGGTTCACTTCGATGTTATGGATAACCATTACGTACCGAACCTCACTTTTGGTGCACCTATCTGTAAAGCGCTGCGTGACTACGGTATCACTGCACCGATTGATGTGCACCTAATGGTAAAACCTGTCGACAACATTGTTCCTGACTTCGCTAAGGCTGGGGCTTCAATGATTACGTTCCATATTGAAGCGTCTGAGCACGTTGACCGCACTTTGCAGCTAATAAAAGAACACGGTTGTAAAGCGGGTGTTGTGCTTAACCCAGCGACGCCGCTCAGCCACCTTGAATACATTATGGACAAAGTAGACATGATTCTACTAATGTCAGTAAACCCAGGCTTTGGCGGGCAGTCTTTTATTCCAAATACATTGGACAAGTTACGCGCTGTACGTAAGATGATTGATGAATCTGGTCGCGACATCCGTTTGGAGATTGATGGTGGCGTTAAGGTAGACAACATCAGAGAGATCGCGGAAGCGGGTGCAGATATGTTTGTTGCAGGCTCTGCCATCTTCAATCAGCCAGATTACAAAGCGGTCATTGACCAAATGCGTGCGCAACTAGCTGAGGTAAATTAATTGATTTCTAATAACATTAAACTGATTGCATTCGACCTCGACGGCACGCTTCTAGACAGTGTGCCTGATTTAGCTATCGCTGCTGACCAAGCCGTACAGGCGCTGGGTTATCCTAGTGTCTCTGAGGCGAAAGTACGTGATTACGTAGGTAATGGTGCTGACGTGTTAATTGGTCGCTCATTGAGTCAGAGCATGACAGTCAGCGAAGATCTTGATGGTGATTTGCTGGTTAAGGCTCGAGAGCTGTTTGATGACTTCTACGATAAAAGTGGTCACAAGCTTAGCCATTTATACCCAGCGGTGAAAGAAACACTGGAAGAGTTACACAAAGCGGGTTTTACACTGGCGCTAGTGACGAACAAACCTTCAAAGTTTGTGCCTGAAATTCTA
Source organism: Vibrio japonicus (assembly GCF_024582835.1). NCBI lineage: Bacteria > Pseudomonadati > Pseudomonadota > Gammaproteobacteria > Vibrionales > Vibrionaceae > Vibrio > Vibrio japonicus. The sequence continues at coordinate 232,047 of NZ_CP102096.1, forward strand.
GAAAAACACGGCATTAGTCAGTTCTTTGTCGATGTATTGGGCGGCGATGCGTTTCCTGAGAAGAAGCCGAATCCAGTCGCACTGAATTGGTTGATGGAAAAGCATAATTGTCAGCCACAAGAGATGCTGATGGTGGGTGACTCAAAAAATGATATCTTAGCGGCAAAAAATGCGGGATGTTATTCGTTTGGTTTAACTTATGGTTACAACCATGGCGAACCGATTGCCGCGTCTCAACCTGAGTTTGTCGCCGACACCATCGCAGATTTGATCGATGTAGTGGCAGTTTCCGCTTAGTTGAACTAAAAGAGCTTCCAAAATACTCGTTAATGAGTACACTGAGTAAACCGTGTGACTAGAACTCACACGGTTTTTTTTCATTTATTTAGATAAGAAGTCAAAGGAATTATTCCCATGAGCAAACCCATTGTATTGAGTGGTGTTCAACCGTCAGGTGAACTAAGTATCGGTAACTACTTGGGTGCTCTACGTCAATGGCATCAGATGCAAGATGATTACGATTGCCAGTACTGTGTTGTGGATCTTCATGCGATTACGGTTCGTCAGGACCCTAAAGCACTCCATGAAGCAACACTGGATGCACTTGCTATTTGTCTTGCCGTTGGTGTTGATCCGCAAAAGAGCACGCTATTTGTTCAGTCACACGTACCAGAGCATGCTCAACTTGGTTGGCTTCTTAACTGTTATACCCAAATGGGTGAACTGAGCCGCATGACTCAGTTTAAAGACAAATCAGCGCGTTACGCGAATGACGTCAATGCGGGTCTGTTTGGTTACCCAGTGCTAATGGCGGCTGATATTCTGTTGTACCAAGCAAACCAAGTGCCAGTTGGTAATGACCAGAAGCAACACTTAGAGCTTGCACGCGATATCGCGACTCGCTTTAACAACATCTACTCGCCAGAAAATCCGATCTTTACGATTCCAGAACCTTACATCCCAACGGTGAATGCTCGCGTAATGAGCCTTCAGGATGCAACGAAGAAGATGTCGAAATCAGATGATAACCGTAAGAACGTGATTACTCTGTTGGAAGACCCGAAATCGATCATCAAGAAGATCAACAAAGCTCAGACGGATACGGAAACACCACCGAGTATCCGTCATGATATCGAGAACAAAGCGGGTATTGCGAACCTAATGGGTTTGTACTCTGCTGCATCAGGAATGAGTTTTGAAGAGATTGAGGCGAAGTACAAGGGCGTTGAAATGTACGGCCCGTTCAAGAAAGATGTGGGTGAAGCGGTTGTGGCGATGCTTGAGCCAATTCAATCTGAATTCCACCGTATCCGTGAAGATCGCGCTTACATGAATGAAGTCATGAAGCAAGGTGCAGAGAAGGCGTCTGCTCGCGCAGCGATTACGCTTGAGAAAGTGTATAAAGCGGTGGGTTTTGTGGGGCGTCCATAAACAAAACGTGAATGCATTCTTAAAAATCCCGGCTGTCATCGCCGGGATTTTTGTTTATGGGACTCGTTTATTGAGCGCCTTCGAAGCCCATCTGACGCCAAGCTTCAAATGCGATGATAGCGACCGCATTGGAAAGGTTGAGGCTACGAGCATCTGGCATCATTGGAATACGGATACGCTGCTCCATAGGCATGCTTTCAATCAAGTCAGCAGGTAATCCACGGCTTTCAGGGCCAAACAACAATACATCGCCTTTCTGGAAATTGGCATCCACATGATGACCTGTGGTTTTCGTGGTGCACGCGAAAATTCGGTAACCGTCCTTACGCTCGCTTTCTAAATACTCAATGAATGCTTGGTAGTCTTTGTGACGGGTTACGCGAGCAAGATCATGGTAGTCCAAACCTGCGCGGCGGACTTTCTTCTCTTCTAAATCAAACCCTAACGGCTCAATCAAATGTAGGTTGGCGCCACAGTTTGCACACAGGCGGATAATGTTACCGGTGTTGGGTGCGATTTCTGGCTCGTATAGGGCGATATCGAACATAGTGTCAGTGTCTTATCTACTAATGGATGTAAGACGAGAAGTATAAGGCGGCTTTTATAGGCCGCCAAGTCTGACGCTGTTAGATTTTGTTCCTGAGTAAATTGGCCTATGCATTTTGTGCTAAGGCGACGGCGTAGTTTTCACTAACGGCCTCCCAATTCACCACATTCCACCAAGCATCAATGTATTCGGGGCGACGATTTTGGTAGCTGATATAGTAAGCATGTTCCCAGACATCGAGTGCGAGAATCGGTTCACCTTTAACTTCAGCGATATCCATGAGAGGGTTATCTTGGTTGCTGGTGGACGTAATTGCGAGCTCTCCATCTTTTACGATTAACCATACGAACCCCGAACCAAATGTGTTAACTGCGGCATCGGAAAACATCTGCTTAAATTTATCCATGCTACCGAAAGTGTCAGTGATAGCATCGGCTAAGTCTCCATCGGGTGCGCCACCACCGTATTGCGACATGCAGTTCCAATAGAGAATGTGATTGTAGTAGCCCCCGCCGTTATTTCTTACCGCAGGAGAATGCTTAGAAATCTGATCAAAAATCTCACTGAGAGACGCGTTCTCAAGCTCTGTGCCTTTAATCGCGGTAATGAATTTATCGTAGTAGGTACGATGATGCTTGCTGTAGTGCACTTCCATGGTTTTCGCATCAATATAAGGTTCAAGTGCATCAAAAGCGTAAGGTAGGTCTGGGAATGTATGAGACATAGTAAGTTAATCCTCCATAATTGAAGGACTAACTCTACATGTTAATGATACTTATTATCAACTGTGTTTTTGGTAAGGTTATTTCACTGGTACCAAAGGTAAAGTGATCACGACGCATAAACCACCTAGAGCACTTCGCTTGGCGACAATCGTACCGCTGTGCTGACGAATCGAACTTTCAGTGATGGTCATGCCAAGTCCAGTTCCGCCACTATGGCGATCTCGTGCGGTTGAAACGCGATAGAACGGTCGGAAGATCGCTTCCAATTCCTCTTCGGGGACGCCGTCACCATTGTCGTCAACCGTGATATTAAGTTGGTTTCCTTGTTCAGTCATCGTGACTTCGATGACATCCTCGCCGTAATAAATTGCATTGCGTACAATGTTATCCACCGCACTCATCAGTAAATTAGGGTTGCCCGAAATCGAACGATTTGGAATATCGCTGTAACTGAGCTTTTTCTTCATCTGTTCGGCTTCAAATTGGGCATCCGAGAGAATCGCTTCCCACAGGCTAGAGATAGGTTGTTCCTCACGCGTCACATGGCTGTTGGCCTGCATGCGTGACAATTCGAGTAGCTCGCCAATCATTTGTTCAAGTCGCTGAGCTTCGGTATCTATTCGGCTAAGTTCAGGACTTTCTCCTTGTTTGCGTGTTGCTAGGGCGGTGGCCATTCTTAAGCGCGTAAGTGGGGAGCGCAGCTCGTGAGAAATATCTGAGAGTAAGCGTTGTTGACCTGAGACCATTTGATTGATGGCTTCCACCATCTGGTTAAAGCTCGCCCCAGCTTGCCTGAACTCTGAAGTGCCTTTTTCGAGTTCGGGATCCACAACAAACTCACCATTGGCAACACGCTGAGCTGCTCGTTCTAATTTACGGGCAGGCTGGCTCAGTGCCCAAGCCAACCAAAGAAGCAATGGGGTACTGACTACCATTACCGCCAGCAATAGTTGAAACGGCCGGTCAAACATTCTTAATAAAAAGGGCGGTGGTTCGTTCCACTTAAACCCCACGTACACCAGCAAGTTTTGATTGGCGAGTGTAATGGGTAGAGGGCCCGCCACCAAATAATGTCCGTAAAGTTTTTGCTTGGGGTGCTCGGGGCTTTCAATAGTAGTGATAAAGTTTTGTAGGGCTTTCAGTTTGAAATCTTTTGGACTGCGGGTTGTCAGAATGCTGCCTTCCAGGTCGGTCAAGAAGTAACGTGGTCTGCCATCTCGAGGAGAGCGATTTCCACCTTCCAACTCAAAGATGATGCGTCCCAAGTCTGAGGTGTTTTTGTAGCGCTGTTCGATGTCGTGTTTCACCTCCAGCATACGTTGGAAATGTTCGCTTGGGATATCATGTGCTTTACGCGGGTCAAGGTGGGGAAGGGCGAGCACCGCCAGTAACACCAAAAACATGGTGAACCAGAAAATAGCAAAAATACGGCCATAGAGGCTGCTGAACTTAGGAAGACGCATCAGCCCTCCTCAACCAAAAGATACCCTCGACCTCGGAGCGTTTTTATACGCGGCTTGCCATCTTCTCTTTCGGGCAATTTTTTACGAAGGTTTGAGACATGCATATCTATGGCTCGGTCAAAAGCAGCCAGTCGTTTCCCCAGCACATCCATGCTCAATTCATCTTTCGTCAGTGTTTCGCCCGGATGTTGGACAAAATGATTGAGCAGAGCAAATTCTGTGGTGGTGAGTTCGAGTAATTGGTCATTGCAGTAAGCTTCTAATTTGCCCGGGAACACTTTTAGATCTTGATACTGAACGCAATCACTATGTTTTACATGGTTGTTGGACTGCGTTCTGCGTAAGATTGCGCGGATACGAGCAAGCAGCTCTCGGTCACTAAATGGTTTAGGTAAGTAGTCATCTGCGCCCAGTTCTAAGCCAATCACTCGATCAATCTCTTCGCCTTTTGCTGTCAGCATGAGTACGGGGGTTTCCCAGTGCTCACGAAGTCGTTTGAGGGTTTCCATTCCGTTGAGCTTTGGCATCATGACGTCGAGTAAGATTAAATCTATTTCGCTGGTTAATGCGGCAAGTCCAGCTTCTCCATCATTGGCTTCAGACACAGTAAACCCCTCATAAGAGAGTACCTCTTTGAGCAGGCTGGTAAGTTCGGTATCGTCATCAATTAAAAGTATGTGTGCCATGAAAATGTCTCTGTTTGCTTCTATACCTTTATAGTACTGGGAAACTTGAGTGATATTTAGCGTAAATTTTACTCTTTACGTTCATTTACGCTTCCTAAACGCCACTTTACGCACTGAGTTGTAATCTATAGTTAAGCGCTGTGAAGACAGCTCCACTCCATCACTAAATTTGAAGGGTACGATTATGAAAACTGCAAAGAAACTGGTATTGGCTGCTGTTGTTCTTCCATTAACACTGGGTGCTGCAAGTGTGTTTGCCTACGGTGGTAAAAATCATCACAAAGGTCCACAGGATGAATGCGGATTAGGGTTTGAGCGCGGCATGATGGGTCAATTGGACCTTACCGAAGAGCAGCAAGGAAAACTGAATGAGATGCGCAAATCAGGCAAAGATAAATGGAAAGGCGACTTTGAAGCTAAGCGCGCAGAGATGCAGGCGCACCGAGCTAAAGTGCATGCATTGATTCTTGCGGACAACTTTGACAAAGCCGCTGCTAACGAACTTGCGAAGGAAATGGTTGAGCAGCAAACAGAGCGAAAAGTACAGATGATGGAAAGACACCATCAGATGCTCAGTATCCTGACACCAGAACAGAAAGCGAAATTTACCGAACTGCAAAACGAGCGTGCAGGTCAGTGTGCCGACCGAATGCAAAAACGTATGAACGCTGATAAATAAGTCAGTGTCAGAGGATAAAAAGGCGACGTAACAGTCGCCTTTCTTGTTTCATTTTTATTCAATCTTTGAGAGGTTATACTTAAAGAGTTCGAAATAACTAGAATTGCTTTATGAAACAAGAATATGCTCGTTTAGTGACAATGGCTGCATGGACCGCGACGATAGTAGCGACGCTTTTATTGGTGGTGAAAGTGGGTGCGTGGTGGGTAACTGGTTCAGTTAGCTTATTGGCGTCCCTTATTGACTCCATGCTTGATATTGCCGCGTCTTTGGTCAATCTGGTGGTCATCCGCTACGCCTTACAACCCGCCGATCGTGAACATACTTTTGGCCACGGCAAAGCCGAATCTCTTGCCGCATTAGCGCAGGCGATGTTTATTTCTGGCTCGGCGGTATTTCTTATCTTAAATGGTGTTGAACGATTCTTCCGCCCGCATGCCCTTCAATCACCGGAATATGGTGTGTACGTGAGCTTATTCGCTATTGTGGTGACGTTTGGTTTGGTCAGGTTTCAGAAATATGTTGTAAAGAAAACAGGCAGCCAAGCGATAGCCGCGGATTCGTTACATTATGAATCTGACCTCTACATGAATGCGGCAATTATGCTTGCCTTGGGGCTCAGTTGGTTTGGCATTGGTCAAGCAGATGCGGTATTCGCGATTGGTATCGGCGGTTACATTCTTTACAGCGCGTTCAAAATGATCACGGAAGCCACTCAGACATTGTTGGATAGAAAGTTACCGGATGAAGAGCTAAAGCAAATCAGAGAATGCTGTTTGTCAGTCGAAGGTGTCTTGGGGGTTCATCAACTGCGCACACGAATGTCAGGTCCGACGCGATTTATTCAGCTCCACTTAGAGCTTGAAGATCAAATGCCACTTCTAGAAGCACATCACATATCTGATCTTGTTGAAGAGAGTTTACTCGAACGCTTTCCCGGAGCCGATGTTCTTATCCACCAGGATCCATATTCGGTTGTTGTTGGCCCTGAAAGAGTACAAAAGTCTCAAGGTTGGTAAAAAGAGGCAAGAGCTGAGAGTGCGACAAAGAGACATCTATCGACTATCTTTTCATCGTTACAAATTTTTACTGTGATCCTGACATGTATCAAATTAGTTAAATTGCAAAACTGTAATACTCTTACATAAGTAGAAAAGTTACGTAATTAGCTGCAAATAAAAGTAGTATTCCTGATTGGGAAAGGTAACATAATGTGCAGTTGATAGAATTTTGTCAGGGGCTTTTTGTAAGCCTCCAACGTAAAAATTGAAATAAGATTTCCAAAAATCGAGGGTGAGCATGATTAAGAAGATCGGTGTTTTGACAAGTGGCGGTGACGCACCAGGCATGAACGCGGCACTGCGCGGCGTGGTTCGTACTGCTCTATCGGAAGGTTTAGAAGTATACGGTGTTAAAGATGGATACTTAGGCCTATACGAAAACCGTATCGAAAAGCTTGATCGTTCAAGCGTATCAGACGTGATCAATAAAGGTGGTACTTTCTTAGGTTCTGCGCGTTTCCCACAATTTAGAGACGAAGCCGTTCGTGAGAAGGCGATTGAAAACCTAAAAGCACACGGTATTGACGCACTCGTTGTTGTTGGTGGTGATGGCTCTTACATGGGCGCTAAGAAGCTGACAGAAATGGGTTATCCATGTATCGGCTTACCAGGCACGATCGATAATGATATCGCAGGTACGGATTACACGATTGGTTATCTAACCGCGCTGAATACCGTGATTGATGCGATTGACCGCCTACGTGATACTTCTTCATCACACCAACGTATCTCAATAGTTGAAATCATGGGCCGCCATTGTGGTGACTTGACTCTAATGTCTGCCATCGCTGGTGGATGTGAGTACATTATTACGCCAGAAACGGGTCTTGATAAAGAGAAGCTTGTAAGCAACATCAAAGACGGCATCAAGAAAGGTAAGAAACATGCGATCATCGCGCTTACTGAGCTAATGATGGATGCGAATGAGCTTGCTAAAGAGATTGAAGCTGCAACTGGCCGCGAAACTCGTGCAACGGTACTTGGTCACATCCAGCGTGGTGGTCGTCCTACTGCATTTGACCGTGTTCTTGCTTCTCGTATGGGTAACTACGCCGTACACCTACTTATGGAAGGTCATGGTGGTCGTTGTGTTGGTATCCAGAGAGAGCAACTGGTTCATCACGACATCATCGATGCGATTGAAAACATGAAGCGTCCAGTTCGTCACGATCTATACAAAGTGGCGGAAGAGTTGTTTTAACAACGAATCAATTGAATCAAGTGATAAAAAACCACCTAAAACTAGGTGGTTTTTTCATATTTAAACACTGATTTTTTGAGGTTCAGTAAGCGTGGGTTCAATTTTTTCTGCTGGTTGGTAAGTTTCCGCAGATTTTCGCGATGGTAGCTTTCGGCTTTGAAACTTTTGATGTACGCCACGTCGCAGTGCTTTAACTCGGTTTTCAGCGCGGTCAACACCTAACAGCACGCCCAGTGCTAAAACAGTAATCACGACAGATTGCTGCAAGTAGCCCAAACCAATCATCAGACCTAGGGCTGCGAGTACCCAAATAACAGCGGCCGATGTTACACCATGGATTTTTCCATCTTGTGTCATCATCACCCCTGCGCCTAAAAAGCCAACGCCAGTAATAATCTGTCCAAGAACTCTAGCTTGATCTAGAGTATTGGGCGACAGTGACACAGCCATCGACATGAACAGGTATGTTCCACATATGATTAAGATGGATGTCCGAATACCGACAGGTTTGCCTCGGGTTTGTCGTTCGACACCAATTAAAATACCGTTGATCGCGCAGCATAGAAGGGCTGGCCAACTAAAGGGGCCAAGGTCGAGAATTTGTTCGATAGGTAGTTGCATGTTGACCTCCAAAACGCGGGAGTATGCCGTTTATAGAAACTGCTATCGAACAAAATTTTTTTATCGTGATGATTATTCCAGGTGCAAATCTAAAGGTGTTTTACTGCTTCGGCCGCCAATTTCGCGCGTAAGTTTTGGTACTAGGTATCCAGACACTTTCTCTATCACTCCGGCCATAATGCTTTTCGCTTCTTCGTCCGAGATAAAGAAGTGTGCAGCGCCTTGTACTTTATCAAGCACGTGCATGTAGTACGGAAGAATACCCGCATCAAATAGCGCTTCGCTCAACGCCACTTGCGCGTCTACACTGTTGTTGACGCCTTTTAGAATAACCCCTTGGTTAAGCAGAGTGACCCCGGCTCTTTTTAGTTTGTACAGCGAATCGGATAGCGCTTGGTTTATTTCTTGGGCATGGTTTATGTGAGTGACAAAAATGACTTGTAAGCGAGTGCCTTCCAAAATTGAAGTTAACTGTTCGGTGACTCGCGCAGGGATTACGACAGGCAGACGTGAGTGAACCCTCAGTCGTTTGATATGAGGGATATCGGCAATATGATCAATGAGCCATTGTAGCTCATCATCTTTCGCCATTAAGGGATCGCCACCGGAAAGGATGACTTCATTCAGTTCTGGATGTTGAGAAATGTAGTCAAGACTCTGTTGCCAAACGGATTTGTTGCCTTTGTTTTCTTGATAAGGGAAATGACGACGAAAACAGTAGCGACAGTTAATGGCACACCCACCCTTTACAATCATCAGGGCCCGATTGCGATACTTGTGCAATAAGCCGGGAATGGCGTTATTTTGCTCCTCTAAAGGATCGTTTGAATACCCTTGGTATACTTCGAACTCTTCCGATAATGGTAGAACCTGACGCAATAGAGGATCAAAAGGATTGCCTTTTTCCATTCTATCGACAAAACTTTGCGGCACACGCTGCGCAAAAAGCTTCCTCGCTTCAAACCCGCTTTGCCAAGGTTTGGGATCTATTTCTAGCTGCTCCAGCAGTTTTAAAGGATCTGAGATCCCATTCGCTAGCTGTTTGAGCCAGTTTTGCTCAACAGAATCGACATTTCGGGTTATTATGTGCGGCATTAATTTAAACTCGAAGAATGGTAAGAGGAAAAAATGGCTACTGTTAGCACGAATGAATTCAAAGGCGGTCTTAAAATTATGCTTGATAATGAGCCTTGTGTCATTCTCGAAAACGAGTATGTAAAACCAGGTAAAGGTCAGGCGTTCAACCGCGTTAAAATCCGTAAGTTGCTTTCAGGTAAAGTTCTAGAAAAAACATTCAAGTCTGGCGACACGATGGAAGTTGCTGACGTAATGGATATGGATCTAGATTACCTATACAACGACGGTGAATTCTACCACTTCATGAACAGCGAGACATTTGAGCAAATCGCAGCAGATCTGAAAGCGGTAGGCGATAGCGCGAAATGGTTAGTAGAAAACGACACGTGTATGTTGACTCTATGGAACGGCAACCCGATTGTTGTTACTCCACCAAACTTCGTAGAGCTAGAAGTAACAGATACAGATCCTGGCCTGAAAGGCGACACGCAGGGTACTGGCGGTAAACCAGCGACTCTATCTACTGGTGCGGTAGTTCGTGTTCCTCTATTCATCTCTATCGGTGAAGTGATCAAGGTTGACACTCGCTCTGGTGAATACGTTGGTCGTGTGAAATAAGCACAATTTGCCAAAACTCATAAAGAGGTCACTTCGGTGGCCTTTTTTTGTTTTTCAGTCTGCTGTTTGATGTGCCACAATTCTTAATTCGTGCTTTGTGATTAAACTGATGACTATGAAACAGTCTTTACGTATCTGGCTTGATGCCGCGAGACCAAAAACCCTTCCTTTGGCTTTGGTCTCCATATTAACGGGCAGCGTGCTTGCCTACTCTACACACCAGTTTTCATTTGCTGTGACTGTGCTCGCTTTCTTGACGGCGACCTTATTGCAAATCCTCTCCAATTTAGCCAATGATTATGGTGATGCAGTTAAAGGCACAGACAACGAAAATAGATTGGGGCCAATTCGTGCCATCCAGTCTGGTAGTGTGTCACTTCGTGATATGAAGCAGGCCATTATTATCAATGTGCTGCTCACTCTGGTGTCTGGTCTCACCTTGGTATTCTATGCACTCGACAGTCTGACAAGTATCTTGGCATTTATTGGCTTAGGTGTGCTCGCCATTGTGGCTGCAATCGCCTACACAGTAGGTAATAAGCCTTATGGGTATGTTGGGCTTGGGGATATTTCGGTTTTCATTTTCTTTGGTCTTCTTGGCGTGGCAGGTACATATTTCTTGCATACAGGTATCGTTGCCCCGTTGTTGACGCTACCTGCTGTAGGGTGCGGCTTATTGGCTGTCGCTGTCCTCAATATCAACAATATGCGAGATATTGAAAACGACAAAGTGTGCGGCAAAAAGACGGTTGCAGTTCGACTGGGGCAGAAAAAAGCGAAGCAGTATCATTCGATGTTGCTCGTTGGAGCCCTGATGGCGTTTTTGGTGTATCTAATATTGCAACCAGGACCGTGGTGGATTTGCTTGCCTTTTGTCTTGAGTATGTATGTCGTTTACAAGCATGGAAGGGCCGTTTGGTTGGCCGAGCAACCCGCGCAGATAGCACCAATGATGCCAGTCGTCGTAAAATGTTCGCTTGTCACCAATATTTTATTTGCTGGAGTGGTTATAGCTCAAACTCTGGTGAGTTGATATAGCTTTGTCATTGCAATGACTTAATGTCCCTATATACTCGATGGAGATGATGAACACTACGGGAAGGAACTCGATGGAATACAATACGTCTGCCTTATGTGACATTTACTCTGAACAAGTCGATGTTGTTGAGCCTATGTTCAGTAACTTTGGTGGTAGCGCTTCTTTTGCCGGAAAACTGACAACCTTAAAGTGTTTTGAAGACAACGGTCTCATTCGAGAAGTGTTGGAGCAAGATGGTTTAGGGAGAGTATTGTTAGTCGATGGCGGTGGCTCTCTTCGTCGCGCTTTGATTGATGCTGAGTTGGCATCTCTGGCTGAAGAAAACGAATGGGAAGGCATTGTTGTTTATGGATGTGTCCGCGAAGTCGATGAACTGGAAGATATGAGCATTGGTATTCAGGCTTTGGCCTCTATTCCTGTTGGCGCTGCGTCACAAGGCATCGGTGAAGTGGATATTCCAGTGAACTTTGGTGGTGTAACCTTCCTTCCTGAAGATTATTTATACGCCGATAATACTGGCGTGATTTTGTCTCAAGAACCTCTCGATGTGGTTCTTGAAGTTGAAGAAGATGAAATCAGCCCTGACTAAATAAGTTTATAAAAACACCGGTATTTGCCGGTGTTTTTGCATCTACTTTGTATCTACGTTGCATTTATGCCTGACAAGACCGAGGAGAGAGGTACTCTTTTCGGAGCTTTAGTGCGTATAGATAACCTAAAATCCCGCCGACAATGTTTCCCAAGGCGATGCCAATAAACAACCCTTCAATGTCGTAAACTAGGCTTCCAATCCAAGCGCCTGGTAGTGTGAAAAAGAACAATCTCATAAAGCTCCACTGAAACGCTCTTAACGGTTGATGCAATGCATTTAAGCCAGCAATCAACATCATGACAATCCCTTGAAAACCATAGCTGAACGGTACAACGAGTAGGTAGTGCCACAATAGGTTTTTAACTTCTTGCTCTTGTGAGAAGAGAGCGGCAAGCGGGATGCTGAGCGGCACCATCATGATGAAAATGCCAAACTGAAAGACTACCGAAAATCGAATGCTCAGGAAAAGCCCGGCAAAGCTGCGTGCAGGGTTATTCGCCCCAACATTCTGAGCAATAAACGGGGTTAAAGCCGAGGTGAGAGACATCAGCACCAAGATCAGAATCGATTCTATACGCTGCGCTGCGCCATAAGTAGCTACAGCAGCGGTGCCATGGCTAGACAACATCATCATCAAAATCGCACCCGAGATGGGATTCATCGCATTAGATAGTGCGGCAGGTGTTCCTATTTTTAGAATGAGTTTCCAATCAGAAAGCACTCTCGGAAGATAGGGGAGGGCGAGTAATTTTTCTCTCTTGATGAGCACATACAAAGAGCAGACTAAAGCGCCTAACCAACTTAATGCGCTAGCAATGGCCGCACCTTGAATACCTAGCTCGGGAAAAGGTCCGATACCAAAGATAAGTAATGGGTCAAGTATGCCGTTAATACATCCTGCCAGCATCATGATTTTAGCGGGTGTTTTTGTATCACCAGTGGCGCGAATTGCGCTATTGCCCGCCATTGGGATGACTAAAAGAGGAATGGTGAAGTACCAGATTTGCATGTATTGATTGATCAGAGGTAATAACTCTTCTTCTGCTCCTAACAGTAAAAAGAGTGGATCAATCGTAGCGAAACCTATCGCGCAGGCAATGGCAACCAGTGTTACCGCAAGAATTAGGCCGTGGCTAGAAAATCGTGCAGCATCTTGCGCTTCTCCCTGCCCCAGCAAGCGGCCTATGTTCGTGGATAAGCCTATACCAATGCCCATTGTGATGCAGTTGACGGTGAATGTGACAGGGAAGGTATAACTGATGGCCGCGAGAGCTTGTGTTCCGAGCAGAGAAATAAAGAAGGTATCCACTAGGTTAAACATCAAAATAGCAACCAGACCGAATATCATCGGCACGGTCATTTGACGCAATACTAAGGGAATAGAACCAGTTAGTAGGCCATGCTTATCCTTCATCGTGAATAACTACTCTAGCGGAGGAAAAACGTAGCATACTTGATTAGCCAAGCAGATACAAAAAAGGCCAGCGTTGGGCTGACCTTGAGGAAAATGTTTTAAAATTAAGCTTTCGCTTTTGCTGCTGCTTTAGCGATAGCAACAAAGCTTTTCGCATCTAGAGATGCACCGCCAACTAGAGCACCATCGATATCAGGCTGCGCAAAGTAAGCTTCAGCGTTTTCTGGTTTAACAGAGCCGCCGTACTGGATGATCACTTGCTCAGCGACTGCTGCGTCTTTCGCTGCGATCATTGCACGGATAGACGCGTGAATGCGTTGAGCATCTTCAGCTGTTGCTGCTTTACCAGTACCGATAGCCCAGATTGGTTCGTAAGCGATGATTGCATCGTTTAGCGCTTCAACACCGTAAGCGTCGATTACAGCGTTGATTTGACGTGCACATACAGCCTCAGTTTCGCCTGCTTCGTTTTGCGCTTCAGACTCACCGATACAGAAAACAGGCTTCAGGCCATTTTCTTTAAGGAATGCGAATTTCTTAGCAACAAACTCGTCAGACTCGTTGTGGTATTCACGGCGCTCAGAGTGGCCGATGATGATGTGAGTTGCACCGAAGTCTTTTAGCATTTCAGGAGACATATCACCTGTGAATGCACCGCTGTTATTTAGGTCAGTGTTTTGTGCACCTAAGATTACCTTGTTACCGCCTTCTGCGATGACACGCTCAGCCAAGTCAAGGTATAGAGCTGGTGGAGCAACGGCTACATCAACACCTTCAACGCCTTCAAGTTCAGCGTTAATTCCAGCTAGCAGCTCTTTAACCATTGCTTTGCTGCCATTAAGTTTCCAGTTACCCATCACTACAGGACGACGCATAGGAATATCTCCCTTATTTCTAATGTAAAAAGTGTATGAATGTAATAAATCTTCGTAGGAATATAACAGATTAAATTAGCCAGATCATGACTAGTATCATATCTAGACAGGATCTTACCTATTGGGTGAGGTTGGCTTATATCATAAACACGATAAGCTTAGCCCAGTTCAGTGATCTCATAGGCAGAATAGCGGTAATAGGCTCGGAAAGCAGTGTGGAAATTGTTAATACTGAGACAGCGGATAATTGAAACAATGTAACGACTTACTCAAGGATGACTATGCCGAATCTAGTAATGGAATACTCTAATTCAGTGGATGAACGTGTCAATGTTCAGGGCCTACTGGAAGACTTGCACAAAGTGGTGCTTCACAGTGGTTTGTTTGATGTTGGCTCGGTGAAATCTAGGGCACTTCGCTGTAATGATTGGTTAATTGGAGAAGAGGGCGACAGTGTGGATTTTATCCATATCAGTTTTGAGCTTTTGGATGGTCGAACACAAGAACAAAAAAGGGAGTTGTCTCGGCAGTTAATGGCGGAGCTTCAGGAACAAGCCAGTCATATACGCAGCTTGACTGTTAATATTCGTGACATGGACAAAGAATGCTTCCAGAAAGTTCTAAACTAATAAGACTCTGATTTTTAGCGTTAGGAAGTGGTATGTCTATTAAAGAACTGTTGTTTTCATTTCAAGGTAGGGTTAATCGGAAGACTTACTGGATATGGAACATCATTTATTATGCTCTGATTGTAGGTTTCGCAACGGGTATCAACGCACTTTTTCCAACATACGCACATGTGATACTTCCCATTTTTTTGATCGTGATTTTGATCCCCGATCTCGCGATTACTGCAAAGCGATGGCATGACAGAAACAAAACCAGTTGGTGGCTATTGCTCAATGTGCCGTTATTGATTGGAAGAATGACAGTTCCTATGGGCGATCCAAGCATGGCAGATCAAACGACCAATCTTCAATTATTCAGTTCGCTTGCAGCGTTAATTTGTGGGACTTGGATTTTAGTTGAGTGTGGTTTCTTGAAAGGAACGAAAGGGGATAATCAATTTGGCCCAGAGCCTAAGTGAAACAACCCAAAGTAGGGTAAAAGCCTGTTTCTTATCAACAGGCTAGCCTAATCTCAATCTCACCGATTACTTTCTTAGCAATATCTCTTCTACTTTATGATCTGAGCCTTTTTTAAGAATCAACTGAGCTCGGCCTTTGGTAGGTAATATGTTTTGATGGAGGTTTATTCCATTTATTGTCTGCCAAATGTCGTGAGCTTTCTCAATCGCTTCTTTCTCATTTAGCTGTGTATAGTGGCTAAAGTATGAACCTGGCCTAGTAAAAGCCCCCTGACGAAACTTCAGAAAACGCTCCACATACCAACTTTCGATTACCTCACTATTGGCATCAACATAGAGTGAAAAATCCAAAAAATCAGAAACAAATACGCGATGAGGATCGTGAGGGTAATCCATGCCACTTTGCAGCACGTTGAGACCTTCAATAATAAGAACGTCAGGACGATCAACCTCTTTGATTTCGTCAGTAATATCGTAAGTAATGTGAGAGTAAACTGGTACTTTTAAGTTTGGCTTACCTGCTTTTACGTCCGAAACAAACTCGACTAAACGCTTAATGTCATAGGATTCCGGAAAGCCTTTTCGACGCATGATGCCGCGTTCACTAAGGACTTGCTTAGGGTATAAGAAGCCATCTGTCGTCACTAGCTCGACCTTTGGGTGGTTTTCCCAGCGAGAGAGTAGCGCTTTAAGAAGACGTGCTGTCGTACTTTTACCCACAGCGACACTACCGGCTATCCCGATAATAAACGGTGGGGCACTTTCTTGATTATTGAGAAAATTATTCAAGACCGTGTTACGGCTCTGTCTTGCGACTACATAGAGATTGAGTAAGCGTGCGAGAGGTAGGTATATCTCTTCCACTTCTTCCATGGTTAGGCTCTCGTTGACCCCTTGAAGCTCGGTCAGATCCTCTTCGGACAATGTCATAGGCACAGAATTTCGTAGCTCTGACCACTGCTGACGAGTAAAAGAGAGAAAAGGTGTCATAGTCTTCCTAACCATTTTTTTAGAGAGAAGCTGCGAAAATACAACAACAAGCGGCGAATGCAAATGACAAGCTCGAGTTAAAGTCGTTTTTATTGATTAAATTGTGTGAATTTTCATCAAATAAACGAAAAGTTAATAAAAAGGCGTTTTTTTTGGATTTTACTCTTGCAAGCCAGAAAATCATTCAATAGAATGCGCACCACTTATGCCGACTTAGCTCAGTAGGTAGAGCAACTGACTTGTAATCAGTAGGTCACCAGTTCGATTCCGGTAGTCGGCACCATTCTTTCCTTTAGTAGCTAGAATGGCTTAAAAATTTGGAGGGGTTCCCGAGTGGCCAAAGGGAGCAGACTGTAAATCTGCCGGCACTGCCTTCGATGGTTCGAATCCGTCCCCCTCCACCATATTCTTTAGGAAATAGCTCACAGAGTTACGTGTTGCGGGCATCGTATAATGGCTATTACCTCAGCCTTCCAAGCTGATGATGCGGGTTCGATTCCCGCTGCCCGCTCCACTCATTTAGAGTGCTGATATAGCTCAGGTGGTAGAGCGCATCCTTGGTAAGGATGAGGTCGGCAGTTCGAGTCTGCCTATCAGCACCAGCTCTCAAGCGAAGATTTCCTTTTGATACTTTCTTCTAACTAAACTACGTTTAGTGTTTGAAAGATAAGTTTAACACCAATACTTTTGGTTGCGTGGCTATCAAAGCCACCTAAATCCGTACCTAGAGGGACAACTTATGTCTAAAGCAAAATTTGAACGTGTAAAACCGCACGTAAACGTTGGTACTATCGGCCACGTTGACCACGGTAAAACAACTCTAACAGCAGCTATCTGTACTACTCTTGCTAAAGTATACGGTGGTGAAGCGAAAGACTTCGCATCTATCGATAACGCTCCAGAAGAGCGTGAGCGCGGTATCACAATCTCTACTTCTCACGTAGAGTACGACACTCCAACTCGCCACTACGCACACGTAGACTGCCCAGGACACGCTGACTATGTTAAAAACATGATCACTGGTGCTGCGCAAATGGACGGTGGTATCCTAGTTGTTGCTGCAACAGATGGCCCAATGCCTCAAACTCGTGAGCACATCCTACTAGGCCGTCAGGTTGGTATCCCATACATCATCGTATTCATGAACAAATGTGACATGGTTGACGATGAAGAGCTACTAGAACTAGTAGAAATGGAAGTTCGTGAACTTCTTTCTGAATACGACTTCCCAGGTGATGACCTACCAGTTATCCAAGGTTCTGCACTAGGCGCACTAAACGGCGAAGAGCAGTGGGAAGCTAAGATCGTAGAACTAGCAGAAGCACTAGACAACTACATCCCAGAGCCAGAGCGTGCAGTAGACATGCCGTTCCTAATGCCAATCGAAGACGTATTCTCAATCCAAGGTCGTGGTACAGTAGTAACTGGTCGTATCGAGCGTGGTATCCTAAACGTAGGTGACGAAGTTGCTATCGTAGGTATCAAAGAGACTACTACTACAACATGTACTGGTGTTGAAATGTTCCGTAAGCTTCTAGACGAAGGCCGTGCAGGTGAGAACGTTGGTGCACTTCTACGTGGTACTAAGCGTGACGAAGTTGAACGTGGTCAAGTACTAGCTAAGCCTGGTTCAATCACTCCACATACTAAGTTCGAGTCAGAAGTATACGTACTGTCTAAAGATGAAGGTGGTCGTCACACTCCATTCTTCAAAGGCTACCGTCCACAGTTCTACTTCCGTACAACTGACGTAACTGGTAACATCGAGCTACCAGAAGGCGTAGAAATGGTAATGCCAGGCGACAACATCAAGATGACTGTTGAGCTAATCGCACCAATCGCGATGGATGAAGGTCTACGTTTCGCGATCCGTGAAGGCGGCCGTACAGTAGGTGCTGGTGTTGTTGCTAAGATCTTCGATTAATTCTTAGAATTACTAGAAGAGTTCTGAAAAATCTTTGAATAAGATTTGACGAGACACTAGCAAAAAGGGCATCATTTGATGCCCTTTTTCTGCACTAAATATAATGTTTGCTGGTTTGTTAGACAAGTGAGCATTAAAGCAGGATTTTTTGGTTGAGGACGGGCGTCTCAATCAATAAAAGAGTACGACAGTCAGTTTTTGGCTGCCGTTTATGGATTTGCCCTGCAACAGCGGGGTTGTTGTCGTCTATATTAAGACTTGTGACAGGTTGGTTTTATGAAAGCAAATAATGCTGAAACTCCTGAAAGCTCAAATGGCGCAGATATCTTTAAGTGGATTGTCACTTTCGTTCTGCTAGCTGCCGCTGTTGTGGGTAATTACCTGTATGGTGAAATGTCTGTAGTGGTTCGAGCTGCAGGTGTTGTTGTTTTGATTGCTGCTGCACTTGGTGTTGCTGCAACGACAACTAAGGGTAAAGCGTCGATCAGTTTTGCTAAAGAATCTCGTATGGAAGTTCGCAAAGTAGTTTGGCCAACGCGTCAAGAAACTATGCAAACAACTCTGATTGTTTTAGCTGTAAGTATTGTAATGGCTCTAGTGCTATGGGGAATTGACGGCATCATGGTTCGTCTAGTTGCTCTAGCTACTGGGGTATAGAGGGTTGTAATTCATGAGTGAAGCTCCTAAAAAACGCTGGTATGTGGTTCAAGCCTTCTCTGGATTTGAAGGTCGTGTAGCTCAATCTCTTCGCGAGCATATCAAAATGCATGGCATGGAAGAGCTATTTGGTGAAGTATTAGTCCCAACTGAAGAAGTTGTGGAAATGCGCGCAGGACAACGTCGTAAGTCTGAGCGTAAATTCTTCCCAGGTTACGTCCTTGTTCAGATGATCATGAACGATGAATCATGGCACCTAGTACGCAGTGTGCCGCGTGTCATGGGCTTCATTGGTGGTACCTCTGACCGTCCTGCTCCTATCACGGATAAAGAAGCTGACGCTATTCTTAATCGTCTTGAGAAAGCGAGTGAAGCACCTCGTCCACGTACTATGTACGAAGCGGGTGAAGTGGTACGTGTGACTGACGGTCCATTTGCTGACTTCAACGGTACTGTTGAAGAAGTGGATTACGAGAAGAGCCGCCTGAAAGTGTCTGTATCGATCTTTGGTCGTGCAACACCAGTTGAGCTTGAGTTTGGTCAGGTTGAAAAACTTGACTAAAAAAACACCTTTTTAAGGGTTGTCTAAGGCGCGAATTATGACTATAATTTCGCGCCTTTTTGCTTCTGGTGAAGTAAAAAGTTTTTTACGTAAACGGGGAGCTGATCGAGTGATTAGCGTCTGAACCCAAAACTTAGGAATTATCATGGCTAAGAAAGTTGAAGCTTACATCAAGCTGCAAGTTGCTGCTGGTATGGCGAACCCAAGTCCACCAGTTGGTCCTGCTCTAGGTCAGCATGGTGTTAACATCATGGAATTCTGTAAAGCGTTTAACGCGAAAACAGAATCTATGGAGAAAGGTCTACCAACTCCAGTTGTTATCACTGTATACAGTGACCGTTCTTTCACATTCGTAACTAAGACTCCACCTGCTGCTGTTCTTCTAAAGAAAGCTGCTGGCGTTAAGTCTGGTTCAGGTCGTCCAAACACTGAAAAAGTGGGTACTGTAACTGACGCTCAAATCCAAGAAATCGCAGAAACTAAAGCTGCTGATATGACTGGTGCTGACATCGAAGCGATGAAACGCTCAATCGCTGGTACTGCTCGTTCAATGGGCCTAGTGGTAGAGGGTTAAGATCATGGCAAAACTAACTAAGCGCATGCGCGTAATCCGCGAAAAAGTTGACGTAACTAAAGAATACGAAATCAACGAAGCTGTAGCTCTTCTTCAAGAACTAGCGACTGCTAAATTCGTTGAGTCTGTAGACGTTGCTGTTAACCTTGGCATCGATGCTCGTAAATCTGACCAGAACGTACGTGGTGCAACTGTACTACCTCACGGTACTGGCCGCGAAATCCGCGTTGCAGTGTTCACTCAAGGTGCAAACGCTGAAGCAGCTAAAGAAGCTGGCGCAGATCTTGTTGGTATGGAAGATCTTGCTGAGCAAGTGAAGAAAGGCGAAATGAACTTCGACGTAGTTGTTGCTTCTCCAGATGCAATGCGCGTTGTAGGTCAACTAGGTACTATCCTAGGTCCTCGCGGTCTAATGCCAAACCCTAAAGTTGGTACTGTAACTCCTAACGTTGCTGAAGCAGTTAAGAACGCTAAAGCTGGTCAGGTTCGTTACCGTAACGACAAGAACGGCATCATCCACACTACTATCGGTAAAGCTAACTTCTCTGCAGAGCAGATCAAAGAGAACCTAGAATCACTTCTAGTTGCTCTTAAGAAAGCTAAGCCATCTTCAGCGAAAGGTACTTTCCTGAAGAAAGTAAGCATCTCTACTACTATGGGTGCTGGTGTTGCTGTTGATCAGGGTAGCCTGAACACTCAAGCATAATTATTTGCTTAGGCGCGAAATTAGTGTATAATTCTGCGCCTAATATTTGTGGTTGGGGCTGAACTTTGGTTCATTAAATTCGTTTAGAATTTGTTGTGAATTATGACCCAGTCTCCGTCCAAGACCGTAGGTGTCTGAATTTGTTTTGCAAGTACAGACTTAATCCTCCTACGTAGATGGTGCCCGAACTGACAGAAAGCTCTATGTAAATAGTTACCTTTCTTCTGGGAAGCACCTCAATAGCTCTCACTGTTGTGATAATAGTGAGTGGTGTAACGACAACCAGGAGTAAATCCAAGATGGCTTTAAACCTTCAAGACAAAAAAGCAATTGTTGCTGAAGTCAACGAAGCTGCCAGTGGTGCACTTTCTGCAGTTGTAGCTGATTCTCGTGGCGTTGAAGTAAGCGCAATGACTTCACTACGTAAGCAAGCTCGTGAAGCTGGCGTTTACGTACGAGTTGTTCGTAACACTCTAATGCGTCGTGCGGTTGAAGGTACTGACTACGAATGTCTAACAGAGACATTCACTGGTCCTACTCTAATCGCGTTCTCTAACGAGCACCCAGGTGCTGCAGCACGTCTTTTCAAAGACTTCGCTAAAGAGAACAAAAACTTCGAGATCAAAGCTGCTGCATTTGAAGGCGCGCTAGCTGACGCTGAAGTACTAGCGACACTACCAACTTACGACGAAGCAATTGCACGCCTAATGATGTGCATGAAAGAAGCTTCTGCTGGCAAGCTGGTTCGTACAATCGCTGCTATCCGCGATCAAAAAGAAGCGGCTTAATAAGCCTTGCTTTTTACTGGTTGCTTAATAAACTTATTGTTGACTTAAAAGAGAATTGTTATGTCTATTACTAACGAGCAAATCCTAGACGCAGTTGCAGAAATGTCTGTAATGCAAGTTGTTGAACTAATCGAAGCAATGGAAGAGAAATTCGGTGTTTCTGCTGCTGCTGCTGTTGTAGCTGGCGGCGCTGCTGGCGGCGAAGCTGCTGCTGAGCAAACTGAATTTGACGTAATCCTAGAATCTGCTGGCGGTAACAAAGTTGCTGTAATCAAAGCAGTACGTGGCGCAACTGGCCTAGGTCTTAAAGAAGCTAAAGCTCTAGTAGACGGCGCTCCTGCACCTCTTAAAGAAGGCGTAGAGAAAGACGAAGCTGAAGCTCTTAAAGCTCAGCTAGAAGAAGCTGGTGCAAGTGTTACTGTTAAGTAATTATTGCATAGTTTCTTAGCCTAACGGCTAATGGCTGGTGGTTTTTTAACCACCGGCCTTTTTGCGCTGTAGGGCTTAGGTGAATTTTCCGCTGTTTAGTCACCTATGTTCTAGCAAAAAACGTTTCATTACACCTTAATGAAACGTCACTACAGTTAAACAGTTGTTTAGTCACTGTCTCACACTACCCGAGACAGTTTGGGTCACTTATCAGCGAGCTGAGGAACCCCATGGTTTACTCTTATACCGAGAAAAAGCGCATCCGTAAGGACTTTGGTACTCGTCCACAAGTTTTGGACATTCCATACCTGCTATCGATCCAGCTCGATTCGTTCGAAAAATTCATCGAACAGGATCCTGAGGGGCAATACGGTCTTGAGGCTGCTTTCCGTTCTGTATTCCCGATTCAGAGCTACAACGGCAATTCCGAGCTGCAATACGTTAGCTACCGTCTTGGTGAGCCAGTTTTTGACGTTAAAGAATGTCAAATCCGCGGCGTAACTTATTCAAAGCCACTACGCGTAAAACTACGCCTAGTTATTTTTGATAAAGACGCGCCAGCAGGTACTGTAAAAGACATTAAAGAACAAGAAGTCTACATGGGCGAAATTCCGCTTATGACAGACAATGGTACCTTCGTTATCAATGGTACCGAGAGGGTTATCGTATCCCAGCTGCACAGAAGCCCAGGCGTTTTCTTCGACAGCGATAAGGGTAAGACCCACTCATCAGGTAAAGTTCTATACAACGCACGTATCATTCCTTACCGTGGTTCATGGCTTGATTTCGAGTTTGATCCTAAGGATAACTTGTACGTACGTATTGACCGCCGTCGTAAGCTTCCAGCATCTATCATTCTTCGCGCACTAGGTAAGACGACAGAAGAGATCCTGGACATCTTCTTCGAGAAGATCCGCTTTGAAGTAAAAGATCAAACTCTACTAATGGAGTTGGTTCCTGATCGTCTACGTGGTGAAACTGCGTCATTCGATATCGAAGCAAACGGTAAGGTTTACGTTGAAACGGGTCGTCGTGTTACAGCTCGTCACATTCGTCAACTTGAAAAAGACGGCATTGAACACATCGAAGTACCAGTAGAGTACATTGTTGGTAAAGTTGCATCGAAAGATTACATCAACGAAGCGACTGGCGAGATCATCGCTGCTGCAAACCAAGAAATCAGCCTTGAAGCGCTAGCGAACCTTTCTCAAGCAGGCCATAAAGCACTAGAAGTTCTATTTACGAACGATCTAGACCACGGTCCATTCATGTCAGAAACTGTACGTATCGACAGCACTGTTGATCGTATTTCTGCACTGGTAGAAATCTACCGCATGATGCGCCCTGGTGAGCCGCCAACGAAAGAAGCTGCTGAAGCTCTATTCGAAAGCCTATTCTTCTCTGAAGAGCGTTACGATCTATCGACTGTTGGTCGTATGAAGTTCAACAGCTCTATCGAGCGTGAAGACGCACAAGAGCAGGGTACGCTTGATGAGCAAGACATCATCGAAGTGATGAAGAAGCTTATCGCGATTCGAAACGGTATTGGTGAAGTGGACGATATTGACCACCTAGGCAACCGTCGTATCCGTAGCGTTGGCGAAATGGCAGAGAACCAGTTCCGCGTAGGTCTTGTACGTGTTGAGCGTGCAGTTAAAGAGCGTCTAAGTCTTGGTGATCTTGATAACATCATGCCTCAAGATCTTATCAACGCTAAGCCTATTTCTGCGGCAGTGAAAGAATTCTTTGGTTCTTCTCAGCTTTCTCAGTTTATGGACCAGAACAACCCGTTATCAGAAGTAACGCACAAGCGTCGTATTTCTGCATTGGGTCCTGGCGGTCTAACTCGTGAACGTGCTGGCTTCGAAGTTCGAGACGTACACGTAACTCACTACGGCCGTCTATGTCCGATCGAAACGCCGGAAGGTCCAAACATCGGTCTGATCAACTCTCTATCTGCGTTTGCACGTTGTAACGAGTACGGTTTCCTAGAGACTCCATACCGTCGTGTTGTAGATGGCGTAGTAACAGACGAAGTAGATTACTTATCTGCTATTCAAGAAGGTCAGTACGTTATCGCTCAGGCGAACACGGTTCTGACTGAAGAAGGTACATTCGCTGATGAGCTAATCACTGCTCGTCAAAAAGGTGAATCTGGTCTTCACCCACGTGAACACGCTCAATACATGGACGTTGCAACTAACCAGGTTGTATCGATCGCTGCATCACTTATCCCGTTCCTAGAACACGATGATGCGAACCGTGCATTGATGGGTGCGAACATGCAACGTCAGGCCGTTCCAACTCTTAAAGCTGACAAGCCTCTAGTTGGTACTGGTATTGAACGTAACATCGCAGTTGACTCTGGTGTTACTGCTGTTGCTAAGCGTGGTGGTGTAATCCAGTCTGTAGATGCTTCTCGTATCGTTGTTAAAGTAAACGAAGAAGAGTTGATTCCTGGTGAAGCAGGTATCGATATCTACAACCTAACTAAATACACTCGTTCAAACCAAAACACGTGTATCAACCAGCGTCCATGTGTGATGCCGGGTGAACCAGTACTACGTGGCGACGTTCTTGCTGATGGTCCTTCAACAGACCTTGGTGAACTAGCACTTGGTCAGAACATGCGTATCGCGTTCATGCCTTGGAATGGTTACAACTTCGAAGACTCGATCTTAGTATCTGAGCGCGTAGTTCAAGAAGACCGTTTCACAACAATCCACATTCAAGAGCTATCTTGTGTGGCACGTGATACTAAGCTTGGTGCTGAAGAAATCACAGCTGACATTCCAAACGTAGGTGAATCTGCTCTGTCTAAGCTAGACGAGTCAGGTATCGTTTACATCGGTGCGGAAGTGAAAGGCGGTGACATCCTTGTAGGTAAAGTAACGCCTAAAGGTGAAACTCAGCTAACTCCTGAAGAGAAGCTACTACGTGCAATCTTCGGTGAGAAAGCGTCAGACGTTAAAGATACGTCTCTACGCGTACCAAACTCAGTTTCAGGTACTATCATCGACGTTCAAGTATTTACTCGTGACGGTGTCGAAAAAGACAAGCGTGCACTTGAAATTGAACAGATGCAGCTAAAAGAAGCGAAGAAAGACCTTACTGAAGAATTCCAGATTCTTGAGGGTGGCCTTCTACACCGTGTTCAAGCTGTACTAATCGAAGGTGGTTACACTGAAGCGAAGCTAGACTCTATCGACCGTAAGAAGTGGTTAGAGCTAACGCTTGAAGATGATGCTCTACAGACTCAGCTTGAGCAACTAGCAGAGCAGTGGGACGAGCTAAAAGCTGACTTCGATAAGAAGTTCGAAACTAAACGTCGTAAGATCACTCAAGGTGATGATCTAGCACCTGGCGTACTGAAGATCGTTAAGGTTTACCTAGCGGTTAAACGTCGTATCCAGCCTGGTGATAAGATGGCGGGTCGTCACGGTAACAAGGGTGTTATCTCTAAGATCAACCCTGTTGAAGACATGCCTTACGATGAAAAAGGTCAGCCGGTAGACATCGTACTGAACCCACTGGGTGTACCTTCGCGTATGAACATCGGTCAGATCCTAGAAGTTCACTTAGGTCTGGCAGCGAAAGGTATCGGTGACAAGATCAACCAAATGGTGAAAGAGCAGCAAGAGCTGGCTAAGTTCCGTGACTTCCTACAGAAAGTTTACGATCTTGGCGAAACTCGTCAGAAAGTAGACGTAGCGTCTCTATCTGATGATGAAGTTCGTACGCTGATCAAGAACCTACGTGGTGGTTTACCGATTGCTACTCCAGTATTCGACGGTGCTAACGAAGCATCAATCAAAGAGCTTCTAAAACTAGGTGACCTGCCAGAGTCTGGTCAGCTAACGCTATTTGATGGTCGCACAGGTGATGCGTTTGAGCGTCCTGTAACTGTTGGTTACATGTACATGCTGAAACTGAACCACCTTGTTGATGACAAGATGCACGCTCGTTCAACTGGCTCGTACAGCCTAGTAACTCAGCAGCCACTTGGTGGTAAAGCTCAGTTCGGTGGTCAGCGTTTCGGTGAGATGGAAGTATGGGCACTAGAAGCATACGGTGCTGCTTACACGCTACAAGAAATGCTAACCGTTAAGTCGGATGACGTTAACGGCCGTACTAAGATGTATAAGAACATCGTAGACGGTAACCACAGCATGGAACCTGGCATGCCAGAATCGTTCAACGTATTGTTGAAAGAGATCCGCTCGCTAGGTATCAACATCGAGCTAGAAGACGAAGAGTAATCTCTTTTTCTCTTGACTAAGGTTAAGAGAATGAAAAGCGATTATCTGGTAGAAAGGTGCTCACTTTTGCGGGTGAGCCCCTTTTAACTCCTTACAGGAGCTGATTGTGAAAGACTTATTAAACTTTCTAAAAGCGCAGCATAAGACCGAAGAATTTGATGCAATCAAAATCGGTCTATCTTCACCAGACATGATCCGTTCATGGTCTTTCGGTGAAGTTAAAAAACCTGAAACGATCAACTATCGTACGTTCAAACCTGAGCGTGATGGTCTATTTTGTGCGCGTATCTTTGGTCCAGTAAAAGACTACGAATGTCTTTGTGGCAAATATAAGCGTCTGAAACACCGTGGTGTTATCTGTGAGAAGTGTGGCGTTGAAGTTACACAAACTAAAGTTCGTCGTGACCGCATGGGCCACATCGAGCTTGCTTCACCAGTTGCTCACATCTGGTTCCTAAAATCACTACCGTCTCGTATCGGTCTACTAATGGATATCCCTCTACGTGATATCGAACGTGTTCTTTACTTCGAAATGTACGTAGTAACTGAACCAGGTATGACTGATCTAGAAAAGTCTCAGATGCTTACAGAAGAAGAGTATCTAGACCGTCTAGAAGAGTGGGGTGATGAATTCACGGCTAAGATGGGTGCGGAAGCGATCAAAGACCTGCTAGGTGCGATGGATCTTCCTGCTGAAATCGAAGAGATGCGTGAAGAGCTTCAGTCTACTAACTCAGAGACTAAGCGTAAGAAAATCACTAAGCGTCTGAAGCTAGTTGAAGCGTTTGTTCAGTCTGGTAACAACCCAGAGTGGATGATCCTAACTGTGCTTCCGGTACTTCCACCAGATCTACGTCCTCTAGTACCTCTAGATGGCGGTCGCTTTGCGACTTCTGATCTGAACGATCTATACCGTCGTGTGATCAACCGTAACAACCGTTTGAAGCGTCTTCTAGAGCTAGCTGCTCCGGACATCATCGTACGTAACGAAAAGCGTATGCTGCAAGAGTCTGTTGATGCGCTACTAGATAACGGTCGTCGTGGTCGTGCGATCACAGGTTCGAACAAGCGTCCTCTGAAATCTCTTGCTGATATGATCAAGGGTAAACAAGGTCGTTTCCGTCAGAACCTTCTAGGTAAACGTGTAGACTACTCTGGCCGTTCTGTTATCACAGTAGGTCCATACCTTCGTCTACACCAGTGTGGTCTTCCTAAGAAGATGGCACTTGAGCTATTCAAACCATTCATCTACAGCAAGCTAGAGACTCGTGGTCTTGCGACTACAATCAAAGCTGCTAAGAAGATGGTAGAGCGTGAAGAAGCGGTTGTTTGGGATATCCTAGACGAAGTAATCCGTGAACACCCAGTACTATTGAACCGTGCACCTACACTTCACCGTCTAGGTATCCAGGCATTCGAACCAGTACTGATCGAAGGTAAAGCGATCCAGCTACACCCACTTGTTTGTGCGGCGTACAACGCGGACTTCGATGGTGACCAAATGGCGGTTCACGTACCTCTAACTCTAGAGGCACAGCTTGAAGCTCGTACTCTGATGATGTCGACAAACAACATTCTGTCGCCAGCGTCAGGTGATCCGATCATCGTACCTTCTCAGGACGTTGTATTGGGTCTGTACTACATGACACGTGACAAGATCAACGTGAAAGGTGAAGGCATGTACCTTGCTGGCCCAGAAGAGGCTGAGAAGGCATACCGCACTAAGAGCGCTGAACTACACGCACGCGTTAAAGTACGTATTACAGAAACAGTTAAAGACGAAGACGGCAACAGCACAACGACTACAGGTATGGTTGATACCACTATCGGTCGTGCAATGCTATGGCAAATCGTTCCAGCAGGCCTGCCATTCAGCCTAGTAAACCAAAAACTAGGTAAGAAGCAGATCTCTAACTTGCTGAACGAGGCTTACCGTAAGCTTGGTCTTAAAGATACAGTAATCTTCGCTGACCAAATCATGTACACAGGTTTCGCGTATGCGGCACTATCAGGTGTATCTGTTGGTATCGACGATATGGTTGTGCCTGATGCTAAGTACACTGAAATCGCAGCAGCTGAAGAAGAAGTTCGCGAAATTCAAGAGCAGTACCAATCTGGTCTTGTAACTGCGGGTGAGCGCTACAACAAAGTGATCGATATTTGGGCATCGACCAACGATCGCGTAGCGAAAGCGATGATGGAGAACCTATCTTCTGAAACTGTTGTTAACCGCGACGGTGACGAAGAGCAGCAAGAGTCATTCAACAGCATCTACATGATGGCGGACTCGGGCGCTCGTGGTTCTGCAGCTCAGATTCGTCAGCTTGCAGGTATGCGTGGTCTGATGGCGCGTCCAGATGGTTCAATCATCGAAACGCCGATCACAGCGAACTTTAAAGAAGGTCTAAACGTACTTCAGTACTTTATCTCAACGCACGGTGCTCGTAAGGGTCTTGCGGATACGGCACTGAAAACAGCGAACTCGGGTTACCTAACTCGTCGTCTAGTAGACGTTGCTCAAGACGTTGTTGTAACTGAACATGACTGTGGCACTCATGAGGGTGTTGACATGATGCCTCATATCGAGGGTGGTGATGTTAAAGTTGCACTAACAGAGCTAGCTCTTGGTCGTGTTGTTGCTGAAGACGTTCTAAAACCTGGTACTGAAGATGTTCTTATTCCACGTAACACCCTGATCGATGAGAAGTGGTGTCAAATCATGGAAGAGAACTCAGTAGACAGCATGCGTGTACGTTCTGTTGTAACGTGTGATTCTGACTTCGGTTGTTGTGCACAGTGTTACGGTCGTGACCTAGCACGTGGTCACCTAGTGAACCAAGGTGAAGCAGTAGGCGTTATCGCTGCTCAGTCTATCGGTGAGCCGGGTACACAGCTTACGATGCGTACGTTCCACATCGGTGGTGCGGCATCAACAGCAGCAGCTGAGAACAGCATCCAAGCGAAGAACAACGGTTCTGTTAAACTGAACAACGCTAAGTTTGTAACGAACAAAGATGGCAAGCTAGTTATCACTTCTCGTGCGTCTGAAATGACCATCATCGATGAGTTTGGTCGTACGAAAGAGAAACACAAACTGCCATACGGCTCGCTACTAAGCAAAGGCGATAACGACGCAGTTGAAGCTGGTGAAACAGTTGCTAACTGGGAAGCGCACACAATGCCAATCATCACTGAAGTGGCAGGTCGCATCCAGTTCGTAGATATGATCGATGGTGTAACAGTTTCTCGCCAAACAGATGACCTAACGGGTCTATCTTCAAGTGAAGTGACTGATGCAGCTGCTCGTCCAGCGGCAGGTAAAGATATGCGTCCAGCTATCAAACTTGTTGATGAGCAAGGTAACGACGTAATGATCCCTGGTACTGATATGCCAGCTCACTACTTCCTACCTGGTAAAGCGATCGTGAACATCGAAGACGGCGCAGAAGTAGGTGTGGGTGATACACTTGCACGTATTCCTCAGAAGTCTGGCGGTAACCGAGACATCACCGGTGGTCTTCCACGAGTTGCTGACCTATTCGAAGCACGTAAGCCGAAAGAGCCTGCGATTCTTGCTGAGCACACAGGTACTGTGAGCTTTGGTAAAGAAACGAAAGGTAAGCGTCGTCTAGTTATCACTCGCGATGGCGGTGAGAACTACGAAGAGATGATTCCTAAGCATCGTCAGCTTAACGTATTCGAAGGCGAGAAAGTTGAACGTGGTGACGTGATCGCAGATGGTCCTGAGTCTCCACATGACATTCTACGTCTACGTGGCGTACACGCTGTGACGCAATACATCGCGAACGAAGTTCAAGAAGTATACCGTCTGCAAGGCGTTAAGATTAACGATAAGCACATCGAAACTATCGTTCGTCAAATGCTACGTAAGTGTACTATTACTCACGCTGGTGATTCAGAGTTCCTAGCGGGCGAGCAAGTAGAATACGCGAACGTTAAGATTGCTAACCGTCTACTAGAAGCAGAAGGCAAAGAGCCAGCACGCTTCGAACGTGAACTACTAGGTATCACTAAGGCGTCTCTAGCTACTGAATCGTTCATCTCTGCGGCATCGTTCCAGGAGACAACTCGCGTACTAACAGAAGCAGCTGTTTCTGGTAAGCGTGATGAGCTACGTGGTCTGAAAGAGAACGTAATTGTTGGTCGTCTAATCCCAGCAGGTACAGGTTTCGCATACCACCAAGAGCGTCAAGCTAAGCGTGTTGAAGAGCAAGAAGGCCCTTCAGCTGAGCAAGCGACTGACAATCTTGCAGCACTTCTTAATGCTGGATTTTCTTCAGAAGATTAATCCTTCCAGAGAGTAATCGTAGAAATGATAAAAGGCACCTTCGGGTGCCTTTTTTATTATGAGGGCAAAATATGAGAGTCGTTAGAGCTAAGTGGGCCTAAGTTATTTCGGTTACTTCAGGCGCTGAAAATGCAGCACTACACAGACGTTATAGTGAAAAAGAGTCGTATTGAGCGCTAAACGGATTTAATAAACGCGATTAAACGTCTCTATGTTTTTATATACCTGGGCTTATACACCTAGGTTTATGCACCAGGTGGTACCGCAAGGCTATTTGCAATTAGTTGGATCAATCCATCTTCTACTTCAAAACGCGCTTCGATGATTTCACCTATTACCGATAGGTCTTCATCGAATGTATCAAGATCGTCATCTTCAGCGACATCTGCGTAGCGGTCTGTGAAGTTGAGTAGCGGTTCTGTCGTTAGAACAATTTGTGCGTATGTTTGATTAATTTCGTCGGTTGCTTCAAAACCAGTTGCATGCCATTTATCTATGACCATGTCGTAGATTTTAAAATGCCCTTCAGAGATATAATCAACAAGATGCTGACAAAAAACTTGAAGTTCTTGTGGTGTAGGAAGAGTAGATAGAGATTCTTTCGCAGTTGAAGGTCTTAACGCTGCGAGTTTGCAATATTCGACAATGAGCGATTGTCTGGTTTCTAACCAATGATCGATGACTTCGCTAGAGCCACCCCACTGTTCTTGAGTTTGTTTGAATTTATTTAGCATGACCATGCCCTCATGATCGGATCACAACTCCGGTGATCGTTATGCCTTGCGTCAGCAAAGCTCTTCTAGAGGTACAACCTCTTGTCCTTACTAGAATTTATAGCCAGAAAATTGCCTTACTACAAACTCTGGTATGAAATTAGATTGCCAGTAAAATGGATGAACTGCAAGCAAAGAGGAAGGGTAATGTTAAAGAATAGTGACACAAACCGTACGGAAGATGCTTATTGGTGTGTCGTGTCAGGAAGCGATATCTGGTTGGTGGATCATCAGTTACCTTGTGGTGTGGCACAGCAATATTCTCTACCAGAAGAGAAGGCGATTTTCATTGGTGAATATGAAAAGAGACCTGTTTACTGGTTGAATGCCGTCGACGTTGAACACGACCTTGCTTTGGTTTCATTGAGAGAGTGTCTGATGTTTCCCGAGGCCTTATTCTTACTCATGAGCAAAGCGGTACAGTTTGGCCACATGACCCAATCGATGCGTTTTTGCCCGATATGTGGTGGTCGCAATCATCTCAATCACAACCAACTGGCAATGCAATGTGGAGATTGCCGCACGCTCCATTATCCAAGAATTTTCCCGTGTATCATTGTTGCGGTGCGTAAAGGGAAAGAAATTCTGTTGGCCCAGCATCCAAGACACAGAAACGGAATGTACACAGTGATCGCTGGCTTTTTAGAAGTTGGGGAAACATTAGAGCAATGTGTGGCGCGCGAAGTAAAAGAAGAAACGGGTATTGAGGTGAAAAATATTCAGTATTTTGGCAGCCAACCTTGGGCTTTTCCTTCCAGTATGATGATGGGCTTTTTAGCGGAATATGAATCGGGCTTATTGAAGCCAGATTACAGTGAGTTAGCTGACGCCAAATGGTTTGCCGCTAATGAGATCCCTCCCGTAGCGCCAGTGGGCACTATTGCGCGTGCTTTGATTGAAGAAACACTGGCCAGTATTGAAGCTTAGGCTACTGAACTATAGATAAAAAAGATAAAAAAAACCCTCCGAGAGGGAGGGGGTAAGTAAGATGTCGTTATGAGATGCTGAACACTTAAGTGCTCAGTTTTATAATTGTAGTTTTCGCTAGCAAGCAAATTTTTAACATCGTTACTCATTGGGTGCAAATTAAGCACTGATTTTATAGTTAATAAGTTGATCTAGGTTGCAAAGCACACAGCTTTTGAAAGGAAAACGATGTTAGAATAGCGGCCACTAAAAGTGAGTCTTAAGAATCGGAAGAACGGAATGACTGAATTAAAAAATGATCGTTACCTGCGTGCGTTGTTGAAAGAGCCTGTCGATTACACTCCTGTATGGATGATGCGTCAGGCAGGTCGATACCTACCAGAATATCGTGAAACTCGTGCACAAGCAGGGGACTTTATGTCACTTTGCCGTAATGCAGAGTTGGCTTCTGAAGTAACATTGCAGCCATTACGTCGTTTCCCATTAGATGCAGCGATTCTTTTCTCTGACATCCTTACCATTCCAGATGCAATGGGGCTTGGTCTTCGTTTTTCAGCCGGTGAAGGTCCAGTTTTTGACAAGCCAATCACCTGTAAAGCGGACGTTGATAAAATCGGTTTGCCAGACCCTGAAGGCGAACTGCAATATGTGATGAATGCAGTACGTCAGATTCGTAAAGATCTAAACGGTGACGTGCCACTGATCGGTTTCTCAGGTAGCCCATGGACACTTGCTACATACATGGTTGAAGGTGGTAGCTCGAAAGCGTTCACTAAGATCAAGAAGATGATGTACGCAGAACCACAAACGTTACATCTACTACTTGATAAGCTTGCTGATAGCGTGATTGAGTACCTCAATGCGCAGATCAAAGCAGGTGCACAATCTGTGATGGTATTTGACACTTGGGGTGGCGTATTGACTCCGCGTGACTACAACCTGTTCTCGCTACAATACATGCACAAAATCGTTGATGGTCTGATTCGTGAAAACGAAGGTCGTCGTGTACCAGTGACGCTATTCACTAAGAACGGTGGCATGTGGTTAGAGCAAATCGCGGCTACTGGCTGTGATGCGGTTGGTCTTGACTGGACTATCAATATCGCTGACGCGAAAGCACGCATCGGTGATAAAGTGGCGCTACAAGGCAACATGGATCCATCAATGCTGTACGCTCAGCCTGAGCGTATCCGTGAAGAGGTGGCAACCATTCTTGAAGGCTTTGGTGAAGGGAATACAGGACATGTCTTTAACCTTGGCCACGGTATTCACTTGGATGTTCCGCCAGAAAATGCCGGTGTATTTGTAGATGCGGTACATGAATTGTCTAAGCCGTACCACAAGTAATCAAATAAACTAATGAAAGCGCCTGATATGACCAGGCGCTTTTTTGTTTCGGGTTACACTAGCCGCTATACTGACAAAGAGTTATGGAAGAGGGTATGGAAAACGAATGAAGACACGCGACAGAATAGTGCTTGCTGCTCTAGATCTTTTTAATCAACATGGTGAGCGTAATATCACGACCAATCATATCGCGGCACACATTGATATTAGTCCGGGAAACCTTTATTACCATTTCCGCAATAAGCAGGAGATTGTTCGAGAGATTTTCTCCCTGTATTCCAACGAGCTATTGGAACGTTTCACACCCGTTCAAGGTCAGCAAGAAAGTTTAGTATTGCTAAAACACTATTTAGATTCCATTTTTACCTTGATGTGGAAATATCGTTTTTTCTATTCCAATCTGCCAGAAATACTCCAGCGAGATGATCATCTGCACGAAGACTACATCCAAGTTCAAGAAAAGCTACAGGCAAACCTGATTAATATCATGCGCGCGTTTGTTAAGCTTGAATTGCTGGATGTAAAAGAAGATGAGCTGAAGTCACTTGTCACGACTTTACATTTGATTGCTTCAAGTTGGCTCGGGTATCAGGCGGCTATGTCACAAAAAGCGCAAGTTACAGAGCAAGTCATTCATCGAGGAATGCTTCAAATGATAGCGGTCGTCAAACCTAAAGCAACCGAGCAAGGGTTGGAGCAATTACAACTTCTCGAAGATGGCGTTAAAGCAATTCATGCTTAGTCATAACTAATTAAAAATTGTTTGTCGATATCTAACCCATTAAAGTACATAGAGTTATTTTAATGGGTTTTCTTTATGCACTACGACGTTTTTAACGGTGATGCTGACGGCATTATCGCTCTACTCCAACTACGTCTGGCTGAGCCAAAAGACTCTACGTTAGTCACTGGCGTCAAACGAGACATTCAATTACTGGAAAAACTCAAGCTTCACGCTGGGGATACCATCACTGCTTTAGACATCTCAATGGAAAAGAACATGGGTGGTCTGAAAGTGGCTTTAGAATCTGGTGTGAGCGTCTTTTATGCCGATCATCACAAAGCCGGTGATGTGCCAACGAGTGATCTGCTTGATGCACATATCGATTTAGATGCCAATACGTGTACAGCGCTTATTATTGATCAGCTATTAAATGGACGATTCCACCATTGGGCAATTACCGCAGCCTATGGAGATAATCTTATTGCCAAAGCAGATGAATTAGCCGATCAAGCTGGCTTGACTTCAGAGCAGAAATCTCAGCTTAAAGAGCTTGGTACTTTGATTAATTATAATGGGTACGGGGCACATATTACTGATCTCCACTTCGACCCAGCGACACTGTTTAATGAGCTTTTGGCCTATGATGATCCCTTTGCTGTGATAGCGGATAAATCGTCACCATACCATGTATTAAAGATGGCCTATCAGGAAGATATGGCTAAAGCGCTTGCGGTTAATGCAAAGTATCAAAGTCGATATTTAGGTGTCTTTGAGCTACCGGATGAAGCGTATTCGCGCCGAATTAGTGGTGTTTACGGAAATTTACTTGCCAATCAGTCACCGGATTCCGCACACGCTGTCCTCACGGAAAATACAGATGGGACATATACGGTATCTTTACGGGCACCTTTAAGT
This sequence comes from Vibrio japonicus, assembly GCF_024582835.1. Classification (NCBI taxonomy): domain Bacteria; kingdom Pseudomonadati; phylum Pseudomonadota; class Gammaproteobacteria; order Vibrionales; family Vibrionaceae; genus Vibrio; species Vibrio japonicus. The sequence goes on from NZ_CP102096.1 coordinate 267,047, forward strand.
AATAAGCAAGGAGCTGGGGATATTTGTTCTCAGTTTGCAACAGGTGGTGGAAGGGCCGCTGCCGCAGGAATTAATGCACTCGATAAATCGGAATTGGATACACTCATTAACTCGATTGAAAGTTACTACCGATAGTGAAGCTGAACGGTCATGGATTACAGATGTTTAAAGCCTCTGTAATCTGAGTGGAGATATGGCAGATATAGAGTGTACTAACGTGTTAACCAATGGGTCGGGTTTTGAGTTTTACTGTTACGACGAATCTCAAAGTACAGCGATGGTCTAGATTGCCCGCCAGTGTCACCCGCAAGCGCGATGGTTTCGCTCGCTTTGACTTTATCGCCTTCTTTCTTTAGTAGGCTTTGGTTAAATCCATAAAGCGTCATATCGCCTTTACCGTGATCAAGTAAGACAACTAGCCCGTAGCCTCGTAGGTAATCCGCAAATACGACCGTACCGGAATAGACTGCTTTAACGGGTTGGCCGTAATTGGCGTTAATCACCATGCCTTTCCAGCTAAGTTGGCCAGTTTGGCGAGAGCCATAGCTGTGAATAACACTGCCCTTTAGTGGCCAAGGCAACTTACCTTTACGCTTTGCAATGCCATCCATCAGAACTGCATTACGCTTGGCTGCTTTAGCAATCTCAGCTTTCAGTCGCGTCTCATTTCGCTGTAATTCAGATAGGTACACACTATCGTTAGAGATGCTCTTCTTGATGGTGCTAACTGTATTCTTACGCTCAGACTGCGCTTTTGTTAGTTGATTACGTTGTTCCGTTTGTGATTCAAGCAGCTGTGAAATTTGTGCTTTTTCGGCGTTAAGTTGTGAACGGCTATCTGCCAACTCTTTGGCTGTACTTTCTAATTCCTTGATGGTTTGCGCCCGTTGCTTGGCCAAATGTTGGAAGTACTGACTGATACGATCTTCTTCAACACCTTGATTCAGGATGTTAGAGGCGTCTTTCGAACGCTGGGTAACATAGTAGGTTTGAAGCAGTTCAGACAACTTGTCGCTTTGCGCTTTTTTCTCTTTCTCTAAGTGAGAGACTTTATTTTCTAGAGCTGCGATATTGCTGTTGGTTTTACTTAGCGACGTCTTGGTCTCTTTAATCTCTTTTTCTAAACGAACAATACCCACTTCCTGCTCTTTTAGGTTCTTTTGTAGAGAGTCCAGCTGTTTTTTCTGCGAGTTTAGAGATTTCTTTTGACGAGATATTTCACTAGATACGCCCTTTAGTTCAGATTGAGACGCAGACCATGCGGGAAAGGTCAGCGTAGTTGCAACAGCTAAAACAAGTGCAGATAACTTAGAGGTAGCCCACAGTTGTGCGCGTTGTCGTGTTGCCATTCGCGAATTCAATCCTGAAGTTTTGAGGGGAAGCCAGTATACCCAAACACTTTCGTAAGAAGAAAGGGGAATATTGAAACTTGTTGAATGAGATAATACAAAAGCCCGAACTCAGGTCCGGGCTTTGATTCATCTTCACTTTGTGAATGACTTAAACGAGCACGTCACCAGTCATCTCTGCTGGGATTTCTAAACCAGATAGAGTCAGCATGGTTGGTGCTAGGTCAGACAGTTTGCCGCCTTCTTTGAACTTAACGGCTTTATCGCCTACGTAAATGAGCGGCACTGGTAGACTTGTGTGAGCGGTATGAGTACCGCCAGTGACAGGGTCAACCATCATTTCTGCGTTACCGTGGTCTGCGGTGATCAGCATTTGACCGCCCACTTCTTTAATCGCTTCAACCACTTTACCTACGCTTGCATCAAGCGCTTCAATTGCTTGCTCTGCTGCTTCGTAAACGCCAGTGTGGCCAACCATGTCAGCATTCGGGTAGTTACAAATGATCGTGTCGTACTTACCAGACTTGATTGCTGCAACCATTTTCTCAGTCAGTTCTTCTGAGCTCATTTCTGGTTGTAGGTCGTAAGTGGCTACTTTTGGTGAGGCAACAAGTTGACGCTCTTCACCATCAAACTCTGTTTCAACACCACCGTTGAAGAAGAACGTAACGTGCGCGTATTTCTCTGTTTCAGAGATACGTAGCTGAGTTTGACCTTGCTTAGATAACCACTCACCGTACGTGTTCTCTAGTGATGCTGGTGGGAAAGCAGTAGATAGTGGAATATCGGCTGCGTATTGAGTCAGCATAACAAAGTTAACCGCTGGGAATGCTGCGCGTTCAAAACCGTTGAAACCAGGAACGAATGCACGTGTGATTTGACGAGCACGGTCAGCACGGTAGTTCATGAAGATCACCGCATCGCCGTCTGCCATTGCTGCATCTTCTTGACCTTCAGTTTTGATCGCTGTTGCTTTTACGAATTCGTCGTTTTCTTCACGAGCGTAAGCCGCCTCGAGACCAGCAACTGCAGAGTCGTAAGTAAATTCTGCTTTACCTTGAGTTAATAGATCGTAAGCAACTTGAACACGTTCCCAGTTGTTGTCACGATCCATTGCGTAGTAACGGCCAACCAGCGATGCGATACGACCTTTACCTAGTTTTGCGAATAGCTCATCAAAACGTTTTAGTGAGTTTTCTGCGCTACGTGGTGGAGTGTCACGGCCGTCTAGGAAGCAGTGTAGGTAGATTTTTTCTGCGCCACGTGCTGCTGCCATTTCAACTGCAGCGTAGATGTGGTCTTCGTGAGAGTGGACGCCACCTGGAGACATCAGACCCATAAGGTGTACCGCTTTGCCTGCTTTTACTGCAGAGTCGATAGCGTCAACAAGTGCAGGCGTTTCCGCGAACTCACCGTCAGCGATAGACTTAGTGATACGAGTTAGGTCTTGATATACGACACGACCAGCACCGATGTTTGTATGGCCAACCTCAGAGTTACCCATCTGACCATCAGGAAGACCAACGTCCATACCTGAAGCTGAGATTAGAGTGTTTGGGTTGTTTGCAAGCAGTGCATCCATTACCGGCGTTTTTGCGTTTGCAATCGCGTTGCTCGCTGTGTCTTCACGGTGGCCGTAACCGTCAAGAATAACTAAAGCCAATGGCTTCTTTGCTGACATAGTGATGTCCTCGTCAAATTTTAAAGTAACTTTGGAAACAAAATTAGCGTAATTTTACTACATTTTTTAACCAAAACTGTAGGTCAAGATCAAATATTGTTTGTGATGTGGCGTTGTTATCTTTCACTTTAACCGCTTTTCACCCTGAGTGGTGACGTTGCTCCATACGCCGTTATTACGCTCTATTCTCTCTATTTCATCGTAAATTAAAAATCGTATTTATCTATCGTTGTCATTGTAGATGAGGCGATTAACTAACCAAAATCCCAGTGCCAGTTACTGCGACAAGCGCACCCATCCAAGCGTAACGATTGGGCCTTCGTTTGGTGTAAACCCAAAGTATAGGTAATAGCATGATCGGAGTGGTTGAAGAAAGCAGTGCCACCATCCCAACATTTCCGTCACGTAGTGCATACAGGATTAAAGTCATACCGACCGCCATTGCGAGGAAGCCATTGACTGCGGTGATGGAAAAGATCTTCATTGTCATTGGCTGGGTCGCACGGGCAATCTTGACTCCTGAGATAAATAGAACGGAGTGTGCGGCGAACGCGGTCATCATACGTACTGCGGACGCAGCCACAGGGTCTATGTCGGTTTGCATGATGGGCTTTGCAATGATGCCGCCCATAGCCTGACATAGTGCGGCGAGTAAACCTAAACCGACGCCCACCCAGACATTGCCTTTGATCGATTCGAGTTGGTTGCTCGCCTGACCTCTACGGCCAAAGAAAATGGCGGTGAGGACGCCAGAGAAGACCAGAGTGGAGCCTAGCAATTCCAGTGATGTCATGTTCTCGCTAAACAGAAAGTAGCCCAATATAGCGGAGAACACCGCGTGACAGGAAAAGAGCAAGCCTGCTTGACGAGGCCCCATGCGATTTAAGCAGGCGAATAGTGCGGTATCACCGATAAAGATACCGATTAGTCCTGACAGTGCCATCGCAGATATAGCGGTAGTTTCGACGCTAGACCAACCGCCGGTTATTAGTGCCATGGTGCCGAGAATGACGGAAGTACAGCCCATACGCCAGCGGCTATAAGCGAACGTTCCTAAATGTTGTGCGGGGGCCACAGAGAGTATGCTGGCGACAGCCCACAGAAAGGCAGCCGCCAAAGCCAGCCATTCGTATCCCATGTCGATTCGTCCTTGAGGGAGGGTGGATATTAATGGCTGTTAATATGCATCAAATTATTGGTTATACAAAGCGTTAAACTCTAAAGCGCTCCACTTCTTGGCGAACAGTGTTCGCGGAATCGAACATGTTGGTCGCGCTTTCACTACTGCGTGTTGCTTGGTCCGCGAGAATATCAGACGCATCTTTAATCCCTTGCGTGTTTCTGCTGATGTCTTCGCTGACCGCTCGTTGCTCTTCCGCTGCGCTGGCAATTTGCAGAGCCATACCGTTGATTTCATTGATTGCTGCGGTGATGGTATTAAGGCTCTCCGACGCTTGCTGTGCGTAATCAACACTGGTATCGGCTAACGTGGTACTTGCTTCCATACTGTGCACTGCGAGTTTGGTATTCCCTTGCAGCGTTTCGATCATATGGCGTATCTCTTCCGTTGAACCATGTGTGCGCTGGCTCAGCACTCGAACTTCGTCTGCCACAACAGCAAAACCGCGTCCTTGTTCACCGGCTCTTGCGGCTTCAATGGCTGCGTTAAGCGCAAGTAGGTTGGTTTGCTCGGCAATGCCTTGGATCGTCGAAAGGATCTGGTTGATGCTTTGCGTATTGTTTTCCAGTTCAGAAATGATACTTGAGGCATCACCCACTTGTTCTGCAAGACTGATAATGGCTTGGCGGTTTTTCTCAATCACTTGCTGGCCGTCTTCACAAGCTGCCGATGACTCTTGCGATGCGTTGGCAGTCAGTTCGGCATGGCTAGCGACTTCTGCCGCCGTTGCTGACATTTCATGGATAGCGGTAGCAATTTGGTTCACGTCATTTTGCTGTGCTTCAACTTGCAGTGATGACTCCTGAGATAATTGATTAGCGGCTTCTGCTTGTACTGCCAGTTTTTGGCTGTGTTGAATGATATCGCCAAGCATCTTCTGCATCTGAGCCAAGAATTGATTGACGTGTTGCGCGAGTTCGCCAATCTCATCTTTTCTGCGGATTTCAATTCGCTGAGTTAGGTCGCCTTCGCCTTCTGATAGCTCAGAGAGTGCGTCAGACAGCGTTTGCAGAGGCATGAGTAGGCGCGTTACAACGTATGTGCTGATAGAAGCAATCACGATGTACAACAGAATCGAAGCAATCGCGGTAAATTGAATCTGTTCCGTCACGGACGAGAAGGCGAGTTCTTTGTCTACCACGATACCCAGCGACCAATCGGTTGATGGTACGTTAGTGACAAAGATCAGCTTGTCGCCTTGTTTTGGCCAGGTGATGGTAGAGATACCTGCGGTGCTGATCAATTGTCTGACTTTATCCTCTGAAAGTGCAGGATTTAGGTCAGTTAATGGTTTTTGGCTGAGTTTTTCATCCTTGTAGGCGACGATATTGTTGTTTCCATCAACCAAGAATGAGAATCCATCGTTGTCGAGTGTAACGTGCAGGACTTCTTCAATGATGTTACTTACCGTTAGGTCGGCGGCGAGTACCCCATTTTTGTGACCACTGAAAGCTTTGGCAAAACTGATCACGATACTGCCGTCGAAGTCCTGATACGGTTCAGTAATGATTAACCCAGGCGCAGCTTTTGCGTCGATATACCAAGGTCGGCTGCGAGGATCATAATCCGTTGGCCAATCTTCGGTCTTATCACCATAGGCGATCGATCCATCTTCAAATCCCGCGTATACGGATAGAAATGCCCCCGCGCGTTTTGTCAGTAGCATTTCCCGGTCGGCATCTGTCGCCTCTAAAATGGCTTTTTCGTTGGCGAGCATCATGTCACTACGTATGTCTAACCAATCGGAGATGTAACGAGACGTCGCGTGACTGACATTTTCCATTTCACTATTGAGTGCGGAGGTTGTTTCTTGCTTCAACTGGCTGACAGAAATCCAGGCTTGGACACCACTAACAACAGCAATAATGACAGCAATAGCAATTTGTATTTTTAGTTTTATTGTATTTTTCATTGTCTTCCCTTCCGTACTTAGACAACAAACGAAGGTGAGGTTTAGACCTAAATATGCTTTACCTAATGCTTTAGATTTGGAAAAAGGCAGATGATCTAATGGGGAATAATTAAATTTACAGCCAGATGTTATACAAAACTAACCGTCATATGTTTGATCTAACTAGAAGTTTGATTAGTGAATACTTTGTCAGTATTACCTATTGTTGATTTTGTGATGCCTTGCCTGTATTTCAAGGCAAGGCGTAAGCTGCGCTGTTAGGTCAACAATAATGCCGCTGAATAGACAATGATTAAGCCGATAAGACCGAGAATGACTCCTGTTTTGGCCATATCGCGGCTTTCTATTAATCCGGTCGAGTAAGCCAGTGAGTTTGGCGGAGTAGAGACTGGCAAAATCATCCCTAATGAGGCAGAGAAAGCGACAACAACCAGTAATCCTTGCAGTCCACCCACGGAAGATAAGCTGTCCATTGACGCACCGATCGCAGCCGCAATTGGCATTAACAGGTTTGCAGTGGCGGTGTTCGACATAAAGTTAGCCATGAGCCAGCAGACGATCGACAGAGTCACAACGACAGCGACTGGTGAGAGGGATTCATAATTGATGGCATGCGCGAGTGCAGCCGCTAGACCTGTTTTTTCCAACCCAATACCAATGGCTATTCCCCCCGCAACGAGCCACAAAACATCCCAGTTGATCTGTTTCAGTTCATTTTTGCCCATAATTCCGGTTAGCGTAAAAACGGCAAGCGGAATTATCGATACCACATAAGTGTTCATGCCATGCAAACTGGTCGTCATCCATAGCAATATGGTGGCGGCGAACGTGACGTAAACGACTATCGCACGCCAATTTTTTTGAAACTGCCCATCGAGTTTTAATTGCATGGTTTGCTGCGAGGATGGGAATAATTTTTGAAGTAAAAACCATGCAATAGTGAGTTGGATAATCACAAATGGAAGCCCCATCATCATCCAGCTCAAGAAGCTAATGCTGTTTTCACCCGTTAAATACTGCAGCGCAATGGCATTCGGTGGCGTACCAATTGGCGTGGCAATGCCGCCAGTATTAGCCGCTATCGGAATACATAAAACGAGGGCTTTTATTCCTAAGTCGCCTTTAGGCGCAGAAGCCACAATCGGCCCTAGCAAAGCCAGCATCATCACGGTTGTTGCTGTATTAGACATAAACATCGAAAACACAGAGGTAATTAGCATGAGGCCTAGCATGATAAATTTGGGTTGCTGGCCAAATGGTTTTAACAAAACTCTGGCGAGGTTGTTGTCTAACTCATATTTTGATGCAGCAATCGCTAAAGCAAAGCCGCCCATAAATAGAATGATGATTGGTGAGGAAAAGGCACTGAATATGTCGGTATAGTTCATTAATACACCGAGATCATGCCCAGCTGGTGGATGACGGAATAAATGTAGCCCCTTATCGGAGATCATGATCAGCTCAAGAGCAATGATCAAAATGGAGGTCGCAAAGACTGGGACGGGTTCTAAAACCCAGAGCAGGGCGGCTAATAAAAATATAGCCAGTAATCGGTGCTGGATTGTGGTGAGGTTATCAATCGGGATGGCATCGATGGGCATAAACAGGACACTCAGTGGTATCCCAAAGCAAATCAATAGCTTGACCAATATGCTGTGGTCTAATTTGGTCATACATTTTTAACCTTAAAGCGGAAATCTGCGCTCAAGAATAATTAATAATCAAATTAGGGTCTTAGACTGAGGTTTGAGTTTTGAAAACTCGTAAAGAAATGTTGCAAATGTATTGTTTTTGGTCAAAAAAAGCCTTGGCTAAACCAAGGCTTTATGATGAAAAATTATTTTTCGTTTAAGTGGGCGTAAGCGGTTCCCATTACGGTTGTCGCGCCATTTTGCATCGATTCATCAAAGCTGATGGCGTCTTTCGCAAACAGGTTAATAACCGTTGAGCCTAATTTGAATCGGCCCATTTCTTCGCCTTTCTTAAGAACAACGGCTTTGTCACCTTCAGCTGGGTAATCCCACTTGTAAACCGTGTTGCCACGAGGTGGTGTCACCGTACCTGCCCATACTTGTTCAATACTTCCAACAATGGTCGCACCAACTAGCACTTGAGCCATAGGGCCAAAATCGGTATCGAAAATACATACCACTCGTTCGTTTCGAGCGAATAGGTTTGGCACATTCTCTGCTGTTAAAGGATTCACAGAAAACAGATCGCCAGGAACGTAGATCATCTGACGTAGAACACCATCGCAAGGCATATGAACACGGTGATAATCACGTGGTGATAAGTAAAGCGTTGCAAACTCACCATCTTTGAATTCTTCAGCGAGTTTCGAATCACCACCCAATAGCTCTTGAGCGGTAAAGTCGTGGCCTTTTGCTTGAATCAGTTTGCCATCTTTGATAGGCCCAAACTGACTAACACATGCGTCTGCTGGGTGTGTGATAACAGAATCAGCTTCAGCAATTGGACGTGCGCCTTCTTCGAGTTCTCGAACAAAAAACTCGTTGAAAGAAGTAAAGTGTTTAGGATCGGAGTGCTTAGCCTCGTCCATGTTCACGTTGTATCGTTTGATGAACCAGCGAATGACCGCTGTTGTCAGACCGCCAGCTTTGGCTGACGCCAGTTTACCCATTAAACGGGTTAACCCGTGTTGTGGGATCCAGTATTGCAGTCCAACTTTAATCTTATCCATTGTTTTCATTTCTAATGTTAACTGTATTTTGCTGACTTCTTTGGGCGCGAGATACTACTCAAATTCCGCCCAAAAGTCAGTATCAATTGATTACGATATATGCAAGAAGCTGTTACAGATCGGCTTTTTTATTGCGAGAGTACTGGCGGTTGGCTTTCATCTCCGCCATGCTTTCAAGAATTCGATGATAATTCTCGAAACGCGTTTCACTGACTTCACCTTTTTCCACTGCTTCAACTAAGATGCATCCTGGATCATCTAAGTGCTTGCAGTCGCGGAACTTGCAGCCACCTAAGTAAGGTTGGAATTCAATAAATGCTTTGGTGATTTCCTCAGGCTCTAAATGCCATAAGCCAAACTCACGTACTCCTGGAGAGTCAATTAAATCGCCACCAGAAGGGATATGGTACAAACGTGAAGCCGTTGTTGTGTGTTGCCCAAGCCCAGAGTTTTCCGAGACAGCACCTTCTTCAATATCAAAGCCAGGCATTAACGCATTAACCAGACTTGATTTACCTACGCCTGATTGGCCAACAAAGATATTGATTCTGTTTCGAAGCTCGTCTTCTAGCGTTGAAATGCCTTCCCCCGTTTCTTTACTGACTAGCAAAACCTTATAGCCAATACGCTCGTATTCATTTAGCCAGTCTTTATAGATTTCGAGCTGTTCTTTGTCGAGCAGGTCGATTTTGTTTAAAACAAGCAACGGGGAAATTTTCAGAGTTTCTGCGGCAACTAAATATCGGTCAATGATATTGAGTGACAATTCAGGTAGTACCGATGAAACGATGATCATCTGGTCGACATTCGCTGCGACAGGTTTAAGGCCATCGTAGTAATCTGGGCGTGTGAGTACAGAGGTTCGAGGTTCTACCGCTTCTACTACGCCGTTTATTCCTTCCATAGATTCCAAACCCGGACGCCAGATAACTTGGTCACCAGAAACCAGAGTTTCAATACCACGTCGAAGGTTACAGCGATGAATTTCTCCGCTTTCTTGATCTTCAATATCGGCATGCTGCCCAAAGCGAGTGATCACTAGTCCTTTCTTCGCGCTGCCAAGCATAGATTCATCCCATTGAATGGACTCTTCTTTTTTTAGCTTGCGCTTCTGGTTGCTGCGTACTCGTCTTACTTGACCTTTGGTAAGCTTTTTTTTCTTTGCCACAATTGTCTACTTAACTGTTTATCATCGTTTGGGGTCCATTAGATCGCTATCTAGTGGATTGGAATTTGGGTATAGTACCCTTTTTATCATAAAACCAATAGGCAACGATTTATGTCCTTTAGCGATCAAAATTTAATTTGGATTGATTTGGAGATGACAGGATTAGATCCGGAAACTCACAAAATTATCGAAATCGCGACTATCGTTACCGATAGTGAATTGAATATTTTAGCTGAAGGTCCGGTACTTGCGATACACCAACCTGAAGCTGAATTAGAGAAAATGGATGAGTGGTGCACCACCACGCACACAGGTAGTGGATTGGTCGAGCGTATTCGCTCAAGTAACATTAATGAGCAAGAAGCGATTCGTCAGACCATTGAGTTTTTAGAAAAGTGGGTCCCTAAAGGCAAATCACCAATCTGTGGCAACAGTATCGGCCAAGATCGACGCTTTTTGTACAAACACATGCCAGAACTGGAAGAGTACTTCCACTATCGTTACGTTGATGTAAGTACGCTTAAAGAGTTAACTCGTCGTTGGAAGCCAGAAGTGCTGGATGGCTTTACGAAAACGGGCAGTCACTTAGCACTGGATGATATTCGAGAGTCTATCGCTGAGTTGAAATACTACCGCCAAACTATTTTCAGTATCTAATTTCTTAGGTATTTTCCATTTGGGGGCGGATAAAGTGCAGATTTAGAATAATAAATCGCCTAATTTGTGTGCTTTTTCATCAAACAGAAAAAAAACGACTTTTTTTTGCATGAAGGACTTGCATCACAAAATAAAGCTCTTATAATTCGCAGCCCTGAACGACGGAAACGTTGTTAAAGCGACACTAGCTCAGTTGGTAGAGCGCAACCTTGCCAAGGTTGAGGTCACGAGTTCGAACCTCGTGTGTCGCTCCAATTTGATAGCCTTCATCGTGCTTAACGGTGAAATACGGACGCGGGATGGAGCAGCTTGGTAGCTCGTCGGGCTCATAACCCGAAGGTCGTCGGTTCAAATCCGGCTCCCGCAACCAATTCTCTTACGAGAATATGCGACACTAGCTCAGTTGGTAGAGCGCAACCTTGCCAAGGTTGAGGTCACGAGTTCGAACCTCGTGTGTCGCTCCAATTTGATAGCTCTCATCGTGCTTAACGGTGAAACACGGACGCGGGGTGGAGCAGCTTGGTAGCTCGTCGGGCTCATAACCCGAAGGTCGTCGGTTCAAATCCGGCTCCCGCAACCAATTCTCTTATGAGAATATGCGACACTAGCTCAGTTGGTAGAGCGCAACCTTGCCAAGGTTGAGGTCACGAGTTCGAACCTCGTGTGTCGCTCCAATTTGATAGCCTTCATCGTGCTTAACGGTGAATACGGACGCGGGATGGAGCAGCCTGGTAGCTCGTCGGGCTCATAACCCGAAGGTCGTCGGTTCAAATCCGGCTCCCGCAACCAATTCTCTTACGAGAATATGCGACACTAGCTCAGTTGGTAGAGCGCAACCTTGCTAAGGTTGAGGTCACGCCTGTTTTTTATAAATAGGGAACCTCGTGTGTCGCTCCAATTTGATAGCTCTCATCGTGCTTAACGATGAAACACGGACGCGGGGTGGAGCAGCTTGGTAGCTCGTCGGGCTCATAACCCGAAGGTCGTCGGTTCAAATCCGGCCCCCGCAACCAATTCTCTTATGAGAGTATGCGACACTAGCTCAGTTGGTAGAGCACAACCTTACCAAGGTTGAGGTCACGCCTTTTTTTTATGAATAGGGAACCTCATGTGTCGCTCCAATTTGATAGCCTTCATCGTGCTTAACGGTGAATACGGACGCGGGATGGAGCAGCTTGGTAGCTCGTCGGGCTCATAACCCGAAGGTCGTCGGTTCAAATCCGGCTCCCGCAACCAATTCTCTTATGAGAATATGCGACACTAGCTCAGTTGGTAGAGCGCAACCTTACCAAGGTTGAGGTCACACCTTTTTGTTATGAATAGGGAACCTCGTGTGTCGTTCCAATTTGATAGCCTTCATCGTGCTTAACGGTGAAATACGGACGCGGGATGGAGCAGCTTGGTAGCTCGTCGGGCTCATAACCCGAAGGTCGTCGGTTCAAATCCGGCTCCCGCAACCAATTCTCTTATGAGAATATGCGACACTAGCTCAGTTGGTAGAGCGCAACCTTGCCAAGGTTGAGGTCACGAGTTCGAACCTCGTGTGTCGCTCCAATTTGATAGCTCTCATTGTGCTTAACGATGAAAAAATGCGACACTAGCTCAGTTGGTAGAGCGCAACCTTGCCAAGGTTGAGGTCACGAGTTCGAACCTCGTGTGTCGCTCCAATTTGATAGCTCTCATCGTGCTTAACGATGAAAAATGCGACACTAGCTCAGTTGGTAGAGCGCAACCTTGCCAAGGTTGAGGTCACGAGTTCGAACCTCGTGTGTCGCTCCAATTTGATAGCCTTCATCGTGCTTAACGTTGAAAAATCGACACTAGCTCCGTTTATAGAGCGCAATCTTACCAAGGTTGAGGTCACGCCTTTTTGTTATAAATAGGGAACCTCGTGTGTCGCTATAAACTCTTCTTCAAATGATAAACACATTTGAAATTGGTCACCATGATATGACCGCCGCTCTTTACTCTAATGCTGAGAAGCATCAACCCAAAATTAAAATAAGTCCTCCTGTTTTCAGGTGGGCGTTTTTATGTCTCTAGTATCTGACCTGAACGGGATGTGATCACGTGTGAATAGGTGATGGCGAACTAATGTGAGCTAGGTATTCATATGACAATCAACAGACTTATCCACAAAATTATGTTTGTGGATAACTTGGTGGGTAACCTGATTTTACCCACTGTATAAAGTCATAATAAAAAGATCTTTTGGTAATTTACCGCTTTGTTTTTGGTAGAGAGTTGATTTTAAGTTGTTGTTTTTATTGTGGTTCCATCTTTTATTGTAAGTGTAAAATGGCGTCTTTAACGATCGTTAAGTGATTGTTTATTGATCCTAGTCATTTGTTATCGATGTGATTAACTTCTTTATCTACACCAAAACAAGCCACCTTGCCGATTTTTTTCCACATTTTCATTTTTAGAGCTGAATCATGCTTTGTAACGCTATTTCAGGCAGGGTTTATGCATCTCTAGGTAATCCCTTTTGGACAATCCTAATTAGCCGTTGATGGCTGTTTGAAAGAGCCTGCTGTGGAAGCTGAGAGTGTTGCTGATCAATTGCCCATTGAATATGCGCGTCCAATACGTCACTTAGCCCTTTCCTTGATTCTAAAGCGTCAATAATCGCTTGCGAGTAGGGGGCATTGCCCATAGCAACTGATAGGTTTCTCATCCATTGGATATGACCGATGCGCCTGATTGCGGAACCTTCCATATTTTTTAAAAATGTGTCTTCTTCCCAAAGAAATAATTCTACTAAATCTGGATGTTTAAGAGCATTTCTACGATGGAAGTCATCCTGCTCTGTCAGCTCTGAAAAACGATTCCATGGGCAAACCAATTGGCAGTCGTCGCATCCGTATATCCGGTTCCCCAGCGCTTTACGAAACTCTTCTGGGATAACACCATCATATTCAATGGTGAGATATGAAATACAGCGTCTTGCGTCTACAACACCATCTTCTACAATGGCTTGAGTTGGGCAAGATGTGATGCAAGCTTTGCATTTACCACAGTCGCCTTGGTGAGCGTCGTCGACAGGTAGAGGCAGATCAATCAGTAACTCACCTAAGAAAAACCAAGAACCGCACTCTTTATCTAAAATAAGTGAGTGTTTCCCTGTCCAGCCTAATCCTGCTTTTTGCGCTAATGGACGCTCTAAAATGGGAGCGGAATCCACAAATGGTCGGTAACCAAATTTTCCGACCTCTTGTTCAATTTTTTGACCGAGTTTCTTTAATTGGTTTCTTACTAGCTTGTGGTAATCCCTACCCAACGCGTAGCGGCTAATATACGCTTGAGTCGCATTCGACAGATTAGAGGCAAATTGTGCTTCAGGAGGTAAATAGTCCATCCGAGCACTAATGACACGCACGGTGCCGGGTAAGAGTTCGTTGGGGCGAGCACGCATCATTCCATGACGTGCCATCCAGTCCATTTCTCCATGGTAGCCTGCGTCTAGCCATTTTTGTAAAGCACCTTCATGCTCGCTTAGGTCTACATCGCAGATCCCAACTTTTTGGAATCCAAGCTCTTGGGCCCAAACTTTGATCTTGTTTGCAAGCTCTTGGTAGTTCATGCTGGCTGCTCTGGTGAAATGGGTGGCGGATCTTAACGGATCTTTTGGCAGGGATCTAGCCAATAAAATCGACAATATCGTAAAGAAATTGCTGTTTTTGGCTTTTACTTACACAACAGATCTTGTCTCTCAATTCCAACCCAGTTTACTATTCCTGTTCTTTTGAGTTTTATATAGTCACAGATTAGAGATTGATCTTCATGAGCACGAAACAATTTGCCCTTAAAGATGAGCAAGCAACGATTCAGTTAGGCAAGGCGCTAGCGCATCTATGCTCGCAGCAGACCACAATTTATCTACATGGAGATCTAGGTGCAGGGAAAACGACATTCAGCCGAGGCTTTGTACGCGCCCTTGGGCATCAAGGCAATGTCAAAAGCCCAACTTATACGTTAGTTGAACCTTATCAATTATCGCAGTGGCAGGTTTATCACTTTGACTTGTACCGCTTGGCTGATCCAGAAGAGCTAGAGTTCATGGGAATTCGTGATTACTTTACTCCTGATGCTATTTGTTTGGTTGAGTGGCCAGAAAAAGGCGAGGGGTTGCTACCGTCTGCGGATTTGGATATTGAATTACGTTATAACGGTGAGGAGCGAACTGCTCAACTTACCGCAAACAATGAGTATGGTTCTCAATTACTTGAACAGTTGGAGTTATGGTAATCAGTAAACTGTCGCGAGCTGCTTTTGTTACTTTTCTTTTAGCTCTCTCATTTATGCCGACATTGGTTTCTGCGAATGCGTTGGAAGGCATTCGCGTTTGGCCTTCGCCTGATGAAACGCGAGTGGTTATAGATTTAGAGTCCGAAGCTGACTACAGCTATTTTACGCTGAGTAGCCCAGAGCGTTTGGTCGTGGATCTAAAAAAGACCACATTGAACACTAAGCTGCCACTTAATGTTGGAGAAAGTCCAATATTAAAGAAGATTCGAAAAAGCTCTCCGCCTGAGAAGACAACTTATCGACTTGTTTTCGAAATTAAGAAGCCAGTGACTTCTCAGATCTTTAAGTTAGCACCGACACCAGGTGGGCAGTACGGCCATCGTTTAGTCATTGATTTACCACATGGATCAAGTCAATCGGATGCAACGGTGCCAGAAGTATCATTTTCAAAAACTTCGGTAAGCCGTGATATCTCACAGTTTTTGGGAAGCGCTGAGATTGTTGTTGCGATTGATGCTGGCCATGGTGGTGAAGACCCGGGTTCTATTGGGCCTACGCGCAAGTACGAAAAGCATGCGACTTTGGCAATCTCTAAGAAAATAGCAGACCAGATTAATGCTGTTCCTGGAATGAAAGCGGTACTGACGCGCCGAAGCGACTATTTTGTTAATTTGAATAAGCGCTCAGAAATCGCGCGCAAGAACAAAGCGCATTTATTGGTTTCTATTCACGCAGACGCTTTTCATTCGCCGAAACCAAAAGGTGGCTCGGTGTTTGTCTTAAATACGCGACGTGCCAATACCGAAATTGGTCGCTGGGTGGAAAACCACGAAGCTCAATCTCAATTGCTGGGTGGTGCTGGTGAAGTGTTGGCAAAGAACAACAACGATAAAAACATCAGTCAAACGCTCTTAGATCTTCAATTTAGCCACTCACAAAAAGAGGGCTATAAAGTTGCGAGTAAGATCCTAAGAGAAATGAGCCGCGCTGGTGTCCATCTGCATAAAGCGGAGCCAGTCAATGCAAGTTTAGCTGTGCTTAAGTCTCCTGATATTCCATCCGTATTAGTGGAAACGGGTTTTATATCAAACCCAACAGAAGAAAAATTGCTTTTCCAACGTGGACACCAAGACAAGTTGGCGCGCGCACTTTCAAAAGCGATTGTCCAATATTTTGAGGCAAACCCACCTGAAGGGACGTTGTTTGCTAATCGAGGGAAAGCGATTAAGCACAAAGTTTCAAGAGGTGAATCCTTATCGGTGCTGGCTAATCAATACGGAACAACAACAAAAGCGATCATTCAAGCAAACGGTCTGAAGAATAGCAGTATTGCTGTCGGCCAAGTGCTGACAATTCCTGGTGCGAATGCTCATGTGGCTGTCTCTAAACCCGTAAACATGGTTGAGACTAAAACCGTGGTGCATAAAGTTCAGCAAGGTGACTATCTAGGAAAGATCGCCGCAAATTACAAAGTGTCCGTTGCTGATATTAAGCGAGAAAATAAACTTGAATCAGACACGTTGAAACTTGGTCAGAAACTCAATATCACTGTCCGTCAACAAAAGGAACAGCCATCGCGTAAGCACAAAGTCGCGCAAGGTGAATTCCTAGGTAAGATAGCCAGCAAGTATGACATTAGTGTAAGTAGTCTTCGGAAGGCTAATAACCTTCATTCCGATACTTTATCGGTTGGACAAGTTTTGATTATCCCAACCCAGTAAAGTGAATGGCAGCATGACAATTAAGATTTTGCCAGCGCGACTGGCTAACCAAATTGCAGCCGGAGAGGTTGTTGAAAGACCTGCTTCAGTTGTCAAAGAATTGGTTGAGAATAGCCTAGACTCAGGTGCCACCCGTATCGATATCGATATAGAAAAAGGGGGCGCTAAGCTCATTCGCGTTAGAGATAACGGCAAAGGTATTGTTAAAGATGAACTTGGTTTAGCGTTAAGTCGTCATGCAACGTCGAAAATTCATACTTTAGATGATCTCGAAGCGATTATTAGCCTTGGCTTTCGTGGCGAAGCGCTCGCAAGTATCAGCTCTGTTTCTCGTTTGACCATAACCTCTCGTCCGGCGACCCAAGATCAAGCGTGGTCGGCGTATAGTGAAGGTAGGGATATGGCGGTTAAGCTACAGCCTACAGCACACCCTATCGGCACGTCGGTTGAAGTATTAGATCTGTTCTTTAATACCCCAGCGAGGCGTAAGTTCTTAAGGACGGAAAAGACAGAGTTTACCCATATAGACGAACTGCTAAAGCGCATTGCGTTAAGCCGCTTCGATGTCACGATTAACCTTCGACACAATGGTAAATTGGTGAAGCAGTATCGAGCCGCGAAAACCGAGGCTCAATGCGAGAAACGAATCGCATCCGTTTGTGGTAATAATTTTGTCAGGAATATGCTTAAGATCGAACTTGAGCATCAAGGCTTAAAGTTACATGGTTGGATAACGACACCTGAAGGCGCGAGGCAGCAGAGCGATTTACAGTATTGCTATGTCAACGGCCGAATGATGAGAGACAAATTGATCAACCATGCGATTCGTCAAAGTTACGAATCGAGTTTAAGGCCAGATCAATTTGCTACTTATGTACTTTTTATAGAGCTTGATCCCCATCAGGTTGACGTCAATGTCCATCCTGCTAAGCACGAAGTTCGATTCCATCAAGCCCGCCTTGTTCATGACTTTATCTATCAGGCACTGAGTGACGGTTTAGCGCAAAGTGCTCACATCGATAAGCCCAGTGTCAACCAGTCCGCCTTTTACACTGAACCTGGCGAGCAGAAGCCAGCAGAGGAAGAAAGGTCTGAAGCGGAAGCCAAAGAGTCCGTTGTTCCACAGCGAGTGTATGAAGCGATCGAGCAAACCCCAAGTTATCCAGGAAAGCTGGAGCAAGAGGATAGGCTGACTTCGTACTCAGGAGCGGAGCTTAGAGAAACGCCTCGCAGGAGTGATTGGACCGAGTCACGCTCTACTGCCCAGTCAAAGAATAAAGAACGGTATAGCGAGCCAGCACCCAGCCAGCAAGAAGTGAATGCGTACAAAAAGTTACTGCAAACCCCAAGTTTTGAGTCGAGAGACGACTCAGACCCTGTTTCTACGGTTAATGATTCCGAACAAGTCGTAGAAACATTAGGCAAAGCGATTTGTGTGGTTCAGGGGCAATACTTAATGATGGCGGATAAAAATGGTGCCCGACTTGTTTCGTTATTGAAAGCGGAGTGGCTGAGAACGCTAGCTCAGTTGTCCCCACAAGAAGGCAGCCTGAAATCACAACCTTTGCTGGTTCCGCTGTCACTGAAATTGGACGACAAGCAGCTATCAGTGGTGCAGGCGCAACAATCATCGCTAATGGCTTTAGGTATAGAGCTTAAACCGCGCTCAAATAACGCTATTATGGTGATGGGTGTTCCTCAGCCTCTTAGGCAGCAAAATCTGCAGCAAATAATCCCAGATCTGTTATCTTACGCCGCTTCAAACTTATCGGACGAAGTGAACTTTTCACGTCAACAGCTATCACATTGGTTAGCCGAGCATGTGGCACAGGTGAAAAGTGACTACACTTTGTCGGAAGCTATTCAAATCATCGCAGAAGTTGAGCTGTTATGGCAGGGACGATTGCCTCTACAAGATAAGACCTTTGTAAGAGCCGTCGACTTCACGGCAACAATCGCAGCACTGAAACAAATATGAAAAAAGAATTACCTTTGGCTCTATTTCTCATGGGGCCTACAGCATCAGGAAAAACAGAACTCGCTATTCGATTGCGTCAGAAATATCCGGTAGAAATTATTTCTGTAGACTCTGCATTGATCTACAAAGGGATGGATATCGGCACCGCGAAGCCCGATGCCCAGGAACAAGCGTTAGCGCCTCATCGACTGATCGACATTCTCGATCCTAGTGAAGCCTATTCAGCCGCTGACTTTCGTCGTGATGCGCTGGCTGAAATGAACAGGATCGCTGAAGAGGGTAAAATCCCGTTATTAGTTGGCGGTACGATGCTGTATTACAAGGCGTTACTGGAAGGCTTGTCACCACTACCTGCTGCAAACCCTGAAGTGCGTCAGCAAATTGAGCAAGAAGCATTGACTCAAGGCTGGGACGTGCTGCACGATCAGTTAAAAGTGATTGATCCAGTGTCAGCTGAAAGAATTCACCCGAATGATCCACAAAGATTGTCTAGGGCATTGGAAGTTTATCGAATTTCGGGTAAAACATTGACTGAGTTGACTCAAACGAAAGGCGAATCTTTACCCTTTAGAGTCAAGCAGTTTGCTATAGCTCCCAAGGAAAGGGCTGAACTCCACCGTCGTATAGAACTTCGTTTCGAAAAAATGATGGAAGCAGGATTTGAAGAAGAGATGAAGACGCTATACGCGCGAACTGATCTTCATCCAGACTTACCCTCGATTCGTTGTGTTGGTTATCGACAGATGTGGGACTATTTGGATGGTAATTGCACAATAGAAGACGCTATTTTCAAAGGTGTTTGTGCAACCCGCCAATTGGCCAAGCGACAAATTACCTGGTTACGCAGCTGGGATAATTTAACTTGGTTAGATAGTGAAAACATTGACGAGGCGTTAGAAACTGTTTCGAATGCGATAGCATCGGAAGGTTTTAGCCGTGTATAATGTGATCGCTTTTGCGTGAATGTGCCCTGTAAAGGATCTGTTACTTGAAATTTCGATATAAAGTCGTCATAACAGGTAATGACAGGGTGTTTTTTATTCGTTTAGCTCAGATGCAAAAGCCGCACCTTGATGCAGCACCACTAGCTAAATAACTAAAACAAAATTACAAAATAAGGAAAATAAAAATGGCTAAGGGGCAATCTCTACAAGACCCATTCTTAAATGCATTACGTCGTGAACGTATTCCAGTATCTATCTACCTTGTAAACGGAATTAAACTACAAGGCCAGATCGAATCATTTGACCAATTTGTTATTCTGCTGAAAAACACAGTAAACCAGATGGTGTACAAGCACGCGATTTCTACAGTTGTACCTGCTCGTCCTGTTAGCCATCATAGTGGTGACCGCCCTCAAGGTGGTGAGCGTCAGCAGGAAAAATCAGAAGATTAATTTTCTGAGACAAAACATCATTATATATTTAAGGAGTTGATTGCTTGTTTGACCGTTATGAAGCCGGTGAGCGAGCCGTACTTGTTCATATCAACTTCACGCAAGAAGGGGAGTGGGAAGATCTCAGCGAGTTCGAAATGCTGGTATCTTCAGCTGGCGTATCAACGTTACAAGTTGTAACCGGAAGCCGTCAGTCACCACACCCCAAATACTATGTCGGAGAGGGTAAAGCTCAAGAAATTGCGCAAGCTGTGCAATTAACTGATGCCGATATCGTGATTTTTAATCACTCCCTCTCTCCTGCCCAAGAACGTAACCTTGAAATGCTTTGTAAGTGTCGTGTGGTAGATCGTACAGGTCTGATTCTCGATATCTTTGCTCAGCGCGCCCGTACTCACGAAGGTAAACTACAAGTTGAGTTAGCTCAGCTTCGTCATATATCTACCCGACTGATCCGAGGCTGGACGCACCTTGAAAGACAAAAAGGTGGTATTGGTTTACGTGGTCCAGGTGAAACTCAGTTAGAAACTGACCGACGCTTATTGCGTGACCGTATTAAAGCTATTTTGCGCCGTTTAGAAAAAGTCGCAAAACAGCGGGAACAAGGTCGCCGTGCTAGAAGTCGAGCGGAAATCCCGACGCTTTCCTTAGTTGGCTATACCAACGCGGGGAAATCTACATTGTTCAACCGAATCACTGAAGCGGGGGTATACGCCGCTGACCAGTTGTTTGCAACATTGGATCCTACTTTGCGTAAGATCGAGTTGGTCGATGTTGGTCCAGCAATCTTGGCTGATACCGTAGGATTTATTCGCCACTTACCGCATGATTTGGTTGCTGCATTTAAAGCAACTCTGAAAGAAACGCAAGAAGCTGACATTTTGTTACATGTTGTTGATGCCAGTGATGAGCGTTTTCGTGAGAACATTCAAGCCGTTCATGATGTCTTAGCAGAGATTGACGCAGACGAAGTTCCTGCTTTGGTCGTTATGAATAAGATCGATAATCTCGATGGCCAGAACCCTCGTATTGAAAGAGATGACGAGGGAGTACCTCAGGCTGTTTGGATTTCAGCGATGGAAGGCGATGGTATTGAACTCTTGTTTGAAGCGCTCACTGAGCGTCTTGCAAGTCAAATGGTTCAGTATCAATTGCGAATTCCCCCACAACATCAGGGACGACTTCGCAGTATATTCTTCCAAATGAAATCTATTCAACAGGAAGAGTACGACCAGGAAGGTAACTTGTTGATAAATATTCGAATGCAACAAGTAGATTGGTCTAGACTTGAAAAAAGAGAAGAGGCAGATTTACGTGGCTTTATAGTTACTTAAATGACTGCTAAAGTATAACGTCATATCAAATGATGGAGCTTTCTAATGGCGTGGAATGAGCCTGGTAATAACAACGGCAACAATGGCCGCGATAATGACCCATGGGGCAACAATAATCGCGGTAACAAAGGTGGCCGTGATCAAGGACCGCCAGACTTAGACGAAGTCTTTAATAAACTGAGTCAGAAACTGGGTGGAAAGTTTGGTGGAAAAGGTGGTAAAGGTCCATCGATAGGCGGGGGCAGTGCGCTAGGTATTGGTGTCATTGCAGCTATCGCCGTAGCGATTTGGTTCTTTGCAGGCTTTTACACCATCGGTGAAGCAGAACGTGGTGTAGTATTGCGATTAGGTAAATACGACAGAGTTGTCGATCCTGGTCTGAACTGGCGTCCTCGTTTTATTGATGAAGTGACACCTGTTAACGTGCAAGCAATTCGCTCTCTACGTTCTTCAGGTCTCATGCTGACAAAAGACGAAAACGTAGTAACAGTTGCTATGGATGTTCAGTACCGTGTTGCTGATCCATATAAATACTTATTCCGCGTCACAAATGCTGATGACAGTTTGCGTCAAGCGACTGACTCAGCACTACGTGCCGTAATCGGTGACTCTTTAATGGATAGCATCCTGACAAGTGGTCGTCAGCAGATTCGTCAAAGCACGCAAGAAACGTTAAATGAAATCATTGATGCGTACGATTTAGGTCTGGTCATTGTCGATGTGAACTTCCAGTCTGCACGTCCGCCAGAGCAAGTGAAAGATGCATTCGATGACGCAATTGCGGCTCGAGAAGATGAAGAGCGTTTCATCCGTGAAGCTGAAGCTTACAAGAACGAAATTCTTCCTAAAGCGACAGGTCGTGCGGAACGTTTGAAGAAAGAAGCGCAAGGTTATAACGAACGTGTTACTAACGAAGCGTTAGGTCAGGTAGCGCAGTTTGAGAAACTCCTGCCAGAGTATTTAGCAGCACCAGAGGTTACACGTAACCGTCTGTACCTAGATACAATGGAAGAGGTTTACACAAGTACTTCTAAAGTTCTTGTTGACTCTGACTCTAGCGGTAACCTGTTGTACTTGCCTATTGATAAATTGGCGGGTGCAGAAGGCCAGACACCAACTAAGCGTAAGACACAGTCTTCGGCTGCTTACGATCAAATTGAGCTTGAATCGCAACGTACTGATACCAATACAGACGCTGACTCTCGTTCAACTGGTACACGTCAAGGGAGATACTAAGAATGCGTAAGTTAATGATCCCTGTGTTAGTTGTTGCACTTGCACTAATGCTAATGTCGCTATTTGTGATCCCTGAAGGTGAGCGCGGCATCGTAATTCGATTCGGTCGAGTACTGAAAGATAACAATGATATCTCTCGTATTTACGAACCTGGTCTTCACTTCAAGATGCCTTTGTTCGACCGAGTGAAAACGTTAGATGCACGTATTCAGACTATGGACGGCCGTTCTGACCGTTTCGTAACGTCTGAGAAAAAAGACGTGATCATCGATTCATACGTTAAATGGCGTATCGAAGACTTTGGCCAGTACTACCTTGCTACAGGCGGTGGTAATACGCTAACGGCAGAAGCACTACTTGAGCGTAAAGTAACAGACGTCCTACGTTCTGAAATTGGTTCGCGTGAAATCAAGCAAATCGTTTCAGGCCCACGTAATGATGATGTATTACCTGATAGTTCAGATGCAGAAGTAGTAACGACTGAAGCAGCGAAACAGGCGCTTGAAATTGATGGTCAGCGTGATGAAGTCATGCAAGAAGTTCTGAACGATACACGTGAAAGCGCAATGAAAGACTTAGGTGTCCGCATTGTTGACTTCCGTATGAAGAAGATCAACCTGCCGGATGAAATCAGTGAGTCTATCTACCGTCGTATGCGTGCTGAGCGTGAATCGGTAGCGCGTAAGCACCGTTCTCAAGGTCGTGAGAAAGCGGAAGTTATTCGTGCTCAAGCTGAACTGGAAGTCGCGACTATCCTAGCTGAAGCGGATAAAACAGCTCGTGTAACACGAGGTGAAGCAGATGCTCAAGCCGCTAAGATTTACTCTGAAGCGTATAATAAAGAGCCTGAGTTCTATAGCTTCTTACGTTCGTTAAAAGCGTACGAAAAATCATTCAGCCAGAAAAGTGATATTTTGGTATTGGATCCTAAGAGTGAGTTCTTTAAGTACATGAACAACTCAGCAGGCACCGAAACGAAATAATTGCTCTTGTATTATATAAAGGCTCCATTGTGGAGCCTTTATTTTTTGGGACGAGAATATGTCTAATTCACTATGGTTGGCGCTTGGTCTATTACTCATCGCCGAAGGGCTTGGTCCGCTAATCGCACCTAACGGGTGGCGTAATATGGTGGCAGAGTTAAGTCGACAACCGGATAATCAGTTAAGAAGAATCGGCGGTTGTCTAGTTGTGACAGGTGCGGTAATAGCTTACGTATTTATTTAAACCCGTTCACCGCACTCTGCTTAGTAGTGGGGCGGGGGTGTTTCTTCTGAAGGGTCAGCCAAATTGGACGAATCCATGTTTTTTACCTTGCCCACCACATATTTCATCTGATCTTGCATCTTAGTAATCAATAACTGCTGCTGACTTAATGCGTCGTTGAGAGAATCAATGGTTTGCTCTTGAAACGCGAGCTGACACTCTAAGTCGTTGATGCGGTTTTCCAGTTGTTCAATGTGTTTTTCGGTCATATCAGGTCAACAGCCTCTAATAATCTACTTGCCAAGCCTGAGCGATTCCAGCTGATGTCGCAGAGATCACACGGTTTTGGCTGTCAAAAGCAGCATCATACACGACCGCACGTGGAGGGCGAGTATCTTTTAATGGTTCAGCCTCGAACCCATCAACCCGTTTACCGCTTTTTATCTCCCATACCATGATGCGGCTAGAAGGCGTGCCAGTGACCAAATACTGCCCATCATCAGAAAATCGTGCGGTAGAAAAAATCAGTTGGCGAGAAAAACTTTTCAGCTCTGAAATCAATTCACCACTTTGTAAATCCCAAACCCTCGCTTGATTGCCACCATCAGAGGTGAAGGCATACCTACCATCCCGATGAAGGGCGACGCGATTGATGCGTTGCTCGTGCTCAAACTTCTTAAGGATTTGTCCGGTGTCGGTATCCCATAGATACGCAATGTAATCATTGCCACCAGAAAGTGCATAGCGCCCATTAGGGGAAATGGCCACTGAATTGACTTTTTCGTTGTGGGCGAGGAACTCTAAACGTCGCCCGGTGACTAAATGGACGTAAATCGTTTTACCATTAGATAACCCAAGCAATACTTGCTCACCATTGCTGGTGATATCGACATCGCGTATCAGGCCGTCAGATATAGACCATAATCCTTTGGCTTGAGTCCATGCTAAATCCCACACAGCAAAGTTCAGTTGTGTTGCGGTGATAGCAAAGCGTCCATTGTCTGAGATACGAATGTGCGAAACGGTGTTAGCTTGTGGATCTTGTGCGCCAAGAGAGGCCAGTTTTTGGTTCGCGTAGAGATCCCATAACACAAGTTGGTGTTCTTTGGAGTAAAGCAGTGCGAAGCGTGCATCTCGACTTAACGCGAAACTGGTGGAGCCTCCAGGCTCTAAGTTCCAGCGCTGCTCATCACTTGATGAGAAAAAGCAGCCATTTAACGCGGTGATGACAATCACAATGAGTAGAGAGTTATAAATTATTCGCATTAAGTCCAATTATCCACTTGGTTTACGTTTCATTCGCACGCATATTGGTTATATTGGTACAACATGCAAATGCACACCAGTCTTTCTTAAAGATTTGTGCACAAAGACAAAATGTCCAAATTGGAGAGTTCAATGAAATCATTTTTTAAAGTGTCACTGCTTGCTGCAACTGTTGCGCTAGCTGCAGGTTGCCAGAAAGAAGAAGAGCCTAAAACAGAAGCTGCTCCAGCTGCCGAAGTAGCGCAAGCTGAGACAGGTAAAGCGGTTCACTTTAAAACCGAAGATGACAAAGCTGCTTATGCAATCGGTGTATCTTTTGCCAACTACCTAAATACTAGCCTTGATAAGCCAAACGAAATTGGCATTACGCTGAATAAAGACCTTGTTCTTAAAGGTATTGAGCACGTATTTGCTGGTAACCCTGAACTAAATGAAGAAGAAACTCGTGCAGCTTTAGAAGCGCTAGATAAGCGTGTTGCGGAAACCATGCAAAAACAAGCAGCTGAAAAAGCAGAAGCGGCTAAGAAAGCTGGTGAAGAGTTCCGTGCTGAGTTTGAAAAGCAAGAAGGCGTGACGAAGACTGAGTCAGGCCTGCTTTACCAAGTGTTGACGCCTGCTGAAGGTGAGATGCCAAAAGAGACAGATACTGTACAGGTTCACTATAAAGGCACTCTGACAGATGGTACTCAGTTCGACAGTTCATATGACCGTGGTGAACCAGCGACATTCCCGTTAAACCGCGTGATCCCTGGTTGGACAGAAGGTGTTCAGCTAATGCCTGTAGGTTCTAAGTTTAAGTTTGTTATCCCGTCAGAACTTGCGTACGGTGAACAAGATACTCCAACAATTCCTGCAAACTCAACGTTGATCTTTGAAGTTGAACTACTGAAAATCGAAAGTGCAGAAGAGACTAAACAGTAATTAGTGAAGTCATTTAAATCTATTAAGGCCTGGCTTATGTCAGGCCTTTTATTTATCTGGAGCACAATAAGGTGTGAATTATTTGTCCTAAGTCACTAGATGATGGCGTTAGCTAGATGTTCTCATCAAAATTTCTGATAAACTTACACCAATTTGTTGATTTTTCGCTCGAAGGCTTAAACGTGACGACTACAGACACAGTAAACACGGATATGTTGCTCGAAATGGAATCTGTTAATGTGATGCCATTTAGTGAGCACGATAAAATAATTCTTAGGTCCTATGAAGCAGTAGTGGATGGTATCGCTAGCTTGATTGGCCCTTTTTGTGAAATTGTTCTTCACTCGTTAGAAGACCTTAACACCTCTGCGATCAAAATCGCCAATGGTGAAAACACAGGTCGTCAGGTCGGTTCTCCAATCACTGACATAGCGCTAAGAATGTTGAAAGACATCGAAGGCTCTGAGCGCAACTTTTCTCGTTCTTACTTTACTCGTGCAAAGGGTGGAGTACTGATGAAGTCGATTACCGTTGCGATTCGTAATGGGGAAAACCGCGTCATTGGTCTGCTGTGCGTTAACGTTAATTTAGATGCACCATTCTCTCAGGTCCTGCAATCTTTTATGCCGACGGAAGAAGCGAAGCAAGCGGCGTCGTCAGTCAACTTTGCCAGTGACGTAGAAGAGCTGGTGGATCAAACCGTTGAACGCACTATCGAAGAGATCAACGCGGACAAATCCGTATCTAACAATACGAAAAATCGCCAGATAGTGATGGAGCTGTATGACAAAGGTATCTTCGACATCAAGGACGCGATTAACCGAGTTGCCGATCGTTTAAATATTTCCAAACACACAGTCTATTTATATATTCGTCAACGCAAAACCGAGGATGAGGAAAGTTGAGTCAGCTTACTTACACTCTAGTCGTCAACGGCTCAATATATGGCAGCCAGTCAGCGCGCAGTGCCTACCAGTTTGCTAAGGCCGTTATTGAAGAAGGTCACAAACTTGTGAGTGTCTTTTTTTATCAAGATGGCGTAACCAACGGGAGCGCGTTAAGCGTCCCTGCTAATGATGAGTTTGATCTTGGTAAAGCGTGGCAAGTGTTAGCACAAGAGCATCATGTACGGTTAGAGACGTGTGTTGCTGCCGCACTACGACGCGGTATCCTTAGTGAAGAGGAAGCGAATCAACATGGCTTAAGTCAGAGCAATCTAGCGAGTGAATTCGTTCAGGCTGGGCTCGGTAGTTTGGCAGAAGCGATGTTAACGCAAGACAGAGTGGTACAGTTTTGAGTCAGCTAACCTATCTTTTTCGAAGTGCACCTCACAGTACATCTTCCGGTCGTGAAGGCATAGATGCGCTGTTAGCCGCGTCTGCGTATTGTGAGAATATTACTGTGATTTTTATCGGTGATGGGGTTTATCAGCTACTGCATGGTCAGCAGCCCGAGTCCATTTTAAGTAAAGATTACGCACCTATGCTTAAGTTGTTCGACTTGTACGATATTGAGCAGGTTTATGTATGCAAAGAATCTTTAGCATCAAGAGGACTGGCTCAAGCCGATTTAATTATCGAAGTAGAGTCTCTCGATATGGCTGGTGTGAAGAGTAAACTTCAGCACTCAGGTAAACTACTATCATTTTAAGGAACGCGGTACATGTTACATATCGTCAAATCCCCTCAAGCATTGTTGGAGCTAGGCGCAGTTGTTGATGAGCATGATGACGTTCTTTTGATTGAAGATGCTGTTTACGTTGCTAATCCGCAACATAAAGACTTTTTAAAAGTGAAAGGGATGCGAGTATCAGTGCTCATAGCTGATTTAGAAGCTCGTGGAGTCATAAATCGAACCAGCCCTTCTGTCGCATTGGTCGATTATAATGGCTTTGTATCATTAACTGCAAAGCATGAAACGTCACTCACTTGGAACTAGTTTCTCTAAGCGTTATTTCTTCTTTACGGATGAATTGCTCTATTGAACAAAAAAGATCCGTATAATTCTTGACACACCTCTCACTGCTGCATAGAATTTTGCGTCCCTAACTGCAATGGCGGTTAGGGCTAGATTTTTCACAAAGCTTACTTTCAAGTAAATCAGGAGCTAGTTAATGGCAACTATTAACCAGTTGGTACGTAAGCCACGTGCAAAGCAAGTTGTTAAAAGCAACGTGCCTGCACTAGAAGCGTGCCCACAAAAACGTGGTGTGTGTACTCGTGTTTACACTACTACACCTAAAAAACCTAACTCAGCACTTCGTAAAGTTTGTCGTGTTCGTCTGACAAACGGTTTCGAAGTAACTTCGTACATCGGCGGTGAAGGTCACAACCTTCAAGAGCACTCAGTTGTTCTAATCCGTGGTGGTCGTGTTAAAGACCTTCCGGGTGTTCGTTACCACACTGTTCGCGGCGCACTAGACTGTGCTGGCGTAAATGACCGTAAACAAGGTCGTTCTAAGTACGGTGTGAAGCGTCCTAAGTCTTAATGGATTCCGTTAAGTAAGGCCAAACACTAAATAATTTGTAATTTTGAAGAAACTGAAAAGTTTTGGATAACCTGAAGAAGACAACGGAGAATATTCCATGCCACGTCGTCGCGTTATTGGTCAGCGTAAGATCCTTCCAGATCCAAAGTTCAAATCTGAACTGCTGGCAAAATTCGTTAACATCCTAATGGTTGACGGTAAAAAATCTACTGCAGAGAAAATCGTTTACACTGCACTAGACACAATGGCTGAGAAATCTGGTAAAGATCACTTAGCTGTATTTGAAGAAGCTCTTGAAAATGTTCGCCCAGCGGTAGAAGTTAAATCTCGCCGTGTAGGTGGTTCAACTTACCAAGTACCTGTAGAAGTACGTCCGGTTCGCCGTAACGCACTTGCTATGCGTTGGGTAGTTGAAGCTGCGCGTAAGCGTGGTGAAAAATCTATGGCTGCTCGCCTAGCTGCTGAAATGCTAGACGCGTCAGAAAACAAAGGTACAGCTGTTAAGAAACGTGAAGACGTTCACCGCATGGCTGAAGCGAACAAAGCGTTTGCTCATTACCGTTGGTAATACCTTTTCAGTGCTGCGAGGTTCCTCGCAGCACTTCTTTAGTTCCTATGCCTATGCTAGGAACTATTGCTATATCTAGGGGATAGCATTTTTAGCTATAGCAATAGTCCCTATCTCTAAGTTAAGAGGATTCAATCGTGGCTCGCAAAACTCCTATTGAGCGCTACCGTAACATCGGTATCTGTGCTCACGTAGATGCAGGTAAAACAACCACTACTGAACGTATTCTGTTCTACACTGGTCTATCTCATAAAATCGGTGAAGTTCACGATGGCGCAGCAACCATGGACTGGATGGAGCAGGAGCAAGAGCGTGGTATCACTATCACATCCGCTGCGACTACAACCTTCTGGCGTGGTATGGAAGCACAGTTCCAAGAGCACCGAGTAAACATCATTGATACCCCTGGACACGTTGACTTTACTATCGAAGTAGAGCGTTCTTTACGTGTACTTGATGGTGCTGTTGTTGTGTTCTGTGGCTCATCTGGTGTTGAACCTCAGTCTGAAACCGTTTGGCGTCAAGCCGACAAATACCACGTTCCACGCATGGTGTTTGTCAATAAGATGGACCGTACTGGTGCTGATTTCCTACGCGTTGTAGAGCAAATTAAAAATCGTCTTGGTGCGAACCCTGTTCCAATCCAACTAAACGTTGGTGCTGAAGAGGACTTCCGTGGTGTTATTGACCTGATCAAGATGAAGATGATCAACTGGAATGATGCCGACCAAGGCATGTCGTTCACATACGAAGACATTCCAGCTGACATGGTTGAACTTGCTGAAGAATGGCGCAACAACCTGATTGAGGCAGCGGCTGAAGCTAACGAAGAGCTGATGGATAAGTACCTTGAAGAAGGTGAACTATCAGAAACCGAGATCAAACAAGGCCTTCGTACTCGTACACTAAATAATGAAATCGTACTCGCAACGTGTGGTAGTGCGTTTAAGAACAAAGGTGTGCAAGCGGTACTGGACGCAGTAATTGAATTCTTGCCTTCGCCAGTCGATGTTCCTGCGATTAAAGGTGTGGATGACAGAGACAATGAAGTTGAGCGTCATGCAGACGACAACGAACCGTTCTCTGCACTTGCATTTAAAATTGCGACGGACCCATTCGTGGGTACGCTGACTTTCATGCGCGTATACTCGGGTGTAGTTAATACTGGTGATGCAGTTTACAACTCAGTAAAAGAGAAGAAAGAGCGTTTTGGCCGTATCGTACAGATGCACGCGAACAAGCGTGAAGAAGTCAAAGAAGTACGAGCGGGCGATATCGCAGCAGCAATTGGCCTGAAAGACGTAACGACAGGTGACACTCTATGTGATCAGAACCATAAAGTGATTCTGGAGCGTATGGAATTCCCTGAACCAGTTATTCAGATTGCTGTAGAACCTCGTTCTAAGGCAGACCAAGAGAAAATGGGTATCGCGCTAGGTAAACTGGCGGCAGAAGATCCATCTTTCCGCGTAGAAACGGACGACGAGACAGGTCAAACTCTGATCTCTGGTATGGGTGAGCTTCACCTGGATATCATCGTTGACCGTATGAAACGTGAATTCAGCGTTGATTGTAACGTTGGTAAACCTCAGGTTGCTTACCGTGAAACTATTCGCGGCAAAGCAGAAGTGGAAGGTAAATTTGTTCGTCAATCTGGTGGTCGTGGTCAATACGGTCATGTTTGGATCAAACTTGAGCCTTCTGAACCTGGTGCAGGTTTTGTCTTCGTTGATGAAATCGTTGGCGGTGCTGTTCCTAAGGAATACATCAGCTCGGTAGCGAAAGGTATCGAAGAACAAATGAATAGCGGTGTTCTGGCTGGTTACCCAGTATTAGACATCAAAGCGACATTGTTCGACGGTTCATACCACGATGTTGACTCTAGCGAAATGGCGTTTAAGATCGCCGGTTCGATGGCATTCAAGAAAGGTGCACTTGAAGCGCAGCCTGTTATTCTTGAGCCAATGATGAATGTTGAAGTAACGACACCTGAAGATTGGATGGGTGATGTCGTTGGTGACTTAAACCGTCGCCGTGGCATTATCGAAGGTATGGATGAAGGTGTGGCTGGTATTAAGATCGTCCGCGCTCAAGTACCACTTTCTCAAATGTTTGGTTATGCAACAGACCTACGTTCTGCAACTCAAGGCCGTGCGTCGTACTCAATGGAATTCAACGAGTACGCAGAAGTGCCTAAGAACTTTGCAGATGCAATCATTGCAGAGCGTGGTTACTAATAAAATGTACTGATCTTCGAAAAGAGTGCTACTTTTTTTAAGATCAATACGTCCAAATATTGCGCTAACGAGCGTTGGCGCATAAAATAGCAAATTCTGGCGCGTCGAGATCAATAATGATCCCGTCGAATCATAACTAGGAAGGAACACGATTGTGTCTAAAGCAAAATTTGAACGTGTAAAACCACACGTAAACGTTGGTACTATCGGCCACGTTGACCACGGTAAAACAACTCTAACAGCAGCTATCTGTACTACTCTTGCTAAAGTGTACGGCGGTGAAGCGAAAGACTTCGCATCTATCGATAACGCTCCAGAAGAGCGTGAGCGCGGTATCACAATCTCTACTTCTCACGTAGAGTACGACACTCCAACTCGCCACTACGCACACGTAGACTGCCCAGGACACGCTGACTATGTTAAAAACATGATCACTGGTGCTGCGCAAATGGACGGTGGTATCCTAGTTGTTGCTGCAACAGATGGCCCAATGCCTCAAACTCGTGAGCACATCCTACTAGGCCGTCAGGTTGGTATCCCATACATCATCGTATTCATGAACAAATGTGACATGGTTGACGATGAAGAGCTACTAGAACTAGTAGAAATGGAAGTTCGTGAACTTCTTTCTGAATACGACTTCCCAGGTGATGACCTACCAGTTATCCAAGGTTCTGCACTAGGCGCACTAAACGGCGAAGAGCAGTGGGAAGCTAAGATCGTAGAACTAGCAGAAGCACTAGACAACTACATCCCAGAGCCAGAGCGTGCAGTAGACATGCCGTTCCTAATGCCAATCGAAGACGTATTCTCAATCCAAGGTCGTGGTACAGTAGTAACTGGTCGTATCGAGCGTGGTATCCTAAACGTAGGTGACGAAGTTGCTATCGTAGGTATCAAAGAGACTACTACTACAACATGTACTGGTGTAGAGATGTTCCGTAAGCTTCTAGACGAAGGCCGTGCAGGTGAGAACGTTGGTGCACTTCTACGTGGTACTAAGCGTGACGAAGTTGAACGTGGTCAAGTACTAGCTAAGCCTGGTTCAATCACTCCACACACTAAGTTCGAGTCAGAAGTATACGTACTGTCTAAAGATGAAGGTGGTCGTCACACTCCATTCTTCAAAGGCTACCGTCCACAGTTCTACTTCCGTACAACTGACGTAACTGGTAACATCGAGCTACCAGAAGGCGTAGAAATGGTAATGCCAGGCGACAACATCAAGATGACTGTTGAGCTAATCGCACCAATCGCGATGGACGAAGGTCTACGTTTCGCGATCCGTGAAGGTGGCCGTACAGTAGGTGCTGGTGTTGTTGCTAAGATCTTCGATTAATTCTTAACGAATTAAACGAAATCTTGCACTGTTCTTCTTTTTGAAGAAAGCGCATTTAGAAAAAGAGAAGCTTCGGCTTCTCTTTTTCGTATCTGGATTTTAATTTGGTTATAAGTCCCTTGGGTCTCTTTTTGTTTTTACCTTATGTAAGACAGTCACTTAAAACACATATTTTTGATCTCTTGTTTATTGCCTCCTAAGCCTCTGATTTCGTCACTTCCCACCAGAAATGATATAACTAAATATTCTTAATGACTCCCAATTACAAGTGGTAACAAGAACCATTCTTGTTTATATTGCTTTCTCTGGATTAACTTTATGGATCTTTAGTATGTATATATGTCTTTGTCATGGTGTTTCTGATAAGAAAATTAAGAAGTTAGTAATGGATGAAGGCGTAACGGATATTAAAGGCATTAAAAAATGTACAGCACTAGGTAGTCAGTGCGGTAAGTGCATTAGACAGGCTAAAGCCATTTTAGTCGAAACTGGTTATATAGAATTAAAACAAGCCTGCTAATTATTCATTGGGCTTTTTGACACCTTCACATTTACTTCTAAAGTTAAAGGAAGTTAACGAGGAGGGTGTTGCCATGAAAGGCGATCCAATAATAATCCAACATCTCAATAAAGTGCTCGGCAATGAGCTCATCGCGATCAATCAATATTTCCTACACGCTAGAATGTACAAGGATTGGGGATTAAAGCATCTGGCAGACAAGGAATACCACGAATCCATTGATGAAATGAATCACGCCGATCATTTGATCGAACGGATTCTCTTTTTAGAAGGTCTACCCAATTTACAAGACCTTGGTAAGTTGATGATAGGCGAAGATACGCAAGAGATGTTGGAGTGCGATCTGAAACTGGAAATGGCAGCGATTCCGGATCTTAAAGCGGCCATCGCTTACTCTGAAGATATCCATGATTATGTTTCTCGAGATCTCTTCCAAGATATCCTTGGAGACGAAGAAGAGCATGTTGACTGGCTTGAAACACAACTCGGTCTGATTGAAATGACCGGTATTCAAAATTATCTACAAGCGCAGTATGTAGATGAAGATGATGACGAATAATCGGTTACCTTAGTGATTTTTTTTGTCAGTGTTAGGGCTTGAATCCGTAAGCCGTAATACTGACCCCCTCTCGATATTTCTCTTGCTTAAGCTGCTTTCTTTCTGTACTATTCGTGCTCCTTGAAACTCGGTCAATTTTCTTTAGTTCCTTGCTTCCTCTGGACGACCGGGCCATTTGTGGAAGCTGAATAATCCGTAAGGAGCAACCCATGCGTCATTACGAAATCGTATTCATGGTGCACCCAGATCAAAGCGAGCAAGTTGCTGGCATGATCGAGCGTTACACTGGTTCTATCACTGAAGCTGGCGGTAAAATCCACCGTCTAGAAGACTGGGGTCGTCGTCAACTGGCTTACCCAATCAACAAGCTTCACAAAGCTCACTACGTTCTAATGAACGTTGAAGCTGACCAAGCTGTAATTGATGAGCTAGAAACTGCTTTCCGTTTCAACGATGCAGTTCTACGTAACATGATCATGCGTACTAAAGCAGCGATCACTGAGCAGTCTATCATGCTTAAGCAAAAAGAAGAGCGCGCTCCACGTCGTGAAGACCGTTCTGAAGCTAGAGCAGAAGCTAAAT
This sequence comes from Vibrio japonicus, assembly GCF_024582835.1. Taxonomy (NCBI): domain Bacteria; kingdom Pseudomonadati; phylum Pseudomonadota; class Gammaproteobacteria; order Vibrionales; family Vibrionaceae; genus Vibrio; species Vibrio japonicus. The sequence goes on from NZ_CP102096.1 coordinate 301,294, forward strand.
CAGAAGCTGCTGAGTAATTTAACTTATGGCCAATCGAATGGAGTTAAGTGGCACTATTGCTAAACCTCCAATTCGAAGCAAAAGCCCTAGTGGAATAGAACACTGTCGATTTTGGTTAGAGCATCGCTCTACCGTGATTGAGGCTGAACTACCGAGACAAGTGTACTGTCGTATGCCTATCGTAGTTAGCGGGCAAAGGTCACAAGCATTAACTCAGAATTTAGTACAAGGTAGTAGCATTAAGGTAAGTGGTTTTGTCGCTTATCAGACCGGCCGAAATGGTGTGGGAAAATTAGTGCTTCATGCCGACAACATTACTCAAATTTAAGATCAGGAGATAGCCCATGGCTCGTTTCTTCCGTCGTCGTAAATTCTGCCGTTTCACTGCAGAAGGCGTACAAGAGATTGATTACAAAGACGTAGCAACTCTTAAAAACTACATCACTGAAGCTGGTAAAATCGTACCTAGCCGTATCACTGGTACAAGTGCTAAGTACCAGCGTCAACTAGCTCGTGCTATCAAGCGTTCACGCTACCTAGCTCTACTACCGTACACTGACAAGCATCAGTAATCGGTTCCGTTTATTAAGAAAGAGGATTAAGCAATGCAAGTTATTCTACTTGATAAAATCGGTAACCTAGGTGGTCTTGGCGATACAGTTAACGTTAAATCTGGCTACGCTCGTAACTTCCTTATCCCACAGGGTAAAGCAGTTATGGCGACTAAAGGTAACGTTGAAATGTTCGAAACTCGTCGCGCTGAACTAGAAGCTAAAGTTGCTGAGCAACTAGCTGCTGCACAAGCTCGCGCTGAGCAAGTTAACGCTCTAGAAGCAGTTGTTCTTGCTTCTAAAGCTGGTGACGAAGGCAAACTATTCGGTTCTATCGGTACTCGTGACATCGCTGACGCTATCACAGCGGCAGGCGTTGAAGTTGTTAAGAGCGAAGTTCGCCTTCCTGAAGGTGCTCTACGTAACACTGGTGAGTTCGAGATCAGCGTTCAACTTCACTCAGAAGTTTTCGCGACAGTTAACCTACAAGTTGTTGCTGCTGAGTAATTTCAGTATCAAGACGAATTTAAAAGCACCTGTTCTCAGGTGCTTTTTTTATGTCTATCGTTTGGCGAAGTGTTAAAAGATAAAGAGTAGGTTAACGGAAAAGACACTGTCGGATTTAGACAATCCTTCTGGTACTTTATCGTGATATTGACGTGAATAGGTGAGCTTTAAGGCTATGTCATCAGTAATGTCATTAATCACACTGATATCACTATCCAATCTACTATTGCTGCTTCCAGAGACAAGCGTGAGAGACCCAGACACAGAAAGTCGCTCGACGACTTGCCACTTAGAGGATAGGTTTCCGCGAAAAATTGCTTCTCTCACAATCTCTGGAAAAATAATGTCATCATCATCAATTTCATCTAAGTTAGGCTCTTGGTAGCGGTAACCCGGACCGAGTTCCACTTCTAGAATGAGGTCTTCTGTATTGGAAAGCTGGTAACCAAATCCACCAGATACTGTGTAGTCTTTAAAGTAGGCAGTGTATAACGAGTCCACCCCCTTAAAGTTGGCATACAAGTACGTTTTAGGTCCTAACTTGTAGTCACTTTGCAGTTTATATGTAGAGAGGCGCTTATCTTCTTCGCCATCTTTATAGAGCAAGTAGAATTTCCATTCGCCGCTAGTACGATGCTTGCCTGACGTATAGTCCGCTGCGACTCTTGCATTCAAAGACTCAGTATCGGAGTTGCCACTGTGAGATTGGTAGCCAAACTCAATTTCACTGTTCAATGGCGAAGGGATATCAAGATCTAAATTTGTCTGCTGTTCTTCTGCAGCGTAGCACAGAGTCGTTGTAAATAACCCTGCAGTAAGTAACCAAAACCTAGACACCAATGACCTCAATATATTCCCAGTGAACGCCGATATTAATGGGAAAGTGATAATGCTCCGTCAATGTTTAGTAAAATTTCTTAGTGAACGTGAAATCAATCTAACCTCAGTTGAGGTTATATAGTCACAAGACGTCGCTATCTTTTTCGTTATCGTTATAATGAGCGGTCAGAATCAAGTTGTAGAGCAATACCATGGCCGAATCGAGAACAGACAATCGCACAAGAAAAATGACTGATGCACAAGTGGACGCAATCAAGGTTCCTCCGCATTCATTAGAAGCGGAACAGTCCGTCATTGGTGGTTTGCTGTTGGATAATGAACGTTGGGACACCGTTTCTGAACGGGTTGTTGCCAAAGATTTTTATAGCCGTCCTCATCGATTGATTTTCGAGGCGGTAAAATCGATTCTTGAAGCCAGTAAACCTCTCGATTTGATCACTCTTTCTGAATTCTTAGAGCAGAGAGAGCAGCTCAATGATGTGGGCGGTTTTGCCTACCTTGCCGACTTGGTTAAGAACACCCCAAGTGCTGCGAACATTAATGCCTATGCCGATATCGTTGCAGAGCGCGCGTTGGTACGCGAGCTTATTGGTGTTGCGAATGAAATTGCGGATGCGGGTTATGATCCACAAGGCCGTGGCTCTGAAGACTTGCTTGATTTAGCTGAGAGTAAAGTTTTCGCGATTGCTGAGTCTCGCACAAACGAGAACGAAGGCCCTCAGAACGTTGACAACATACTTGAGAAAACGCTGGAACGTATAGAGCTACTTTATAAGTCTCCTCAGGATGGCGTAACCGGGGTAAATACTGGCTTTACGGATTTGAATAAAAAGACGGCGGGTTTACAGGGATCTGACCTCGTGATCGTTGCGGCGCGTCCATCGATGGGTAAAACCACATTTGCGATGAACTTGTGTGAAAACGCGGCGATGGAACAAGAAAAGCCAGTCCTTATCTTCTCGCTAGAGATGCCCGCAGAACAGATCATGATGCGTATGTTGGCGTCGCTTTCACGTGTCGATCAAACCAAGATTCGAACGGGTCAATTGGATGATGAGGACTGGGCGCGTATTTCTTCTACCATGGGGATCCTGATGGAGAAGAAGAACATGTATATTGATGATAGTTCTGGTTTGACTCCAACAGAAGTTCGTTCCCGCGCTCGCCGTATTGCTCGTGAGCATGGCGGTCTGTCAATGATCATGGTCGACTACCTTCAGTTGATGCGTGTTCCTGCTCTATCTGATAACCGTACACTGGAAATTGCAGAAATTTCTCGCTCTCTTAAGGCGTTAGCGAAAGAGCTTAATGTGCCTGTTGTTGCGCTATCACAGCTAAACCGATCGCTTGAGCAACGTGCGGATAAACGCCCAGTAAACTCAGACCTTCGTGAATCGGGATCGATCGAGCAGGATGCCGACTTGATCATGTTTATCTATCGAGATGAAGTGTACAATCCCGACAGCTCTATGAAGGGCACCGCAGAAATTATACTTGGTAAGCAGCGTAACGGCCCTATTGGCTCAGTACGCTTGACTTTCCAAGGACAATGGTCGCGTTTTGATAATTACGCTGGCCCAGCTTTTGATATGGATGATGAGTAACGCATGAGTTACATGAAAGCAGCGACGGCACACGTTGATTTAAACGCGTTGCAACACAACCTAGAGCAGGTTAAAGCTCAAGCACCAAACAGCAAAGTTATGGCGATTGTAAAAGCAAATGGTTATGGTCATGGCCTTGATCAAATTGCAAAACATGCTGACAGTGCAGACGCGTTTGGGGTAGCTCGAGTCGAAGAGGCAATCCGACTTCGAGCAAGTGGAGTTGTGAAGCCAATTCTGCTGCTTGAGGGGTTTTATGCTGAACAAGATCTGCCTGTATTGGTAGAAAATGATTTGCAGACAGCTGTGCATTGCGAAGAACAGCTTGAAGCGTTAGAAAATGCCAACTTGGAAACGCCACTCGTTGTTTGGGTCAAGATCGACAGTGGTATGCACCGCTTGGGTGTAAACCCAGAGCAGTATGCAGAATTTGTTTCCCGCTTAGAAGCCTGTCCAAACGTGGTTAAGCCACTACGTTTTATGAGTCACTTCGGTTATGCCGATGAGCTGGACAAAAACATCACTAATGAGCAAACCGAGCTTTTCCTATCTTTAACCAGAGAGTGTAAGGGTGAACGTTCGATTGCTGCATCTTCTGGCATTCTGGCTTGGCCAAATAGTCACCTCGATTGGGTACGTTCAGGCATTATTATGTACGGCGTTTCCCCTATTGGTGAAAAGCCAGCGCATGAGTTCGGATTTAAACCTTTGATGACGCTAACATCTCCATTGATCGCGGTGCGTGATGTGAAAAAAGGCGATAGTGTTGGATATAGCGGTACTTGGACGAGTGACCGAGATACCAAAGTGGGTGTTATCGCTATCGGGTATGGTGATGGTTATCCGAGAACAGCGCCGTATGGTACACCAGTATTGGTCAATGGTCGCCGCGTGCCAATGGCTGGTCGTGTGTCTATGGACATGATGACAGTTGATTTAGGGCCAGATGCGACGGACAAAGTCGGTGATCTTGCTACGCTTTGGGGCGAAGGTTTACCTGTAGAAGAAGTGGCATCACATGTTGGTACGATAGCTTACGAGCTGGTGACCAAACTCACCTCTCGAGTCGAAGTCGAATACATTAAATAATGGAAGCGGGCAGAATCAGCCCGCTTTTTTATTCTCCTTGCAAGGTGGCGATGAGTCTTCTGCTGCCACCAAAATCTCGGTGCTCGCCGAGGTAGATCCCTTGCCATGTTCCCAAAGCTAAACGCCCATTTGTGATCGGTATGGTCACACTGCATCCGAGTACGGAGGCTTTAATGTGGGCGGGCATGTCGTCGTCACCTTCATAGGTGTGCTGATAATAAGGTGCACGCTCAGGCACAAAATGATTGAAGTGCGCTTCCATATCCTTGCGAACGGTCGGGTCGGCATTTTCATTAATAGTTAAACTGGCTGAGGTATGCTGAATGAAAAGCTGTAATATTCCGACGGAATAATCCCGTATCTCAGGGATTTGTTGTTCTATTTCATCGGTAATAAGATGAAATCCGCGTGTTTTTGCCTTTAACTGAATCGTTTTTTGCGACCACATAATGGCTCCTAAATGAGATTAGATGGCGGGCAACCGCTATTAATAATGAAGCCTCGCCTATGTTAAGGTATGATTTTATTTTCCATTGCAGCGTTTGTTTATCTTCGACGCAGGGAACGTGACCTAACTCAAGGTGGGGGAGAGACTCCTAGGTCATAATGCGCCACTGAAAAAAAATTACAAACTCTTGTTTTGTGGCAATTTGCCCAAACATCTACTTATATTTTGCTAAATCGGGAATTCCACCAGTTTTCGCTAGACTGTATGGAATAAAACCTACTGTAACATCGGGATAAAGACCATGTTGAAAAATATCAATCCAACGCAAACACAAGCTTGGAAAGCGCTAACGGCGCATTTCGAAACTGCACAAGATATGGATCTGAAAGAGCTATTTGCACAAGATGCAGCGCGTTTTGACAAGTACTCTGCACGCTTTGGCTCAGACATTCTCGTCGACTACTCGAAGAACTTAATCAACGAGGAAACTCTGAAGCACCTTTTCTCGCTCGCTAACGAAACTGAGTTAAAATCAGCCATCGAAGCAATGTTCAGTGGTGAAGCGATTAACCAAACTGAAGGCCGTGCAGTTCTTCATACTGCGTTGCGTAATCGTTCAAACAAACCAGTGATGGTTGACGGCGAAGACGTAATGCCAGCGGTTAATGCTGTTCTGGAAGAAATGAAATCGTTCACTGACCGTGTTATTGACGGCGAGTGGAAAGGTTACACGGGCAAAGCAATTACCGATATCGTAAACATCGGTATTGGTGGTTCTGACCTTGGTCCTTACATGGTGACCGAGGCGTTAGCGCCATACAAAAACCACCTAAATCTACACTTTGTTTCTAACGTAGATGGGACACACATCGTTGAAACGTTGAAAAACGTAAACCCAGAAACAACGCTATTCCTTATTGCTTCTAAGACATTCACGACACAAGAAACCATGACAAACGCACACACTGCGCGTGATTGGTTCCTAGCGGAAGCGGGTGATGAAGCGCACGTAGCGAAGCACTTTGCTGCGCTTTCAACCAACGCGACAGCAGTTTCTGAATTTGGTATCGACACTGACAACATGTTTGAGTTCTGGGACTGGGTAGGCGGTCGTTACTCTCTATGGTCTGCGATTGGCCTGTCTATTGCACTTGGTGTTGGTTTCGACAACTTTGTTGCGTTGCTTGATGGTGCGCACGAGATGGATACGCACTTCGCATCCGCTGATCTAGAAAGCAACATTCCTGTGATTCTTGCGCTGATTGGCCTGTGGTACAACAACTTCCACGGCGCAGAATCAGAGGCTATCCTGCCTTACGACCAGTACATGCACCGTTTTGCTGCGTACTTCCAGCAAGGTAACATGGAATCAAACGGTAAATACGTTGACCGTGACGGCAACGCAGTGACTTACCAGACGGGCCCAATTATTTGGGGCGAGCCGGGTACTAATGGTCAGCACGCGTTTTATCAGTTGATCCACCAAGGCACTAAGTTGATCCCATGTGACTTTATTGCGCCGGCAATCAGCCATAATCCATCAGGTGATCATCACCAGAAGCTAATGTCGAACTTCTTTGCACAAACTGAAGCGCTTGCCTTTGGTAAGGGTGAAGAGACGGTGAAAGACGAGCTCGTACAAGCAGGTAAGAGTGCTGAAGAAGTTGCGGCGATTGCACCATTTAAAGTATTTGAAGGTAACCGCCCAACCAACTCTATCTTGGTGAAGCAGATTACACCGCGTACATTAGGTAACTTGATTGCCATGTACGAGCACAAGATTTTTGCTCAAGGCGTCATCTGGAATATCTTTAGCTTCGATCAATGGGGCGTAGAATTAGGTAAGCAACTGGCTAACCAAATCTTACCAGAACTTGCTGATGCGTCAGAAATCAGCTCCCATGATAGTTCTACAAACGGTCTGATTAACGCATTCAAAGCTTACAAAGCGTAATCATCGTATACTTTAATAGAACGCCAGCGATTTGCTGGCGTTTTTTTGTTTGTAAGACTTCAAACCGTGTGATGCACACTGCTTTCAGCGTCGGTCTGAGCCGTAAACTTTTGCCCAAGCAATGCAACCAACTGATCGTAGTATTGCGTGTTGGGTTTATTGCCTAGCAGTTTACAAAGTTCATTCCCTGTCGGGCTAAAGCGATAGTAGCGTAATCTTATGCCTTTACTATGTGCCTGTAGGGACAGCTGCTTGCCTTGATAAACGAGTGGAAGCGGAGAGTCGAGTTCGATCTCTCCCGATTCTAATTCTGTACTGTGCATTAGGCCAAGTTCAAACATGACCAATAGGCTAGAGTAGGGCAGTTGAAAGTTAGCAACGTTAATATTGCTCGTTACGTTACGCTTTCCAAACGTGAATATTCCACTTTGTGAACGATAGCCAATCAATACCTTGCGGCTGTTGTCCCCACCAAAGCTACACGCGAGAGATGACGCTCGCTGTAGGATCTGAGCTTCCTTTGGCGTCATGTCCCGTAAAACACTCAGAGCTTTCATGGAGGTCGCCCCAGGATTAGTGACCTCTCTTTTGAGAACCTGAGCCCATAAGCGTTGCATCGAAGGGTTGTGCACCTCTTGCGCCATATCGAAAAAGCGGTAAAGCCAGTCAGGATCGGGTTCTCCGGCGGTTTCGTCTTTGCAGGATTGATGAGTCAGTTTAAGGATGTTCTCTAAATTTTTTTGTCGTTGCTCTCTACGCTTTTTTTCTCGAGATAGCATTCTCTCAAAAGGTGAGCTTTGCGGGGATTGTGTTCTGAGTAAAGCATCTAAACCATGGTTTTCTGCAATGTTCAGTATGCGGCTGGCACTGTCTTTAATGTAGTGCGCTTTTTTGTCTTGCCTGCTTTGTGACGTTGGTTCATGGTCAATGACGACGGGCTTATTGCTCTCAGACATCCTGTTTCCTTAGCCATCATAAATGAATAGCTACTGTACTC